>JAJFTV010000059.1 GCA_021372725.1 Chloroflexota bacterium | reverse complement strand
CAGGAGCTTTTCCGTCTCTCCGGGCGCAACACAGTGGAGCGCCGCCCGTCGCTCTCTCCTGATCATGCCCTGCTGGCCTGGGGCGGTTACGAAGACGGCAGTGTGCAGGTTTGGTCAACAGCCAGTGGCAAAATGATCTATACCCTGAACGGGCATACCGGCACCGTTTTGCAAACGCACTTTTCTGCCGATGGCCACCAGCTTGCCACGGCTTCCATGGATGGAACGGTGCGCCTGTGGAACGCAGTGGATGGCACACCATTGGCAACCTTGAGCGGTCACGAGGGCGGTGTGTGGGCAATCGGATATTCGGGTGATGGCAGCCGGCTGGCTTCGGCCGGGATGGATGGCCGGCTCATATTATGGGATGCGGCGGATGGCAGCCTGTTGAAAACGATGGAGATCGGCACGAGCGAATGGCAGGTGAATTCAGTCCAATTCACGACGGATAATCGTGCTGTACTGGTCGCTTCCGGATGCATTTATCCGTTAAACTGCCGGGCAGGCGGCGCCGGAGACCTGCGCCGCATCGACCTGGAGAGCGGGCAGATGACGACCTTAATCGCCGAAGGTGTTCTGGATCTAAGCCTGTCGGCGGATCAATCGGCGTTTGGTGGGATGATAACTGGCAGTATGAAATCAGGTCAAATCTCCCCTGGAGAGGTTCAAGTATTAAGAGAGTATAGATCTCCTTTTGGCAAAGGGAGTATACTTGGCGCGGCGATCTCACCCGATGGCAGTCTGTTCTTTTCCGGCAACTCCTTTGGAATCCATGTTTGGGACACCGCCAGTGGACAAATGGTCGCCCTGGCGCAAAACCTCAGCCAGAACGGGAGTTATGGTTCCATGCAGATGACAGCGGATGGGTGTATTCTATTGGTCGCCGGTGATGATGGCGTGATTTATTTATGGGGGGTGTTTTCCCAGTAATTCTCCTTTTTTCCCCTTTCCCTTATTTACGGAACGATCACTCTTTTCAAAATATCCAGAATTTCTTGTGGCGGAGCATCTTGCTTTTCAACCAGAATCGTGCTTTGGGTGGATGTCACTTTCTCGCTGCCATCTTCCAGCAGCCAGAATGATTGACTTTTCACTTGCTGCCCGGTTTGCAAATCGATCCACACCCGGCGCCCCGATCCGGAAAATGCCTGAGGTTCGCCTGGGTTCTGAACAGGACTGGCGAAGCTTTCATGTCCTGTAATGAGCAGGCACGCTCGTCCATCGTCGCAGGGGATTTCTTCGCGCAGGACGCGTGTGTTGTTCTGCGCTGCGTGGCTGATGCTCTGGGTCAGCGTATCGAATGAGAGGCGATAACGGACACCCTGGTTGAAGCCCGAGTCGCCGGTGGTGAAGTTGATGGAATAATCGCCCACTGTCGCAGTTTGCTGGATGAGCGTTCCGGCACTATCGTAGTCCAGCCAGACATGACGCGTCACATATCCTTCAGCGTCGATCTCGTACCACAACTCGCTTTTGAGATAGGGGAGCGGGTACATCTGGCCGGATTGGGGATTACTGATGGTCTCGTTGACGATATGCACCCAACCCGGGCCCTGCTGGAAGGGTGCGTCAAATTTCTGGGCCAGTTGTTGGATTTCCAGCACGAGCGGATCCGACGATGCCAGAGTCGGGGTGGCAAAAGCCGCCAGGGTTGCCGATGTGGTTGGCGTAGGGAGGCCTGTTGCCGGGGTAGGCGCGGCCGGCGGCTGCCATTGGATTTGCCAGGTCCCACTGGCGGAATAATAGACCCGCGAGACCACCACTTCAAACGGCTGGGATGGAATGCTCTCGAACGTCATGCCGGCGGTAAAATTTCCTTCCTGCACGGGCACACCGCCGGTTGAACCGCGTAAAAGAGGGCCATTCGTGTAGACCATCGCACCGGTTATACCCTCTGCGGGCTCGAACTCGAATATCAGGCCTGGTTCGGCGGTCAGTGTGGCGCGGACAACGTGGAGGGTGAATTGACCTACACGGACGGTCTCATCGAGTTCCCATGTCTGGCCGGTTTGGGTGGAAATGCCGGGATCAAAGGTGAAACCCAAACCCTCACCGGAGAAATCCTGAAACATGGGGAGCACACCCTGGTTTGGAAAAACCACCAAAGAGAGCGTCAGTTGTTCTGTGCCGGTAAAGGGAACAGTCTGGTAGACGTGCGTATCCCCGCCGGTCATCGTATCCGGGGTGACGTCGGTCAGCGGGTATAATGCGCCGGCTTCGTCACTCAAAGTCACGTTCCACGGGCCCACCACCCAGGTGTTGGGCTGGTCAAAGCGCAGCGAGACCTGGAAAACCGTTTTTTTGCTGTCCATGGCGACATGATCCAGCACCAGGCACACCCCATCGTGGGTTTCACTTTGCAGTTGTACGTTGCCTTCCGGTGGAGCCGCTACGATTTCACCGGCTTTAATGGGACGCATTTTGAGGGGGAGATCGAAATCCTGCCCGCCCAATCCATCCACCAGCAGGGATAGTTCCTGTGGTTGGCCGGCGAGCGGTGGGAAGAGGTAACTCATACTGATCCCGCCATCCACCGCATTTGAACTCCCGCCAATCGTGTACTGGATCTTATTACCATCCGGCAGCAGGACAAATGCATTCGAAAAATCCTTCCACTCTTCGGGCAGGCCAGCGACGGTTATTTGCGCCCAAAACTGTTCTCCGTCGTTGACCGCCTGGTCGACATGCAGCATGATGCCGCCGGAAGTCATTTCAACCGGTTCTGCCAGAACGAAAACAGAATTGCTCTCCGATGTGAAACCGAAACCGGGAATAAACCCTGTCAGCCGGCCTATGGCATAGGCCACTCCAGTCAAGGCCAACAAAGCCAGAATGGAAAGCAAGACCGCCCGTATCGGGCGTGTTCGTAATTTCTGCATAAAAATGCTCCTTGTACTGGAGTGTGAGGTATACGGTTTCTGATTGGGCGACAGCAACTCAATCTGGCGATGGCGAAGCTGGGCTGCCAGGTGACTGGAAAAAGCAGCATCGGGCTGCCGGGCAGTATAGTATTGGTCCAGCGATGAAACCAGGTCAGGCGGCAGGATCGAATTCATCTCATCCATTTTCATCCTCCCAATGGGCACGTAAAAAGTCGAGCGTACGATAAAGTGCCATTTTGACCGCTGCTTCGCTGCGCCCTTCGAGTATTCCGATTTCAGCGAAGCTCAGCCCGGCGGAGAAACGCAATCGCAGAAGTTCCTGGCGATCCTCGTCGAGCTGCGACAGAAGTTGTGCAAGACGTTGCAAATCTTGCCCTTTTTCGACAGCGGTGAGCAAGCCGGGTTCCGGAGAGGGCGGATCACCCAGCGCTGCCACGGGATGCTGGCGGTAGAAATCGACCAGGCGCCGGCGGGCAATGGTAAACAACCAGGCAGCAAAACAACCCCCTTCCTGATAGCGATACGCCACAAGTCCCTCGAGAACCTCGGTAAAAATTTGCGCTGTCAGATCTTCAGCATCGTGGATGTTATTCAATCTGCGCAGCAGATAACGGTAAAGTGGCGTCAGATACTGCTGGTAAAGGATTGAAAAGGCCTCCGGGTCGCGCCGGGCAGCTTCCACCAAGGCTGCTTCGTCTTGAAAATTGATATTGTCTCTCACTGAATTTGCGTTTTCCATTTTGGCAATCGTGTTATCGATCCATCTGGCTCACGTACTATACATATATATCGTAGATCTTGAGAAAAAGTAACATTCTTTGTTTTCGACATTTCAAACTCAGACTTTATCGAATAATACCGGGCATATTCATGGAATGACTAAAATTGTAATGCTTGCCAGAAGGTTACCTGGAGACTATAAATGAAATAATCTCATTGTCCCGCTTGTCACGTTTTTCCGTCTTACTAATAGAACTCAATACAGGATATCGTGAAAACGACGGGAAAGGAAATTCATGGCAGAAAGCAGTATTGGTTTGAAATCCGAAGAGACCAACCGTGAGTCAGATGAAATAAGAATAATCAAGGCTGCCAGACAGGACCCCACGGCGTTTGGCGAGTTGTATAAGCTGTATGTGGGCCAGGTCTTTCGATATCTCTACAGCCGGACTGGAAATGTACACGAAGCAGAAGATATTACAGCTCAGACATTTCTAACTGCCTTCGAGTCCTTCGATAAATTTCGGCAGGATGAACACTTTGCTTCCTGGTTGTTTACGATTGCCCGCAATAAAGCGATGGATCACTTTCGACAACGGAAAAATATATCGTCTTTCGATGAGGTGGATGATATTCCGGTCGAAAACGATCCTTTGTTGGATGTGATTCAATCGGAGCAGGCAGCAGCCCTGTCAAACCTCATTTGGGCATTGCCTGAAGAAGATCGCGAGCTGCTGCGATTAAGGTTTCTGGCAGCCATGAGTTTTCCGGAAATTGCCCATTTTCTGCATCGCAATGAAGAAGCGGTTAAAAAGTCAATCTACCGATTATTAGCCCGGCTGCACAGCCAGTGGGAGGTTTCAAATGAATGAATGGACTTCAACCCCAGAGTTTGAAGAGAGTATTCGCCAATCCTTCGGAGTGCCTGAGATGCGCTCTGAATTTGTCGACCAGGTGTATGCTGATTTGATGCAGCGTGCGGCTGTAAAATCTCGAAAATCGCGTCCTTTCTTTGGATTGCGGCCAGCCTGGACAATTGCGCTTGTGATTCTATCCATTATGATTATCAGCACCCTGGTAATTGGCCCGCAGCGTGTCTACGCTGAGGTTGCCAGACTTTTGGGTTATATCCCGGGGGTGGGGATCGTGGATGAGAGCAGCCCCATCCGCGTATTGGCCGAGCCGGTCAGTGTTACCCGCGCTGGAATTACCATCACGGTCACTTCAGCCACCCTGACCGGGGACAGAACCTATATCGACTTTCGTATCTTCGGTGTACCGGGTTCGGCTTACCCGGATCGCGAGGACGTGATGGGCTGCTCCCTGCAGCCGTTTCTACGCCTTGCGGACAGTACCCAGCTTGCCCTGCTGAACTATGGCTATCAGCCTGTGCCGGCGGACGTGAACGAGGCCGTCTTCGTGATTCCGTGTATCAATAGCACCCTGCCCGGCACGGTGCCGGAGAACTGGGAGTTGCCACTGCGTTTTATGGACGCTCCGCCCGATTTTACCGTGGTTCCGGTCATTGAAAGTGTTCCATCACAAACCCCTTCGATAGTAAATAATACTCCCACATCTGAGATCAATCCGCTGACGATCAGCAAAGTACTCGATATCGGCGATCAATTCGTTCTGATGGGTGAATTTAATTATGACGCGGCCGTGGATGCCGCTCTGCCTGCCGGCTCCTGGTGGGCGATTAAACAGACCGCCATTGTTGGCGCAGATGGCCGGGAGGTTCCTCAGACCTCTTCAAACGACTTTCAACTGACAGCCCCCACCCGCCCGAACAGCGAGGCATGGCTTTACCAGTTGGAAAAGAATTTTATCCCGCCGGTGACCATCATCTGGACAGGCGAAATCAACAGTCCGACAGGATCGAAAGAGCAGGCTGAGTTTGAATTCGATGCCGGACAGAATCCTCAGGACGGTGGTCTGTGGACGGTAAACAAGGATTTCAGGCTGGGTGGGTATAATATTCGCCTGGTTTCGATCGAATCGAGCTCCAGGGGCGGCTATACTTTCCACTTCAAAGCCGATCCTGGAGCAAGTGCCAATGCAATCAGTGTGGATATTGTGGGCTATACGCCCAATTGCGGCGGCGGGGGTGGAGGTGGAGATTATTTCCCGGACGAATTTGATCGGGAAGTATGTTATGCCGATATTAACGGTGCTCCTGAATTTCCACACGGGCAGTTGAAAGTTGTGCTCAGTTTTCAAGCCCTGACACGTCAAAGCAAATCCTTCCAGGTACAGTGGAGCCCGGACACCACGCAAAGCGGGCCTTTCGCCACTTCCACCCCTCAACCAGGCGTGTGCCTGACGGCGGCAGATTCTCTCGCACAGCTCAAGCCGGCCCCGGCCGATCTGGCCAGTGGCAAAGCCCTGATGTACGAACAGTTGGACGGTACAGATCAATGGGGGCTCGTCCTCTACAACCTGGATGGCAGTGGAAAGCAGGTCTTGGTTCCGGACGGCAGTTTGGATGCCGCGCTCTCGCCGGATGGCAGCCGGTTGGCATACCCGGCCTCAGACGGAATCCACGTGATGGATCTGGCTACGATGAGCGAGAAAGTCCTGGATAGTGCTGGCGGGGCTGACCTGCACTGGGCGCCGGATGGGATGCAGTTGGCATATATTGGAAGCGGTGTCGGAGTAATCAATAGTTTGTATCTCGTCAACATTGATGAAAATACAGTGCGCCAGATTTCCGACTGGAGTTACGAATCGGTCATTGGCTGGTCAGCGGATGGCAACCAGCTTTACTCTGTCGCACCCTTCACAGGGGGTGCTGCCTGGAAAGTGTACGCATTTGACCTTGCCAGCGGCACAGCGCAGGAACTGTTCACGATCGAGAATGGCACGCCAAAATTTCTCAACCCCGCGCTCTCACCGGATGGGAACTGGATCGCCTACCGCGGCCGGGATAGCAGCAGTCTGTATATCGTTCATCCAGATGGCAGCGATATGCACCGGGTGCTGGATAATGCAGGCGCTGTTGGGGTGGAATGGGGCCGCTCGGGCTGGTTGGGTGTAAGCCTGGGGAAGGCGTATTCCGACGAGAGAACGGTCGTGTTAATCAAGCCGAACGGCTGCGAAACTTATCTGCTGCCCACTGCCCTGCACGGTGATTTGGCTGGATTGTTCATCCCGTAAATCTCCCCGCCATCCTTGCTTTCACCTGTTCGGAATTACCAGCGTTTCATGAGTTCAATTTTACAGAAGCTAAATACTTCCTTTTTGGAGGTTGTGAAAAAATCAATCCAAAATCACATTTTCATCCAACAAAATAGTTTAGTGGACTTGAGCCTGTCGAGGGAGCGAAGCGAAAGAGACAAATAACCACCCCTATGCGGGTGGTGACAAGAGGTTAGACCGACAAATCATTCCCCCGTCACTTCCTTCTTAAGTGATGAATCAGAAAATATTTTGAGGTAGTTGATGCAATGAAAATCATTGTGGCAGCCTCAGCCATCCCCGATTTGACCGGGCAGGTTTTCCAGAGAATTTTGTATGCTTTGGAGAAATAAAAACTCATCATGCCGTTTAGCAGGTGATTATTAGTGATTCTAATTGCACTCTGCTAAATATCTCTTTTCTCATACAACCTGCAGGATAACGCGCAGGACAACGCAAGGAACAAGAACCCAATGCCGACAGGCAATCCAAACATTAGGTATGGATTAGCCGATATGCCTTCCCAGAGGTTATTCAAGCTTGTCAACGACGCGAGGTTTTCCGATATGCCTGACCATACCGCTATTGCGAGAATACCCAATGATAAAAAGAGATACGCAAAAGGCTGTCCTTTTGTGTACCCGAATTTGAAATAAAGGGGATATTGCAGCGAGACTACCAGTGAAAAAACTGCTGTTAGAAAACATAGAGAAACAAGCGTTTCCGTAACGTTTAAATCTATTGTAAAAATAACAGACAACGCCGCTGATAAAAGCAAGGCGAATATTGCAGCAATAATTTCCATGCAGAATACAAAAGCATAGCGCCCGGTTACAACACTTTTGCGTTTGATAGGTAAAGTCGCATATAAGGTATCCATTCCGTTTTTCTCCCCGATAGAGAACGGATAAGACATGACAACCAAAAGGCCCATCATAATAATAGCGGGCAGTGCTGATATAGACTCGATTATGATGCCCATTACCAATCCGACCAGGATTAGTAGATATAGTGCTTTTTTGTATGGATTAATCGTATAAAAATCCAAATGAATAAAGTGGGCTATTCTATTCATATCTGCTTCTCTCCCATAGTAAACCTGACAACAATCTCATCCAGATTACTCGGCTCGGTGACAACAGATTTTGGAAGTGCATTGAGCATAGTCCTGTCTATCAAGCCGTCGAAACCAACACTGTGTTCTCGATAACCAATTACATGCTTTTTCTGTTCAGCATTCAATGCGCCATTGCCACCCTTGACAATGTAATATTTCTCCAATAAGTCATCTTTAGTGCTGCTGTAAAGTATCTTCCCATTATTGATAAAGGTGATGTAGTCGGCAATCTTTTCAAGGTCGGATGTGATATGGGTGGAAAACAAAATCCCTTTATTCTCATCTGTCATGAAGGTGCTTAAAATATCCATTAACTCGTTTCTTGCCACAGCATCCAGCCCGCTTGTCGGCTCGTCAAGAATAAGTAAATCCGCTTCATGCGAGAGCGCCACTGCAATCATCAGTTTCATCTTCATGCCGCGCGAGAGGGCTTTCACTTTCTTTTGTGCATCAAGATGAAATTCTTTCAGCAGGGTGCTGTATTTTGAGGAGTTCCATTTTTGATAAAATGGAGATAGCGACTTTTCCACATCCAGCAACGTCCATTCATCAACATAAAACGGCTGATCCAGCACCACACCGATTTTCTCTTTAATTTCCTGCTCACAAATCATATTGTTCTTTCCAAATACTTTTATAGAACCACTGTCCAGAGAAAGCATGTTCAGTATCAGTTTGATGGTGGTTGTTTTCCCGGCGCCATTGGGGCCGATGTAACCCATAATGAAGCCTGTTGGAAAAGCAAAAGAAACGTCTTGCAGAGAAAATCCATCAAAGCCCTTATTGATATGATTTAGTTCCAAAATATCACTCATAATTGTCCTCCTCAAGCAAGAGTTTTAACATATCCACCAATTCCGCTTCTGACAGTTTCGCCAACTTTGCAGCATTGATTGCGGAAAGCAAACCTGCTTCCACTACCCGTAATTTTTGTTCTCTCAAAAGGTTCGTATTTTGTGGCAGTACAAAACAACCTTTACCCTGCATGTTAACGACAAAGCCTTCATGCTCCAGATCAGTATAGGCGCGCATGGTTGTTATTACGCTGATTTTCAAATCCTTTGCCAATTGACGAATGGAGGGGAGCAAATCCCCTTCGCTTAGTTCACCGTTGAATATGGCAGCCTTTATCTGCTCCTTAATTTGCTCATATATAGGAATCCCTGCTGTATTGGAAATAATGATATTCAAAGCTCACCTTGATTTCAACTGTATATATACAATATAAACAGTATAATCAATATATAAGGGATTGTCAAGAAAAATGGCTATTACAATAATCCTTGACGGCCAGACCAAAGTGACCCGGGACTTCCCCGTCCGGTAGCTCCGCTACATATTCGCTGGCACCCAACTTAAATTTTGGATAGGGGGCAAATAAACCATCAGAACCCGATACAATCAGATTCTAATTAACCTGTCTATCGATTTTTAATAAAGTAAATTGACACTGGTTAATCGTTAAGCTCAATTTTGGGATTAAAGAATTCTCTTTTGAGCAATTCATAGCTTGCGGCTGTGGCTTCGTGGATAAATTGATTTACCGAAATACCAGCCTGCTCCGCTAACAAAACACACGAATCAAACTCAGGAACAGCCTGAATGATCTCTCCGTCTACGAATTTTAGCTTCATTGGAATTTTCCCATACTTGGTTTCAATAGTTCGTATCTCCCGTTTTGCTTCATTCCGCCTGATGGGTTTCACTCTGACCCCCAAAGTACTTGTTTCTCGCAAAAGAAGATTGCAAATAGTTGCTTCGTCCTCTTTGCGTGCAATGACAGATAATTTGGTTGCTGGGCGGTTTTTCTTCATATAAATTGGGGTGAAGTATACGTCTAAAGCGCCAATCTTAAACAACTTTGTCATGACATGGCCAAGAAGTTGTGGATTCATATCATCTATATTCGTTTCAATTTCAAGATGAGTGTCTGCAACCTCTTCCTGAGTGCCGATTAGTATTCGCATAATGTTCGGCCACTCCAAATCACGCTGTCCAGCTCCAATACCAACAAATTTCATTTTCATATCAGGTTGTTGAAAAGTAGCCAGGGATGCTAAAATTGCAGCGCCAGTTGGGGTAACCAATTCAACAGTTGCTTTTGAAGCTGTGACGGGTATCTGCGCCATTTGAATGAGTTCTAATGTTGCCGGCGCAGGTAGAGGTAGCAAACCGTGCTGCGTGTTTATCTGACCGGTTCCCAAAGGAACGGCAGAAGAATATACGGCTTCGATATTAAAATACTCTAATCCAACTGCAGCTCCTACAATATCCAGAATGGAATCCACCGCACCTACTTCGTGGAAATGAACATCTTCAATGGATGTTCCATGAACTTTCGCTTCGGCTTCAGCTAATTTTTGAAAGATACTCATACTGGTTTGGCGAACTGATTTGGATAGATCACTTGATTCGATCAGGTTACGAATGTCACCCAGATGACGGTGATAACTATGATACTC
The DNA here is from genome assembly GCA_021372725.1 of Chloroflexota bacterium. GTDB lineage: Bacteria > Chloroflexota > Anaerolineae > Anaerolineales > Anaerolineaceae > JAJFTV01. Next base: position 6,465 of record JAJFTV010000059.1, on the reverse strand, counting down.
GTGCTTGAAACTGGAATCTTCGTGATGCTCAGTGATATCCAATTTCACAAGAGTCGCCGCCAAAGCCCCCTTGTGAACATTTTCCACATTAATTCCCTGATACTCAGGTAGGTTAACCAGTTTGAATTGCTCTGAAAGATGCTCAATGGGTAAACCAGCATCTATCAGCGCGCCAAGAAACATATCTCCGCTAATTCCGGAAAAACAGTCACAGTATAAAATTATCATAAGTTCAATCCTTCGTTCATGCTCCCCGATCGGTATCCTTGCAGGTCAAGGGCAACATAGAGAAATCCGATTTGTTTAAAATAATTGACAAGATCTTCTCGATAATTCAAAAGATTTGCAATTTGATCTGGCTCAATTTCGATTCGTGCTTCCTCGCGATGATAACGAACGCGCACATTCCTGAAACCTTTCTCTTGTAAGTAAGCCTCTCCTTGAGCAATCTGGTCAAGCGCCTTTTCAGTAATCACCGTACCGTAAGGGATCCGAGTTGCCAGGCAGGGAGAGCTAGGTTGATCCCAAATTGGCAAACCAAAAGCTTTGGATAAACATCGAATCTCCACTTTCGAGAGTCCATTTCTTGCCAAAGGGCTGATAGTACCGGTTTCTTCTATAGCCTTACGGCCGGGTCGATAATCAGTTTGATCATCGGCGTTCTGTCCTTCGAGTAATACACTCAACTGATGTTCTTTGGCATAATCCCAGAGCGTATGAAGCATGTCTGTTTTACAATGATAGCAACGGTCAATTGAATTAGTATAAAAATTCGGATTCTCAAGCAAGTTATGGGTGATGATTACATGGGCGAACTTATGGTATGCAGCAAAGTCAACTGCTGTCTTCAGCATACTGGTGGGTTCTACTGGCGAAACAATAGTGACTGTAACCATCTTTTTTCCAAGCACCTGTAAAGCAACATAAGCGAGAAAGCTGCTGTCAACTCCGCCAGAGTAAGCGATAACTGCTGAATCAAAACTTTTCAAATCGTCCAGGAGGGATTCCCATTTTTGCAGTAAGGGCGCTGGAATTCCAGAATTATTCAATTGCCTGCTGAAATGGTTACAGAGATTCATGTTTTATTTTTGTTGTTGGACATTCGGTTGATTTTTGTTGCGAGACACCCTGCGCCAAAACCATTATCGATGTTGACTACTGCCACACCATTGGTACAACTGTTCAACATACCTAACAAAGCAGCTAAACCTTGAAAACTAGATCCGTAACCTACGCTTGTAGGAAGTGCAATAATCGGAGCAGAAACTAATCCGCCCACCACACTAGGGAGAGCGCCTTCCATCCCGGCTGCAACAATAATCACATTTGCCTTTTGTAATTGGGGAAGATGGTTAAGCATGCGGTGTAAACCTGCTACGCCAATATCATAAATTCGCTCAACTTGATTACCCATCAGTTCTGCTGTGATGGCAGCTTCTTCTGCGACTGGGATATCAGATGTTCCAGCGGTAAGAACCAGAATACCTGGCAGTTTTTCCCTTTCGGCGTCCTGATCCGAGTATAGTATTCTGGCAGAAGGGTGATAGCTTACACCGGTTAATCGATCTTTTACTTGGGCATACATTTCTGAATTAACTCGAGTTGCCATAACCAGTTGGCCTTGGTTTTGGAGGTGAATAAATATTTCTACAACCTGTTCTGATGTTTTTCCTTGGGCGAAAATCACTTCGGGGAAACCGGTTCGCAACTGTCGGTGATGATCTAAATTGGCGTATCCATTTAGCGGCTCATACGGGAGTATTTTTAGCTGATCAATAACCTGATCAACTGAACATTTTCCTTGTGCTAGATCTTCCAACACGATACGAAGTCTATCTTGCTCCATAATGTTAGCCTCAATAAATATGTAAATCCAGAGTGAAATAAAATTATATCAGATTTACCAATTCCAACGTTTTTATATACGCCTAGTCGGTGATGTAACCGTACCGAATGTAACCTGATAAATTTCTAAAAAATTTGACATAAGCGCATGAATATTAAGCAGCGTGAGATGTATGATTTTATAATGGGTGTTGATCCAAAAATATCCTTGAACAAGCTAAGGCAAGGTGTTCCTTGTACAGGAAACATCTTATAATTAGCTATATGAGATAACAATATGGCGTCAGGGAAGAATAAATGAAACCCTTCTCAAATCTTACGACTAGCACACCGCCCAAAACGGGACAACAGGCCACCCAAGCGACTCCAACCGCTTATTGGAGCCTCTCGGCAGAGGAACTCCTGTCTGCACAGTCCTCTTCCAGGAACGGTCTTCAACCAGCAGATGCTGAGCAACGTCTGAAGCAGTACGGACCGAATACAATTAGAGCGAAGCAGCAAACAACCGTGCTGCGCCTGTTGCTGAGCCAATTCAAAAGTCCGCTTGTTCTCATTCTCATTTTTGCGGCAATTGTCTCCGGCATCGTGGGGGAGTGGGTGGATGCCATTATTGTGCTTGCCATCGTCCTTGGCAGCACTATTCTTGGCTTTGTACAGGAATATACAGCCAGTAACTCGGTAGAGAAATTACGCTCAAAAATCACGATCAAATCCAGCCTGCTGCGGGGAGGTCAACCTCAGACGTTGCCTTCAGAACAAGTGGTGCCAGGCGATGTGGTGATGCTTTCCGCGGGTAGTCTGATCCCGGCGGATGGTATCGTGTTGGAGGCAAAAGATTTCTTTGTCAACCAGGCCGTGCTGACCGGTGAAACTTTCCCGGTTGAGAAGGAACCGGCGATTGTTCCTGTAAATGCCAGTCTGGCGCAGCGTATCAACTGCGTCTTCATGGGCACCAGTGTCAACAGCGGAACCGCGCAGGTATTGATTATGCAAACGGGAAAAGACACGGTTTTCGGCCAGGTAGCAGAAAGATTGAAATTGCGCCCGCCGGAGACCGAATTTGAACGCGGGATTCGGCATTTCGGTAATCTGCTCACACAGGTCATGCTGGTGATGGTGATCGTTGTATTGGCAGTCAACATCTACCTTGCCAAACCGGTCCTGGATTCGCTCCTCTTTTCACTTGCGTTGGCGGTAGGCCTGACGCCTGAGCTCTTGCCAGCCATTATCAGTATCACACTGTCTCATGGCGCAAAGCAGATGGCCAAGCGTGGCGTGATCGTGCGCCGTCTGAACGCCATCGAGAACTTTGGAAGTATGGACATATTATGCACCGACAAGACCGGTACACTTACAGAAGGTGTTGTTCGTCTCGATGGTGCGCTCGATACACAAGGGCAACCGTCTGAGACTGTTCTGTGTTATGCCTATCTTAACGCGCACTATCAGACTGGGCTGAACAACACGCTGGATGAAGCGATTCAATCAGCCGCGCAGAAGGTTGGGCTGGACATCAGCGCCGAGCAAAAAGTGGACGAAATCCCCTATGACTTCGTACGCAAGCGCCTGAGTGTGGTCGTTGCCAATGCCAAAGGCGAATATACTCTCATCACCAAGGGCGCATTGGAAAATGTTGTAAGCATTTGTACCAGCCTTCAATCCGGGGATGGAACCCATCCACTGGATACTGCGACGCAAACGGAGATTGAAAAGCGGTATAGCGAATGGAGCGAAAAAGGTTTCCGCGTGCTCGGTATAGCGATAAAGACGGTAGCCGGGCAGTCCGAAGCTTATTCTTACGCCGATGAAAAAGAACTCACCTTTGCGGGCTTTCTGCTCTTCTTCGATCCACCCAAGGCGGATGTACAACAAGTCATCGTCGATCTGGCAAAACGCGGGGTGCAGCTTAAGATCATCACCGGCGACAACCAGAAAGTGGCCCGCCACGTCGCTGAGGCAGTGAATCTGCCACTCCAGGGCGTGTTAACCGGAAGTGAGCTGAATGACCTGCATGACGAGGCGCTCTGGCATCTTGCCGAACGTACTACGCTCTTCGCAGAAGTCGACCCTAACCAGAAGGAACGCATTATCCTCGCGTTGAAAAAGACCGGGCATGTAGTTGGTTATATGGGCGATGGAATCAATGATGCGCCTGCCCTGCATGCCGCGGATGTGGGCTTATCAGTGGATACGGCGGTGGATGTAGCCAAAGACGCCGCCGACTTTGTGCTGCTGAAGAAGGATTTGGATATCTTGCGACAGGGCATCGACGAAGGCCGCATGACCTTTGCCAATACACTCAAATACATTCTCACGACCATCAGCGCCAACTTTGGAAACATGTTCAGTATGGCCGGGGCTTCGCTGATCCTGCCATTTTTGCCCTTGCTTGCTCCGCAAATTCTGCTTAATAATTTCCTTTCCGACATCCCAGCCGTAACAATTGCCAGCGATAACGTGGATCGGGAAATGACTGAAAAGCCACGCCGCTGGAACACCAGGTTCATTCGCAACTATATGGTGGTCTTTGGTTTGGTCAGCTCGATCTTCGACTTCCTGACCTTTGGAACGTTGCTGTTATTGTTCCACGCTTCGCCGGAGGAATTCCGCACCGGCTGGTTCATCGAATCTTTGATAACCGAGTTGGTTATTGCTCTGGTAGTGCGAACGCGCCATCCCTTCTTCCGTAGCCGTCCGGGCAGACTTTTGCTGGTCAGTACGTTGATTTTCATCGGGATTACACTCGTGCTGCCATATCTACCGTTTATCTCTGTATTTGGTTTTGTCCCCTTGCCCGCACCGCTCATGCTGGCAATGCTTGGGTTAACGGTGCTCTACGTCATAGCTACTGAGATAACCAAGAAAATTTTCTACTCCCGCTTGGAGAATGCACAGGCCTAAATTAGATCCAATGAAGAGGGGAAAGGTTCTGCCAGCGTTCCAGCCATGGACATATTCGATTGAAATAATGTGCCATTGCCGCAAAGAGAAAATCCCAGTATCTCGGATATGTGGTTGAGGTTAAATTTTGTATAGGATGCCTCTCTTAAGGCGAAACGGAGTCAAGAAAGAAGAGGCTGTCTCATTACTTTTGAGACAGCCTCTTTGGATATTGACTTTTTACGCTGTATCTACGGCATTACCACATCCATGACCATGTCAGAGTTCCTCCCATTATCAACGTAAGGAAGGCGGATGGTTTGGCAGGTGAGCGGGTTGACGAGCATTGTAGCGGCCGATTTGCCTGAGTCTTCCTCAATGCTGACCACAGCCCAATCGCTCCCGGCCCAGCCCAGGTTGTAGACCTGCAATCCTTCCACCAAGGTTGTTGTTTCCTGGGTGGCTGGGTCGTAAATATAGGCGGCTGTTCCATCGGAGTTGGTATAAATGAATTTTCCATTCTCGGCGGATAGCGGGTATGCGTTGGTTGAGTGGACCAACATGTTCGGCAGGCTTACTTCATGACTGGTTCCGGCAGCGAAATCGTATGCCAATGTCCTGCCAGGGTTGCCGACATAGGCCATCTCGGTGACGTAAAGCTCATTTTCTGGCGACCAGCCATCGATTCTGGCCCGGGCAGAGATCTGGACGCTGACAACCGACCAGTCTTCCAGGCGCAAGACGTTGGGGGTATAGTCTGATCCATAAAAAGCGATCATGCTTCCGTCTGGAGACCAAACGGGCTGTATTCCAGAGACATGCTCTGTAAATGGCCAGAGTTCCTCTTCGCCTGTTCTAAGGTCCAGGATGTGCATGGTTCGATCGAGATCGCCAAGATAGAATAACTTTGAGCCATCCTGAGATAATGTGCCGTCCCAGCCTCCCTGGGTATCCAAAACCTGCGGATCGCTTCCGTCCAGGTTGGAGAGGATCAGCTCCACGCCGCGATCGGTATTGCGCACAACCAGTATTTTGCCTGCTGGAATTGCAGCGATATCTGGTGCAGGCTCCTGATATTGATCGTAACTGAGGCAGACCTGGGACACAGCCTCAGGGGTAGAAAGGGCTGAAATCACCTGCGCATCCGGACTCCAGGCGCCTAAGAGGGAATAACTCTTGCTGACAACCGTCGGTTCGTAGAAATTCAACAGGAGTTTTCTGCCAGCGGTCTCAGGAATCTTGAAGTCGATAATGAGGTGGTCATCCAAATCCTTCGTCTGTGTCGAATCAATTCTTGTTTGGCTATTGGGGTCCAGAACCTGGAGGCGGATGTCGAAGACTTCGGGTCCTTTATCCAGGATAAGCCATGCGGTGTTATCGGGATCGTGGCCAAGCCCCAAATACAACAGGTGGATGGTATGCCCGTCGATCTGGAGGTCTTGATCGAGGGTGATCTGAACCCACGAGTCCAAATCTTCCGGCAAGTCGATTTCATATTCGAGAGAAGATTCTGGAAGCGGTTGGGTCTTGACCAGCGTTTGCTCCAGTTGTAACGGGAATTGATGCGAGGCTGGTTTGAATTGCAATGCCCAGTTCTGGGACGGATCTCCACCCAGACTATTGACCAGGGATTGGTAGTCTTCGGGGGCACGGGTTCCGATTGGATTCCCGAGTGAATCCTTGAGTTCGATTGAACCTTCAAAAAGCCAGGGTGCTTCGCTTATTTCGGGTGGGATGGCA
>JAJFTV010000028.1 GCA_021372725.1 Chloroflexota bacterium | reverse complement strand
CAGCCGGACTGGATACTTCTGGCAGGCTGGATGCGGCTGCTGACAATGGAATTCCTGGGCCGTTTCCCGGGCCGTGTGATCAATATTCACCCGGCGCTGCCCGGCACCTTTCCGGGCACCCATGCCATCGAGCGAGCCTGGGAAGCTTTTCAAAAAGGTGAAATCGATCATACCGGTGTGATGACCCACCTCGTTCCCGACGAAGGAGTCGACAGCGGGCCAGTGCTCGGAAGTTGTGAAGTGCCCATTCTGGCCGGTGATACGCTGGAAAGCTTGGAAGAGCGCATCCATCGAGCAGAACATCGATTATATGTCGATACCATCCGGAACCTGATCCGGGATACAGAAAATGAGTAAGGAGAATGATGATGCCAAAAGCCTTGTTATCCGTTTCTGATAAAACCGGCCTGGAGGAGTTTGCCCGGGGTTTGCACAACCTGAACTGGAGTCTGCTCGCTTCGGGCGGTACTGCCAAGGTGCTGCAACAAGCCGGGATTCCTGTGACGGAAATTGCAGATTACACCGGATCGCCGGAAGTGTTGGGCGGCCGGGTAAAAACGCTGCATCCTGCTGTCCATGCCGGGCTGCTGGCCCGTTCCACGCCGGAAGATCTGGCCGAAATCCAAAGCCGGGGGTGGGACTACATCGACCTGGTGGCGGTGAACCTTTACCCGTTCGAACAAACGATCGCCAGAGCAAATGTCACCTTCGAGGATGCCATCGAAAACATCGATATCGGCGGGGTCACTCTCATCCGCGCAGCAGCCAAAAACCATGCCAGGGTTACGCTGGTGTGCGACCCGGCTGATTATCCCGCCGTCCTGGCTGAATTGCAGCACGGGTCGATCTCCATGGAAACCCGCCAAAGGCTGGCGTTAAAAGGTTTTGCCATGACCGCCCGCTACGACCAGTCCATCAGCACCTGGCTGGGGAAAACGATCCATCCCCAGGCCGAGGAGCCGTTTACCATCAGCGTTTACCCCATCCAGTCGTTGCGCTACGGTGAAAACCCACATCAGTCCGCCTGGGTGTACGGCTACAACCCCGATGATGGCCCCCTGGGCGGGCGTTTGCTGCAAGGAAAACCCCTTTCGTATAACAACCTGCTGGATCTGGATGCAGCCTGGAAAGCGGCCGTCAGTTTTGACGGGCCAACCATCTGCATCGTCAAACACCTGTCACCTTGCGGGATTGCATCCGCAAAGAAGCTCAGTGAGGCCTACCAGGCTGCTCTGGTCTCCGATCCGGTATCCGCCTATGGCGGCGTGATTGCCAGCACGCGCCCCATCGATGCCGAAACGGCCCTCCTTATGAAGGATCTGTTTGTAGAGTGCATCGCAGCCCCCGGCTTTTTACCCGCTGCGCTGGAAATACTGGCCAAAAAGAAAAACTGTCGCCTGTTGGAAATGCCCGATCTGACGATCGAGCCGGATTACGAATTGCGCTCCATTACGCGCGGTCTGCTGCGGCAGACCATCGACCGCGGGGATCCGGCTGAAGCGGAATGGAAGGTCGTGTCCAAACGCACTCCCACCGACGAGGAATGGCAGTCTCTGCGCTTTGCCTGGAAGGCCGTCCAGCATGCCAAATCGAATGCGATTGTCTTTGGCAAGGGCACCGCCACCATGGGCATTGGCAGCGGACAACCCAACCGGATCGACAGCGTGCATATTGCTGCCCAACGCGCCAGTGAACGTGCCAAAGGTGCCGTCATGGCATCCGATGCATTTTTCCCGTTCCCTGATTGTGTGGAAGCAGCCGCCGGGTATGGTATCACTGCGGTGGCTCACCCCGGTGGTTCGCTGCGGGACGCAGAATCATTGGCCGCCGCCGATGCAGCCAACATGGCGATGGTAATCACCGGTGTACGGCATTTCCGTCACTAACCGACTGACAGGATTAACCATCTGACGAATGATAAAATTTTACTTACCTCTTTTCTCCAGGAGTTTGTATGAATGAACAGCTTTTCTCTTCCACCGAAGCGCTCACTTTTGACGATGTATTGATCGTTCCCGGTTACAGTGAAATTCTTCCCGCTGAAACCGAGATAAAGACCCGCCTGACACGCTCAATTTCACTGAACATCCCCCTGATTTCGGCAGCCATGGACACCGTCACCGAAGCCCGCATGGCCATCGCGCTGGCGCGCGCCGGAGGAATTGGCATACTTCACCGCAATCTGTCACCCGATGACCAGGCCGACCATGTCGACCGCGTCAAACGCTGGGAATCCGGTATGATCCTTGACCCCATCACCCTCGAACCTGATGCCACCATCAAGGACGCCGAAGTTATCATGTCCAATTTCCATATCAGCGGACTGCCCATTGTCACGGGCAAGGAAAAACGACTGGTGGGCATCATTACCAATCGGGATTTGCGCTTTGCCGGTACCCAGGATCAGTCACGGCCGGTCTCTGATTTTATGACCAGCACCAGCCTGATCACTGCACCGGTGGGAACGTCATTGGAAGAGGCGCAGGAGATCCTGCAAAAGTACCGCATCGAAAAACTTCCGCTCGTTGATTCGAGCGGTCTGCTCAAGGGCCTGATCACCGTCAAGGACATTCAAAAACGGACGCAATATCCCCATGCCGCCAAGGATCATAACGGGCGGCTTCTGGTGGGTGCTGCTGTGGGGGTGGGAGCAGATGTTGAAACCCGGGTGGACAAGATGGTAGCAAAAGGCCTGGATGTGGTTGTCATCGATACCGCCCACGGACATACCGCCGGGGTGGTATCGGCCATCAGGCGTATCAAACAAGCCTGGCCTGATCTTCCGTTGATTGCTGGGAATGTCGTCACCGCACAAGGCACTCGTGATCTGGTCGAAGCCGGTGCGGATGGCATCAAGGTGGGCGTGGGCGCGGGCTCCATCTGCACCACACGGGTCGTTGCCGGCGCAGGAATGCCGCAGCTCACAGCAGTCTATGAATGTGCGCGTGAAGCCGAAAAATTCGACATACCGGTGATTGCCGATGGCGGCCTCAAATACAGCGGTGATATCGTGAAAGCCCTGGCTGCGGGTGCAGAGACAGTCATGCTGGGCAGCATGCTGGCCGGTCTCGATGAGACCCCCGGTGAGGTAGTGCTGTATGAAGGACGGCGTGTAAAAGAATATCGCGGCATGGGCAGCCTGGCTGCCATGCAGGGCTACGGCCGTGACCGTTATGGCAGCGGACAAGGCGGTTTGGGAAAGCTGGTGCCGGAAGGTGTCGAAGGGATTGTGCCGTACAAGGGCTACCTGGCTGATTTTGTCTATCAACTGGTAGGCGGGTTGCGCTCCGGAATGGGTTATGCAGGAGCCCGTAATCTTGTGGAACTGCGCACAAAAACACGTATGATCCGTATTACCAATGCCGGATTAATCGAGAGCCACCCACACGATATCACGATCACGCGCGAGGCCCCCAATTATCAGAAGCGCGATTAGGGTTTCATTTTGCCACCCTGCCCTTGTGGGGATTTAACAAATTCTGAAAAAACATACAAATTTCTAATGGCAATGGAATTCGAACAATAAATTTTAGAAATTCATTGCCCGATAGGATTATGAACCATATCCACTTGATTAGGGTCTCCTAAATACAGTCTCGATCTATATCGATCACGGGTTAACAGCAATGTACGGAAGGGCTTTGCGCAAAGCGGGGTCGATCTGTCTCAATCTCCGGCCGAAAAGCAGGCATCACTGATGGCCCCGGAAAATGGCAGTTGATTCGACCGGCAGTTTACCATCCCACCATTTGCTTATATAATTTATTATGGATTAAAAGGGTTGGTTTGTATGGCTAATTTTTTTGACTATTTGCATTGGCGGGGAGACCTGGATTTTTTGATGAGTCCATTCAATGAGGTCGACGCGGCAATTTTATCAATGCTCAGTTATTTGGATATGTCGGACATTGTGCCCGGATGTGAATCGGGTTCAGGGATATCCATTAAGGAGACTTCCGCCCGGATTTTCTCGAAGTTTTCGACAACTGAAGCAAAATCCAAAATCAATTCAAAGATCAGCCCCACAATCAATTCCAAATTTAACTCCAGTTTGGAGGAGATGCTGAGGAAGTTGTCAGTTTGCCCCAGATTTGAAGGAGTCCGGTTATCCAGATTTGATGAAAATACGGATTACATCGCTGGACGGCAGTTTGCAGCAGTGACTTTTACTTTGCCTGATGCCCATCCAGAAAACGTTGTTGCATTCAGAGGCACAGATGACACCCTGGTGGGTTGGAAGGAAGATTTTGGAATCGTATATATGGAGCAGATACCCGCCCAGGATTCTGCCCATCGATACCTGGAGCAAGCACTCGAGAAGCTGCCTGGACAGTTTATCGTCTGTGGTCATTCCAAAGGTGGAAATCTGGCTGTTTATGCAAGTTCACATATTGGCCCAACACATCAGGATCGCATTTCAAAAGTTTATAATTTTGACGGTCCGGGTTTTAATTTTTCTGTTGTTGATCAGACCCCTTTTAATCTTTGCGATCACAAGATTCTTAATTTTGTCCCTGAAGAATCAATGGTGGGAATGCTGTTCGAATCAGCAGGGAAAAGAACGGTCATATCCAGTTCGGCTCGATATTCGAGTCAACATAATGCCTTTAATTGGAACGTTGAACGCACGGAATTTGTTCGTGGAAATTTGGCTGATGTAGCCAAATTGCTCGACCATATATTAAAAACCTGGCTAACGGAAATATCACTGGCTGAGCGAGGGGCTTTTCTTGAGGCATTCTTTGATCTATTGGGAGATTCAGAAGAAACAACGATCTCAACTGATCCGCTGCAGAATTTGAAGGAAATCCAAAAGATTCTTAAAAAGTACTCACAATTGGATAAGGAAACAAAATCGTTAATGAACCAGGTCTTTGGATCACTTTCAACTCAGACAAAACAAACGATGTCCACAACAATAAAGCAAATATTGCCAGGCAAGTAATGGTAGTGTTTCCATCAAACATGATCCTGACAGCCGGTAACTCATCGATGGAATACGAATGATCTTCGATTCCTTCCGGTCAGGCGGAGCTTTCCTTTTTTATCTTCCATCCATGTATAATTCTCATACACATTCAGTTGCATTAATTTTTTCCAATTTTCATTTGGGAGGTGTTCAATGAGTCTCGATCCATATCGATCACAGATCAGCAGCAGTGTCTGGAAGGGCCTTGCGCAAAGCGGGGTCGATCTGTCTCAATTTCCGGCCGATAAACAATCACAAATGGTGGATGCCATTGCCGATCAGGTTCTCCTGGCGGTCAACGATATGATGGACGATCTGCCGGGCACAGCCGGGACAACAGGTATAAAAAACGCCGTCACCGACCTGAAAGATGAGGAGACGGTTCTCTGGAAAGGGCGTCCATTCCTTTCGCTGGTCGAATCATACGTGATCACCAACGAGCGGATCAAAGTTTCCACCGGCTTGCTGGGCAAGGACTATGAAAATTACGAGCTGATCCGGGTTCAGGATATGGATGTAAGCCAAAACCTTACGGAGCGCGTGATCAAAATTGGGGATATTCATATTACAGGCGCCGACCCTTCCAATCCGCAAATTGTGCTGCGTAATATTGCAGACCCCCAGGCAGTATACGAAATTTTACGGAAAGCCTGGCTGGCTGCCCGAAGGAAGTATGGGCTTTTGTTTCGGGAGGAAATGTAAAAGAGTTCTTAAGCAAGTGGACAATCAAAACCCGTCTCAATGTCATTCTGAAACGATTATCCTTTCGGGGCAAATTCTTGATCATGCTGGAATGAATATCGACAAGACATTTTAACTTTGCTGGAATATGACTTTACTGCAATCAGGAGAGTCCATCTTTACCGAATTATGTCTATTGTGTCTGCCTGTATTGATTTGTAAGTTGAAAAATTCCCACACCGCGCTATACTAATTCATACAATGATGCACAGACTATTGATCACCGTATCGCTCATCTTCCTGTTGGCCGCATGTGCTCCTGCACCAACCCAAACAGACACGCCTGCACCGGCAGGTGATTCTCCGGCGCAGGCTTCTCCCTCAACCGCCTCCCTCCCAACAGGGACTGCCACGGCGGCAGCCGAATCCACTGCCATGCCAAGCCCTCCTACTGTGGCCAGCAACGACGCTCTCATAACCGGATCGACCGAGCCGGCCCGGAGTGTCGAAATGCCTGCCTATGTGGAATATACCAGCGGGAGCCTGTGGCTGCGTCTGTACACTCCTATGGATGGCGATGTGGTCACCCAGCCGGTGATCGATGTGATCGGCCAGTCGCCCGCTGAAACGGTGATCAGCCTGAACGAGAGCATTTTTCTGGTGGGCGATGAAGGAAGTTTTTCCATTCCGGTTACACTGGACGAAGGGCCCAATGTGATCGAGTTGATCGCCAGCAATATGGATAGTGATGAAATTGAACTGGTGCTGACGATCATGTATGAAAAGGAATAAGCGGAGTAAATGATGAAAACCAGACATATTTTTATTTTCTTATCGGCGATGATTGCGTTATTCCTGATCTCGTCTCAGGCTATTGCTGCCCCGCAGCAACTGGATCCCAAGGCAACCCCGCCGGGATTGGCCAAAACGCCTGAGGATCAGGCAGAGCAGACCATGGGCAACTCGCATGGGAAGCACGAAAACTATAAGGGAACCATCACTGCGGTGGATGCTTCCAGCATCACTCTTGCCTTGAAGGATGGAACTGCGGTTACTGTAACATTGACCGCTGAGACCGACATCAAAATCCTTACCAGAAAAAACGCTCCCGCCGCTGAGCTGGCTGCCGGGATGACTGTCATGATCCAGGCGATTCGCGGTGACGATGATTCGCTCACTGCCAGGAAAGTGGTGCTTATTCCTGGCAAACCTGCCAAAATTCACCGGGCAGGGATCGTTACGGCTTACCAGGCGGGGCAATCCATCACGATCCAGGCAAAGGATGAGCAGTACTATACGTTCCTGCTGACCGATGAGACCAAAATCCTGCCGGCTGAACGGCTGGATCTACTGGTTGTCGGGGCTCGCGTCACCATTATCTGTCCCCGAGATGTCAGCTCACAGGATCTGACGGCGGCCGGTATCGTGATTCATCCGGCAGTTGCCGAAGAATAGCAGCACAGGCTATTTATCCCCCAACTATCATCTGCTGTTTTGCATTGATCACAGACATTGTTTCGATGTAAAATGTAATCCTGGTTTATTCAAGAGGAGTATGTTTGCGAACTCCGCTGTATCTTTTTGACCCTGTTAAGTGTTTGTTTACTTTATGGACATCTTGAAATTAATCGCAATCCTGTTTATGGGATACTTTATCGGTAATTTCTCACCGGCTTATTTTTTGGGATGGCTTGTGGGCAAATTCGACATACGTGAACGCGGCAGCGGTAATGCGGGAGCTACCAATGTCATGCGCCTGATCGGCTGGCAATATGGAGCATTGGTATTCATTCTCGACATGCTCAAAGGATTGGTCTCGTCATCGCTCGGTTTCTGGCTTGCCGGCTATCCCGGACTGGCGGCGGCCGCCATCGGTGTTATCCTGGGGCATGATTTTCCCGCTCTGCTCAATTTCCGGGGCGGTAAAGGCATCGCCTCGACGGCAGGCATCTTTCTGAGTCTTTTCCCGCTGCCAACGCTGGGGGCGATCCTGATATTTGTGGTTGTCGTGCTGCTCACCCGTATGGTTTCATTAGGGTCACTGGTATTCGTGCTCGTAATGGCAATTTACACGCTTGTTTCAAACCAACCCAAGGTCCTCGTCATCCTGGCAATAATGGTGTCTATCTTTGCGATTGCACAGCACGGCGAAAACATCCAACGTATCCTGCGCGGGGTTGAAAACAAGATCTCCTTCGGAAAGAAAGTCAAACGGGATAACCGGCTGCGCCTGTAATTTTCGCAAGCAATTTGACCCCTAATAGTGTGTACGGCTAACAGCGCACAAATCGCGGCGGAAATTTGTCGTTTTATCCCTCATCCTTCCCCACCACCACGTACACCTCGAAATCTCCCGTTTCCACATGCACGTGTGCATCCTCATCATCAAACAACCCTGCAATTCGCTCCGCTGACATAAAATGGCTGCGCATGAGGGCCAATTTCTCCCCCAGGGCAATCAATTTGGCTCTGAACCGCCGCACATCCGGCTCTTCGATGACCAGGATGCCCCCCGGCCGGAGCACGCGCCACAGCTCACGGGCCGTCCGGCGTTGGTTGAATACGTGATGCAGGGCATCCACCATGATGATGCGTGCAAAGCTTTCATCTGCAAAAGGCAGGGTCTCTGAACGCGAACAGACCGGGCACAGGCCGTCTTTCCGGTGCGCTTCGGTGAGCATTTTGTACGACAGATCCGCCACCACCACAGGATGCGCCTTGCCGCTCATAAATTGTGCCACCCGCCCGGTACCTCCACCGGCATCCAGCATTGCGCCGGAGGTGGGTAAGTCTAAAAGATCCCACATTTTGCGAGGATCCTTGGGATGGATATAGTTTTCATAGTGCGGCGCCAGAAAGTCGAAATGATCAAAAGCGGGCATTTTCATCACCTGTCATGGGAAGGGTTTTATCGAATCACATTTCCAGCCACAGCCCCTGGTATGGCTGCAAGGTATAGTCAGCCGCGTTTTGCGGCCGATCCGTCACATTCTGCAGGCACAGCATGCGATGCGTCCCATCCGGCGAGGTGCGCTGCATGCCGAAGACACCCCGCCCCACATCCAGTACCTTTTGTGTCCCTTGCGGGTGAAAGGCCGGGCTGCCGGCGCGCCGGTGCAGGAGAGCGCTATATTGTATGAAAACCTGCGCCCGCAGCGAGGAAGGGTCGGCCAGGGCGGTTTCCAGCTCGGCGCAGGTCAGTTTCTGGCGGTTGATGGCGCGGCTGCTTCCAGACTGCTGCACCCCCTCCGGCCAGTTGCGTGAACCCAACAGGCTGTGAAAGTAAATGCCCGGCACGCCCTGCAAGGTCAGCATGATGGCCTGCGCCGCCATGAAGCGCGCCACCTGCAAATCGGGTGCTTCATCACTGTGCGGGTCTGAAAGTGCGTCGAAGTAATTGATGTTCATTTCATACGGGGTACGGGTGCCGTCCGGGTTTTGCTTGTTGGATATCAGCCCGCCGTGGGCGAGGGTCTGCTCCACCA
>JAJFTV010000013.1 GCA_021372725.1 Chloroflexota bacterium | reverse complement strand
GATCTCATGGCTGCTGGCGCCGTTCGTCCTCATAGGCATTCACCCTCTCTATGCGATAAAAATAATCGCATTGATCACGGGCATGGCGGGATTGGTTGCCTGCAGGCAGATATCTCGGGAATTCGACATTCCGGATAAGATCCAAACCATTTTATTCTTTGCGCTGATCCCGATGATCTATGCTTTCACCCTGACCAATCCCAATCCGGATTTTCTGGTTGCCGTTATTCTCCTGTTTTATGTCAGGCGGGTCCTATCCGAAGATTATGGGAAAAGCGATAAGGATGGCCTGTGCTGCGGCTCACTTGGCGCATTGGCTTATTTTGCAAAGGCTTATGCGTTCCCCTTTTTTATTCTGCATTTTACGCTCATGAACGTATGCCGTTACTGCGGCGCCGTGGAGCCTGAGTTGAGGAAAAGGGTATGGCGTTCTTTCGGGTCGGGGATGTTAACCTTTATTTTCATTGCATCTCCCTGGATATACGCCATGTATGAAAAATATGATCAGCTGACGTTCAGTACCATAGGGTCTTACAACTTCGAGCTTGTCAATAACGAGCCCGGGAGCTCTTTACTATATTCTGGTTTTTCGGCTCCGACCAACCCGACAGCGATCAGTGCGTGGGAAGACCCCACGAGAATGGCCCAAGGGCGCTGGAAACCCCTTGACTTGCCACGAACCATTCAAAATACGTTATCCCGTATTTGCACAAATGCCTTGAAGACCTTAGATGCGTATCAAGCAGGTTCCCTGCTATCGGCAACCATCGTCCTTTTTTCCATGGGCAGCCTGATCGGGCTTGCCGGAAGAGAGCTTCTCGGACATAAGGTCTTTCTCGCTGTGCTGACGATCATCATTCATCCGTTAGGATACCTGCCACTTTTAGTGGACAGGCGGTATTTGTATCTCGGCATCCTGCTCATTTTTATTTTGGGAGCTTACTGGTTAAACCGGTATCCTTTTAACACGGATCAAAAAAAAATTGCCGCGATAACGATTCTTTGCCTGTCTTTCGCATTGACACCCGTGCGTGATCTTCGTGCCTGTCTATTTATGAACAGGGAGGTTTACGACCTCTCCGTTGTTCTGGAAGCAATGGGTGTCGGCGGCCATGTCGGATCCAACGGCAATTATGATCAATCTCTATTCGTCACCTATTTTATCTCAAACAACCGGGAGGCGAAATATTTAGGCATATCGCCACCGGAAGTTACGAACAAGCAGCTGGCCATCGATTTCAGGAACTACGGAATCGATTATTATCTTTGTTGGAAGGATCATCCCTGTCATCTTGATTCGGGATATCCGGAAATAGCAGGACCCGGCTTGATGCCACTGAGTGTATACCGGGTGAAATGATCGAAAGAAATGGCTGCTTCCCGAATTGTCATCTGAAAAGGACAGACCGAGGTTCTGGCCGCCATCGCCTGCCATCACGGCCGTTGCATCTTGCGCTATGCAGGCTCACGACTGCGTGCGTCAGACCGGGCCGGAGGAGGTGCTCGGAGTGAATCGGGAAACGGGTCTCCATGTCCTTCAAGAACAAGGAGTCGGGTGACGATGACTGCTGAGGGATGTCTGATCTGCAGGGAAACAGGTTCCAGGGAGTTTCTCTCCCAGGGGGATTTCTCCTATCTGCGCTGCGAACGCTGCGGGCTGGTTTACCTGCACCCGCAGCCCGATTTCAGCCGCCTGCGGGACCTCTATGCGGGTAAGGTGGAATGCATAGTCGACACACGCATTGACCCAACGGGGGAAGAGATCATTCACAGGAGCCGGTTTGCCGGCGAGCTGGACCGGATCGAGAAACAGAGATCGCCGGGGCGTATCCTCGACATCGGTTCCGCCTGGGGGTTCTTTCTTGCCGAGGCGAGAGAACGGGGCTGGAAAACTTGGGGTGTGGAGCTCTCTCACGAAGCGTCCGAGTATGCCCGAAGTAGATTCGGTTTGGATGTCTTTACGGGAAAGCTTGCGGAAGCCCGACTACCGGCGAGCCATTTTGACGCGGTGACCCTCTGGCATGTGCTGGAGCATATTCCCGACCCTCTGGCGGAACTCGCAGAAATCCGGAGGATCCTTCGGAATGACGGCCTCCTGGTTATCAGCGTACCGACTCCCTTGAGCGCCTCCGATTATTCATCAGATGCCGTTCCCCTTCATCTCTTCT
>JAJFTV010000012.1 GCA_021372725.1 Chloroflexota bacterium | reverse complement strand
GGCAAACGTATACCCCTCGATTTGTATCTTGAAATCACCACACGGTGCAACAATAATTTTTCCCATTGTTATATCAATCTTCCTTCCGGTGATCAGAGCTCAAAGAACAAGAAATTGTCATTATCCGAGATCAATCACATTGCTGATCAGGCAGTAGAATTGGACGCCTTATGGTGCCTGGTGACCGGGGGTGAACCACTACTGAGGAAGGGATTTTTCTGAAATTTACCTAAGCCTTAAGAGAAAGGGATTGTAGGTTTCAGTATTTACCGATGCATGTTTCCTTACGCAGGCTTATATCGATCTTTTTAAGAAATACCTGCCCCGGGATGTTGAGGTAACGGTTTACGGCGTGACCCAGGATTCCTACGACCGGGTGACACGAACACCCGGGTCTTACAAAGCTTTCAGGCGCGGATTGGATCTTTTACTTAACAATGGTATCCATGTCCGCCTGAAGGCGGTTGCGACACGTTCGAATTTCCATGAACTTCCCCAGATAGCAGAGTTCTGTCGGCAACACACGATGGATTATTTCCGATTCGATCCTTTACTGAATCTACGCTATGACCACGATCCGGTTCTCAATGAAGAAATCAGTAAAGAACGATTGGCCCCTGAGGAAATTGTCGCCATCGAGCAGGCAGACGCAGAACGGGCTAGAACTTTGGCGGAGCATTGTGATCATTTCATCTTCCCCGAACATTCAGGCGAGGTATGCAATCATCTCTTCCATTGTGGTGCAGGCAACGGGAGTTTTATCGTCAGCTACGATGGGATTTTCAGATTGTGCGGAGATCTTTGGAACCCAAATACAACGCTGGATCTAAAAGATCATTCACTCAAAGAAGCTTGGGAGGAATTGACTTTACAGGTTCGTGAAATGCGGTCGAACAGCGAGGGTTTTTTGAAACGCTGCCGCATTTGCCCCATCGTGATTTATGTCTTTGGTGCCCGGCTAGAGCATATCTTGAAACAGGTGCCATGGATGGATTTTCCGACTATTTTTGCCAGGTGGCTCATGCGCGCGCAGATGCAATTCAGAAGAGCATCCAGTATCGTTACAAGAGAGACAGTTCGTGACTAATCCATTTTCTTCCTGGCTTGACCTTCTCAAATCTGGCTTCTCCCGCCAGCGGGTTTCAGATCCCTTGTCCGGGAATACTGCCAAGGCTGGTAGGCATAACTGGGCGCTCCTAACCCGCTACCTTCATCCGCATTTCAAAAAGGTTATTCTCGGCGCGGTAGCCATTGTCATCACTGCTGCGCTCGGATTCGTTTCTCCACTGCTGACACGCTTCCTGGTGGATGATGTAATCCTTGCCAGGCACCTCGAGTGGTTAATCTGGGCAGTGCTCGGATTTGCTGTGGTTAAGGGCGTGAGTACCTCAGGTGGCATGCTGGAAAGATACACTTTTGGCCGTCTTCAAGCTGAGGTGGCAGTCGATCTGCAGAAGGATTTGATCTATCACACGCTCCAACTTCCCAATGCTTTTTTTGATGAACAGGAGGAAGGGTATCTCATTTCCCGCATTGCCTCGGATACCGAGGGGTTGACCTGGTTTTTCTCACAAACAAGTGTCTACATTATTACCAACATCATCCAATTTATCGGCGGGTTGGTTTTCCTGTTCGCTCTTGAGTGGCGCCTGGCAATTACTGCGATCATTGTTCTCCCGCTTTTGGTTGTGACTGTAAAAACCTTCTCAACCAGGATGAGCATTTTGAGTCACAGGAACATGGAGCAGCATGCGAATGTTTATTCGCGTTTCGCTGAAACATTGGCTTCCATACCCCTGATCAAATCTTTTGCCACAGAACAGGTGGAAGCCGAGCGTGTGGTGGATGAGGTCAAAGCTGCGAAGCGGATCTCGCTCGAACAGACCGTGGTTGCTTCAACAGCCAATGCTGTCTTCATCCTGGTACCGGATGTTGCGAAAGCGCTGGTACTGGTTGCTGGCGTATATCTGGTGATTCAAGGAAACTGGACGCTCGGTTCGTTGCTTGCTTTCCAATCCTATTTGGGATATGTTTACGGGCCGGCGCTTTCCCTTTCAAGCGTCAGCATGGAATTTAAATCGGCTTTGGCTGCACTCGACCGTGTCAGTGCCTTGATGGGGGTTGAAGTGGAAAGCGATGCAGGGCAGGGTAAGGTCGCTGCCCTCTTGCAAGGTGAAGTTCAATTTGACCATGTCTTTTTCAGCTACGACGGTCGGGAAGCTGTGTTAAATGATGTTAGTTTTAAAGTCAAACCCGGAGAAACAGTTGCCATTGTTGGCCCCTCAGGGGTTGGCAAGTCGACTCTCATCAGCCTGCTGCTGCGTTTTTACAAACCCCTCCGGGGAAGAGTGATGTTTGATGAAATCGATGCTGATGAATACGAGGTCAGCTCACTCCGCAAACGGATAGGGTATGTTTCCCAGTCTTCACAATTGCTTGCCGGATCGATGCTCGAATGCCTGACTTATGGCAATCCTGCTGCGATGATGGAAGAAGTTGAACATGCCGCAAAGGTCGCCGGGATCTTTCAATTCATCGAAAAACAGTCCGGAAAATTCGACTTCCAGGTGGGCGAAAAAGGGGTAAACTTATCCGAGGGACAAAAGCAGCGTCTCTCCATTGCTCGCGCATTGATCAAGGATCCGGATATTCTCGTTTTTGATGAGCCGACATCGGCTCTGGACGCTCTGACTGAGTATTCGATCCTCCAGGTGTTACCCGAAGAGTTGAGGGGGAAAACCCTCTTCATTGTTGCACACCGTCTTTCAACAATTAAACACGCCGACCGGATCCTTGTCTTAAACAACGGTCTGGTTACCGGTTTTGGAACACATGCCGGGTTATTTGAAGCGAACGAGTATTACAGGTCATTGTTTTCCTGCGATTCGGTCAAAACCATCGCAGAATCGACCTGATTGATGAAAGGATAGAATCAAATTCATGGATAACGAGCTTGAAGAGCGCAGCAGTCTGGAAAGTATTCTCGAGTATGGACAGATCCTTCTTCACTGGTTATGGGTGCTGATTCTGGCAGCTTTACTCGCCGGGGTGGCTGCATATTTCATTACCAACAGGCAGCCCCGCGTTTATGAATCATCCACCTTGATGATGGTTAACGGGGCATCCGGCTCGCAATATGACAATTCGACATCGATTTACCTGGGGATGCAACTTGCTTCCACCTATTCGCGAACCATGACCACAAAACCAATATTGGATGCTGTCTCCGGCAAACTGGGTTACGAGGTGAACTCTGGTTCGATCAAGGTCCAGCAGATTGAAAACACGCAGCTAATAAATATTACTGTTACTGATACCGACCCCCAGCGAGCAGCAGATATTGCCAATACTCTGGTGTCCGTTTTCGCCGACCAGGTAATGGCGGATCAGTCTTCCCGTTATACCGATTTGCGGACAAACATTGAAACCGAGCTTGCCAACACCGATAAGCAGATTGGCAGCATTAACACACGGTTGGCTGCCATCCCTACCGATACAGCCGGCAATGCCATCAACCCAAACGATGTGGCAAACCGCGCCCAACTTGAAACATCCCTTTCACAATATGAGCAGGCAAGGTCTTACCTGGTTTCAGACTATCAACAATTAAAACTGTCAGAAGTTCTCTCTACCTCTACGGTGGTGCAAAAAGACCCGGCAGTTGCCAATCCATCCCCAATCCAACCCCAGCCCATGCGCAGTGCTCTGCTAGCCGCTGTGGTAGGTTTCATGATCGCTGCTGGAGTGGTTTTTCTGATCACTTTCCTTGAAGATACTATCCGTGACCCCGAAGAAGTCACCAGAAAATGGGGTGTGCCGGTACTGGGTGTGATCGCCAGGTATGAGTCCTCTCCCACGACGATCATCACTCTGACTCAACCTCGCGCGCCGGTATCTGAGTCTTTCAGATCACTCAGGACAAATTTACAATTCGCAGGTGTGGCAACGCCATTGAAAACGCTCGTGGTTACGAGTCCATCTCCTGAGGATGGCAAAACATCAGTTGTGGCAAATCTGGCAAACGTGGTTTCGCAGAACAACCGCAGGGTAGTAGTAATTGATTGTGACTTGCGAAAACCCCGGCTTCACAAGATCTTCCAATTGCCAAATCGGGTTGGTCTTTCAGATTATTTCCTTCACACGCAAGATCACCTCACCGGTGCAATCAAGAAAACGGATGTCAAGGGGTTAAGCGTTATCAGTTCTGGTAGTCTTCCGCCGAATCCGTCAGAGTTGCTTGGGTCTGATCGGATGCAGGAAGTGATTCAAATGTTGGGCGCCCATTTTAATCCGATCATCATCGACACCCCGCCTCTATTGGCAGTGACTGACGCTTTGGTGCTCGCATCGAAAGTAGATGGGGTGATCCTGGTATTTGATCCCAACAAGACGAAACGGGCTGCCTTGCAGCACTCCATTGAACAGCTGAAGCATGTGAACGCCAATCTTCTGGGCGTTGTATTGAACAATGTCAAAGTAAGCCGTTCGCATTATTACTATAATCGTGATTATTATTATGGAAAGCCGTACGGAAAAGCTGCTGAAGAAACCAGCGGACAGGGTACCTTTGAGGCTTCTGAAGAGGCTGAAGTAAAGGGATCTTCAACCAAGGATTAAGTCGAGTTCCCATATTTGCAGGATTGATCATTGATGCAACCGACATTACCCGATACTGCAGGAAAAAATTACGCCGTTTGTCCTTATTTGGGGGTCAGTGATGATCCGGGGACGGCGTTAAGATATCCTACTGCAAGCAATTACTGCCATCACGCCAAACCCATTGCTTCAATCAGAAGTACACATCAAACAAAATATTGCCTTTGCGGTGAATTCGAAAAATGCCCGGTATTTAAAACACAGGGCAACCAACCCCTGCCTGCAAATATTAGTGCATCCATTTATCATATTCGGCGGCGACTCCCAGCGATCGTGCTGTCTATCGCGCTGATTTTAGTATTAGTGGTTGTGCTCTTTTCCATTGACATGGATGGTTCAAAATTAATGAATTCACCTCAAAACGAGCAAGAGCTCAACGTTCAGGCGCTGCAAACAATCACACAAATGGCACACCTAACGCAGACGGGAATTGCGCAGGCATCCGTGCCCAGCCTTACTCCGGAGCCGACCTCTTCATTCACTGAGATCCCTGCCACTCCTTACCCTACCAGTTTTCCTCCCCACACCCTTGAAGTACCGTTTGGAGTAGATCCCAGGTTTGTGATTCACAAGGTTCAGGTAGGTGAAAGCTTTATGCGCTTTATGCAGGATTACAACACCACCAAGGAAGCCATTGTGGCAGTTAATTACGCATATGATTCCGTCCTTTGGGCGGATTCAATCCTGATCATCCCAGTAGACGTTACCGATGCAACCGGACTCCCCTCTTTCTCTGCTTACCAGGTAACAGATCTCAACCAGACTGTTGAAATGTTGGCAGACAACCAGGGGGTGGATTTGGGATTGCTTAAGAAATTCAACGCACTTCCGGAGGGGTATATCTTCTCTGAAGGCGAATGGGTATTGCTGCCTCGTTAAAGAACGAACCAGCAAAGGATAAGATGCCGACAGTTCTGTTCGTATGCAGCGCCAACCGGTTTCGTTCCGTAATCGCAGAAGAGCAATTTCGGCATTTGCTTGTTGACCGCCAAACACCTGGAGAATGGCAAGTGGAAAGTGCAGGAACATGGGCTGTACCCGATTTGCCCCCTACTTCTCAAGCCCTTCACTTTTGCCGGCAAAAAGGTTGGCGGGTTGAGAAATCTCGATCACGCGAAGTAAGCAAGACCATACTGGAGAATGCAAACCTGATTTTGACGATGACCCAGGGGCAAATTGAAGCACTAGGAATAGAATTTCCGCAGATCAAAAGGAAGATTAGTCTTCTTTCCAAAGCATGTGAAGATTTAATTTATGATGTGTCTGATCCATACGAAGATCCG
>JAJFTV010000184.1 GCA_021372725.1 Chloroflexota bacterium | reverse complement strand
GAAATTACAACCCGATGTCATCCTGCTTGACTTGATCATACCTCACAAAAATGGTCTTGAAGTCATTGTCGAAGTGACTCAGGATAACCCAAAAGCAAGAATTCTGGTCCTGACCAGTTTTTCCGATGATGAAAAAGTATTTACCGCCATTAAAGCTGGAGCACTTGGTTATTTGTTGAAGGATTCGTCTCCCCAGGAACTCATCCAGGCCATTCATGATGTCTACCACGGCGAGTCTTCTTTGGATCCGACCATCGCTCTCAAGTTGCTGAGAGAATTCAAGCAGCCATCTGACCAATCATCTGTAGAAAAGGATCTCACCGAGCGCGAAACGAAAGTGCTAAGTCTGGTATCACGCGGTTTAACAAACCAGGAGATAGCAGATATGCTGGGAATCAGTGAAAGGACCGTCCGTACGCATGTTGGAAACATCCTGAGTAAATTACATTTGGCGAACCGAACCCAGGCGGCATTGTATGCCCTGCGTAAAGGATTGACTTCTCTCGATTCCAAACAATAATCTCACACATACATCATTTGTCGGAGGCTCTCTACTTCAAATGAATGAGAAGGTTTCATTCCAATGTTGTTCGTATTGGCTGAATGGAATCTCTCTTTTGACTGATGCAGGGGTATATCCAAATCACTATAATGAATCTACACCATAGTTCAAAAAGAATCCCGATATAGAATGAGAAAGGAGGAACAGATGATGTGCAAACGCACAGTAAGATATATGCTCCTGTTCAGTATGGTTATGTTGATGCTGGCTGCTTGTGGTGGTCAAGCAACGCCTACTCAGGAACCGACCGCGCAGGAAGCACCCGAACAACAGGCAGTGACACAACCGCCTGCTGAGGTAAAACCCGTACGGATCGCACTTTTTCACACGGTATTAGGTAATACCTATACCAAGGCGGTTTCCGATGGGGCATTGGCAGCAGCAGAACGAATGGGTAATGTCACTGTAGATGTTTTTGGCGCCGATCCGGCTTATGATGCTGTGGCCCAGTCTAATCAAATCCAGGACGCGATTATGTCGGGAAAGTATGATGCTTTCATAATCTATGCCTGTGATGGGAATGCAGTCGTTAAGGATGTAGAAGATGCCATTGCAGCCGGGATTAAAGTTGTGGCGATCGATGTTGTCATCGGGCCAGATGCCAGGACCTATGAGCCATACGATGGAGTCTCCGCTTACGTTGGCCGGACAGGTTTTGATCATGGTACTTTCCTGGGAGAGATGATCGTTCGTGCCTGCGATACGGTGGAGAGCAAGCCATGTAAAGTTGGCTACTTGAACGGGGCCCAAGCCTTGACCATCGATCAAGACCGCGTGGAAGCAATCATGAAGGTTCTGGAAGATCATCCCGACATCGAAATCGTGGCCAACCAGGAAGCCCTCTATCTGCAAGACACCGGCTATGATGTAGCCCAGAATATGCTGCAAGCACACCCGGACATCAATGTCTTTGCCACTTCCGGTGATCAAATGATGTTGGGAGCTGAGCAGGCCGTCAAGGATGCCGGTCTGACAGGCCAGGTTCTGCTTTTGGGAAACGGCACCAGCCAGCAGGGTTATGATGCCATCAAGGAAGGGCGTTTCTGGGCCGATTATGCAGATATTCCCTATACGATGGGTGAGATGGGTACTGAGATTGCAATTAAGGCAGTACGCGGTGAGGAATATCCAAAGATAGTCGTCAATGACGAACAAAGACCGCCTTTACCGGAGGATGGTCCGATTATCACACAAGACAATGTTGACGAATTTGTGCCCCAATGGTAAATGGTAATTCCTTTGATCTGGTAAATGTGGGTGAGGGTGGTGAAAGCCCTCACCCACATCTTGAAATCCGTGCCATTTGCAAACATTTTGGCGGGGCACAGGCACTTGATGACATATCCCTCACTATTCGGCGTGGAACAATCCATGCCCTGGTGGGTGAAAATGGGGCAGGCAAATCTACGCTGGGGAAAATAATCAGCGGAGTTATCCAACCAGACAGTGGTGAGTTAATCTTAAATGGAGAACAAGTACAGTTCGGTTCTCCTCGCGAAGCTCTTGAGAATGGGATCGCAATGATCCAGCAAGAAATCGCTTTGGTACCCAAATTGACGGTTCTCAAAAACGTATTTCTGGGGATCGAAACGAACCATGGCGGGCTGTTAGACGACCAGGATACTCGCCGGCGTTTTGATGAACTTAACCAACGCACTGGTTTTGACCTTCAGAGCGACAGCCTGGTATTCAGCCTTAGTGTTGCGGAACAAAAGAAAGTTGAGATCTTGAAGGCAATTGCCAGGAATGCCCAACTGCTGGTCATGGACGAACCGACCGCGACATTGCCCATTGACGAAGCAGAAAAGTTAATTGAAATTGTTCGCAGCCTGAGAAAGATGGGAACCACGGTAGTTTATGTATCGCATTTCCTTAAGGAAGTTCTGAGTATTGCAGATGATGTTACTGTCCTGCGCAACGGACAATTAATCCAGACTACTTTGGCAAAGGATGAGACCCCCGAAAGTCTGGTTGTAGCCATGCTGGGCCGCTCCATGTCAATGGCTTTTCCACCCAAAACATTCTGTGAATGCAACGCCCCGGTGGTCCTTTCGGTAAAAGGCCTTTCACATGGAAACGACATACAGGATATCACATTCGATATTCGAGCCGGTGAGATTGTTGGTCTGGCTGGGTTGGTGGGAAGCGGTCAATCAGCAGTGGCCAGAGCCATATTTGGTGCTGATCGTAAGAGTTCCGGAACTGTAAGCATCGATGGGAATCAAATTGAGATCAGAAATCCTGGAGATGCCGTTGCGGCAGGGATTGCTCTGGTTCCGGAAAATCGTAAAACGCAAGGATTATTAATGCGTTTGCCGGTATCCTGCAATGTCACACTCCCGCACTTGAAATCGATTAGTAAAGGAATGCTTATTCAAGGCAGTGAAGAGAACCATAAAACAGAGGTCTTGTTAAAGGATCTGGATGTAAGACCGCCACAACCTAAAGTAAAAATAGATAGCCTGTCGGGTGGCAACCAGCAAAAGGTTCTATTTGGAAAGTGGTTATTTAAGCGCCCCCGATTATTGATCGCTGATGAACCTACGCATGGTGTGGATGTAGGCGCCAAAATAGCGATCTATCAGTTGGTCGTTTCGTTAGCCAAAGAAGGCCTGGCAGTCCTTCTTATTTCGTCCGAACTGGAAGAAGTGATGGGATTGGCTCATCGTGTACTGGTCTTACGACAAGGAAGAATTGTTGCAGAATTTCAGGACAATCTGGAAGGACCATCCTCATTGACTGAGGATGCAATCATGCGAGCTGCTTTTGCCACGGAGAAAAAAGATGACAGACAACACGAACCCGACCCCGCCTGAACATAAGCGTCTTAAACAATTTCGGTTTAATTTCGGTACCCTGCGCCAATATGGGATTATTATCGTCTTTGTCATACTTTTTATAATTTTGAGCTCCTCTTCGAGCGCTTTCGCCTCCAAACGGAATGTGCTCAATATTCTTGACCAGGCATCCCAGGTTGGCTTGCTTGCCATGGGGGTTACGGTGCCCATTATTGGCGGTGGCTTTGACCTTTCTCTGGGAGCGGTTTATGCAGCGTCGGGATCTTTGGCCGCTGTGATTGCCAGGGCTGGTCACCCGATCCTTGGCCTGGTTACGGGTATACTTCTGGGCCTTGTCCTGGGATATGCCAATGGTTTGGTCATTACAAAGCTTCATGTCAATTCCTTCGTTGCCACACTTGCCACAAGCCAGATCATTCGTGGTGTGGCTTACGTATTGACTGAGGGGCTGCTTATACAGGTTAATGACGAAAGATTTGCTGCGCTCGGTCGCGGATACTTACTGGATGCAAAAATCCCAATTTATTTCTTTTTTGGGTTTGCAATCCTGATCTGGTTTCTTCTATCCAAGACTGCTTTTGGCCGTTACGTGTTTGCGATTGGCGGGAATGAAGAGGCGGCACGTTTATCAGGGGTAAGGACAGACCTTGTTCGAACATTAACCTTTACGATCAGCGGCCTGAGTGCAGGCATTGCAGGCGTGATTGCTGCCTCCCGTATCTCTACCGGACAGGCAAGTGTTGGAGATCCTCTCACGATGAGTGCCATTGCTGCGGTCGTCATCGGCGGCACCAGCATTAATGGAGGGGAGGGCGCGGTCTGGCGTACCCTGGTTGGCGTTTTACTGCTTCAAATTATTTCAAATGGCATGAATATCAATAACGTCCCGACATTTTACCAACTGGTCGTTGAGGGCGCTGTTATCTTGGTTGCTGTTGCCATGGATGCTGTTCGGCAGCGCAGACCTTAAACCAAAGACGGCGCTAAAGACAAATCTTTGTTAACGAGACAAACCATGAACCCGATGCAAAGTAACAGACTTGAACAAGTGCGTGAGCAACTCAAAGCCCAAAAGATGGATTGTCTGGCGCTGATACCCGGTTTCAACATGCGGTATCTGACCGGGCTTGACTTTTCGCTTTTTGAACGGGCTTTTATCATGTTCGTCCAGGCCGATGAAGCACAGGAACCGGTTCTTGTCATCCCTGAATTGGAAGCTGCCAACTGGCGGCATGAATCCCCCATGCCGGCGCACTTGTTACCCTGGTCTGACAAGACGGGCCCGGAAGATGCCATGCGCCAGGCGGCATCCATGCTCAAAGGGGTTGAAACTTTGGGGGTCGAATATTTGAGGATGCGGGTGATGGAGCGTGAATTGGTTGGGCGGTTTTTACCAGGCGTCCGGGTTGTGAGAGGGGAACCTGTTATCAGTCACTTGCGTTTGCACAAGGATGCTGCTGAAATTGCCTGCCATCGAAAAGCAGTGCAGATCTGTGAATCTGCATTAGCGGAGGTACTTTCAACTTTTTTGCCAGGTGCGGAAACTGAACGCCAGATATGCAACCGTCTTACCGGCGCCATCCTGAACCGGGGAGGCGAGGTAACACCTGTTGAGCCTTTGGTTTTGAGTGGAGCCAACTCTGCTTCACCGCATGGCCGTTCTGGTGAACGACGGGTGGTGCAGGGGGATATTCTACTATTCGATTTTGTCACTACCGCGGGCGGTTATTACGCCGATATTACGCGTACCTTTTTTGTTGGCGACCCGCCAGACGAAAAAATGCGGGTGGTATATTCAGCAGTAAAAGCAGCCAATGAAGCCGGGCGTGCGGCAGTGCGTCCAGGCGTTGCCTGCCAGGAAGTTGATCGTGCAGCGCGCCAAGTTTTGACAGATGCCAGATTGGGTCCTCATTTTATCCACCGTACCGGTCATGGGCTGGGACTTGATGTTCATGAAGAGCCAGGAATTGTGGAAGGAAACGAGATGCGCCTGGAAGAGGGCATGGTATTCACGATTGAACCAGGTGCTTATCTGGAGGGTTGGGGCGGTATTCGGATCGAAGATGATGTCGTTGTAACCAGGGACGGCTGCGAGAGTATAACTACTTTCAATCGGGAGTTACAGGTGGTTGGAAGCATTTAGCATCATGCTGGTTCGTTTTTCGATTTAGTATGGAAAATGTGCAGTAACATGGAAAAAATACAAATTGCTTGTAAAGCAGATAGTTTTTTTGTCACACAGACCCGGAGCAGTGTAGTGTAGCCGTGTGCTGATGAAGTTCTATTTTCCTTCGAGAGGCACTTTAATTTTGTGTTGCTATGAATTTGGAACCAGATAAGCGATGGCATTACTCTTATCACCATCGAGGTAGATTTCCATGTGGTAATTTGGGCGATAAGATTCAACCTCCACAAGACGAATCACATCAGTGATCTTCTCTTTTGTTTTCACAAATCTTGACAGGCAATTGGGTGATTTCTCAAAAAAGGCATGATTAAAAATCGTACGTTCTTCGTTTATCTGGATGGATAACGGGTAAATTTGAGCTTCCATTAGATCCTGGAAGAAGTGCGTGCCAAAAGACGATTCAATTGAAGAGCCACTCGCTATACCCGATAATTCAACCAATGCACCGGCGTTGAAAATATCGGAGTAATTGACAAAAACTCCCAGGTCATGATTGGTCGTTCCCCAGCGCCCTGGACCTACACAGATAAAGGTTTTGGCCCCCAGCAGATTATTAAGCTGTGAAAGGATCCTGGTCAACTCTTTCCGTTCGGCTTCAGTGGGTAATGCAAAATATTTTTCCGGGTCGATATAGATTGCATATTGGATATTCGACAGGTAGCCTTGAGGGACCATAAAATGGGTTTCGAAAATGATATCTTCCGGCTTCAGATTCCTGGGAACAACATCAGGCAAAACCAGCATCAGTTGACTTTGAGGCCGGCATTGCAGCAGGGTAATTTGAACCGGGCATTTCACTGATGCGGGATCGGAGATTTTAATGGTGAATTCAACATCCACTGGGACGCGGTAGTGTTCTTCGAGGATTTTAAGGGTACGCGATAAGTTTTTAGCGAAAGGGGTTCTACGAAGCAATTCGTCAAAGGTAATTGCAGCGCGGGAAAGTTCATCATCAAAAATCCAGGAGCGCGGGGTTGAATAATACCCCTCGTTTTCGATCTGTACCAGGTACCTCAACGCAGGATAATTTGAGGTGAGCAGTTCTTTGACGGGCAATGTTTTGAAAGAATTTTCTTCCAGGTCAATCAAATCCACAAATTTCTGCGAATAATAGCTGATTGCCTGTGGATCATCATCCGGCTGTAATGTTGGGTGGCTGAGGGCGATCATACGCGGGTAGTCATTTCCGCCACGCTCGACAGCATGCGTTCCCAACCCCCAAACCAGGCGGGCGAAACCGTCCTCACGACGGATCTGTGGTGCCCAACGGAACAGGTTGTGGCTGAATGAAACCCCGGCCCCAAAAGGAAAGAAATAACGGCCGAACTGTTGCCCTTGAACCTCTTGAAGGATCACTGCCATACGTTCGTCATAATCCTGCAAGCCTTTTGTACGCCGGTAGAGTAAAGCATCCGGGTTTAGTGTACTGGCGTAGGTTTTGGCTATGGCTTTGGTCAACGCTTGAAGGTTTTCCTCTGGAGTACCCTGGTTTGGGCAAAAAAAGCTCTGATATTTACCAGCGAAGGAGGTACCATAGCTGTCTTCAAGCTGGCTGGATGAACGGACAATGAGTGGTTTATTGTGCATTTCAGCCAAAATTTCACTCAAACGTTGAACAATTTCTGGCGGAAAGTGGCCGATGGCGAATTGCTCGCAGATAAGCGGGTATTCGCTATAGATTTTATCCTCCGGTTTGTACTTCTGGTTATTCCAGTGCATTAACCCGTTCATTGCCATGAAGATATAAATCAAGTCAGAGCCCAGGAAATATGATTTTGGTATGCTGATGGATTCTCGCAGCGTTTCATCAGCGACTTCATACAAGATTCGATTAGCAAGAACCAATCCGGCAGCTTTTCCTCCGATCTTGCCATTGCTGATCCGATGGTGATATACATCATCGAGATCACTAATGGTTAACCATTCCTTGGCGACATTGATGTAAGCCAATTGATCGCTGATCAGACGACGGATTAATGTTACTTTCAATTCCCTAAGCTGAGGTTCAAGTTTCTGGCGCCCAGTGAGCGGAATTTTTTCGATTGCGAAAGCCTGTTCAAGAAGGACAGTTTCGGGGGTTAACTCCAACCCCAGAGAAGTTGGTGAGTTGTATATGCCAGCCTCAGTGGTTCCAATCTCCGAGTTTTTAGCCAAGTCTGGCCGCTTCCATACCTGTATGGAACGAAGAAAAGGTTGGCTGACCACCATGCCATATCCGCGCCCTTCCAATACTTCGCTGTCATCGACCATCTGCATATCCAGGTTAAAGCAGGCCGGCTGTGCATTTGGACAACCCAGCTTCTTGCGCGATTCAGACAAGGTTGATTCCAGGGTGGCGTTCAACGAGGTGAGTGCAGCACTCTTGCGATCCACCCACGCAATGATGTTAATCCCGGTTTGTCTGGATGTCAGCTTTTGGCTGGCTGCCACAGGATTGAGCAAGGCAGGTTCCGGCTCATACTTGATCACGGCTTTCAAGTTCTTATCCACCTGGCTCAAGTACAAGCCGATATGGTAAATAAGGTGGTCAGTAAATACCCGGCAAATATCACAACGCCCTTGCCGGAGCATTTCCAAAACCTGGGTGGTGTTACCTGAATAACTCTGGTCTGCGCAATCGGTTATTGCTGAAAAGACCAGGGAATCAGCCAGAGATTTTTCCAAATGATTGTCAACCATCGGGTCCTGCGATTTCAGTCAAATGAGCTCTTTTGAACGTTTTCATTCAAAAGAGAAGGTTCATCCAATTGAGATCTATTTATGCCCATTCCCCCCATTCCTGGCGGCTGATAAACCATCTTCCCAGAAAGGAAGCGGGCGATCATACCCAGCCAACTTCAGACCGGTCAATGCTGCGGTGTTGAGATCCATCGCGCGCAAGTCTTCGGGTGACAAGTCTTTGGTGCTGACGTGACCTGAGAGCATGGTGAGAATCTTGACTTCTTCACTGCAAGCATGGATGAAGTTTGTCAGGCGTTTACCTCCTTCAACGGGATCCAGCCGGTTGCGGAATTCCTGCTTTTGGCTGGTGATGCCATAGGGACAGTTACCTTTGTGGCAGGCATAACAGACCCGACAGCCCAGAGCAACTTCAGCAGCCGACCCAAACCCAACCGCATCGGCACCAAGAGCCAGCGCTTTGAAGGCATCCAGGCCATTTCGAATGCCGCCCAGCATGATTAGTTTCACCTTATGGTGGACGTTGTAATCCTTGAGCGCCTGAACTGCCGGTGGAATACAGGCAATGGTCGGAATCCCGGTTCCTTGGGTGACAACGTCTGGCGAGCAGCCGGTACCACCAACCATACCATCCAGACTGATTGCGTCCGCTCCAGCCTCGATGCAGGCAGCCACATCGGCATAGGGGCGGGAAGGTCCCAATTTAAACAGGATTGGACGCTGGTTATTGGTGACATCCCGCAGGAAACCGACCATGTGCTTGATGTCATCCAGGGTTTGAACGTCATAATATCGGCACGGGCTGAGGGCGTCTGATCCGACCGGAATCCCGCGTACACGCGAGACTTCTTCGGTCACTTTTGCGCCCAGCAGGTGACCACCCATGCCGGGTTTTGCACCCTGGCCGATCTTTACTTCAACGGCATCGCCGGCGTTTAGATAATCGGCAGAAACCCCCCATCGTCCGGTGGACCACTGGATCACCAAATAACCGCCAGGCTCCCAGGTGCGTTTCGTCATCTTCTGGTCGGCATAACCATGTGACAACCAAACTTCTTCAGGCACCAAGCCACCTTCTCCGGTGTTGGTGGCGATGCCGGTTTGAGCAGCACTGATTGCCAAAGCCATTTTGGCTTCTTTACTCAGCGCGCCAAAGGACATGGCTGGCCAGAGGAAAGGTTGCTTGAGTACAATTGGTTTTTCACAGGAATCTTCGCCGATTACCACTTCCATATCACATTCCTCGCGATATTTATCACGCGGTGAAGCACTGGCAATCTGGCTGGGGACGACTGTGATCATATCAAAGTTTGGGGTTTGCCCGGAAGTCCCAAACCCGCGCAGCAGGTACTCTCCAGTTTGAGCCTTGTAATGGACCTCCTCGACAGTTGAGAAAGTCCAGGGATAGCGAGTGAAATATTCCGGTTCTGCGGGGTTGATGCGAATGGCATTGGTTGGGCAGAATTCAGCGCAAATTCGGCAGCCAATGCAAGCGTTGAAATTTTGGACATTCATCTCACCTGTTACCAGGTCGAGGGCGTAAACACCATGTGGACAAACCTCAGCGCAGGTAGCACACTTGCCTGCCATCTGTGAATTAAGGCAAATCTCTCGGTTTATGCTTACACAAAAGGCTCCCACGATAGGCATGTTATCCTCCTGATTTCATTGATTAATCAAATACTCCCTGACGCCGATCGTTCTTTGTGGATCCTGGATGCCCGGATTGCCGAGCCGGATCGGCTTAGCCAGATTGGCTAGTGATAAAAAGGTTTTTCCGAGGCAGCTACAATCTTTATAAAATTGGCGGGATCGGCTTGTATGCCATATTTTTCAAAAAAAGTCTGAAGCCTGGCAATATCTTCCCCGGTCTTTGGAACTACCTTTGTGTTATTGCCTAAAGAGCTATATTCACCGCCAAGGTAGACGGATCCGCGAATCAGGTAATTGGCGAAATTTTCACCGGCATTTCCCACCACAATCAAGTCGCCCTTGAGCATATAGGTACCAACCTCGCTGCCTACATTGCCAAATACAATAATGACTGCCCCCTTATTCATCGTTGCCGTGAAGTCACCGGCGTTACCGTGTATGATGACCGTCCCCCCATAACAGTATTGGGCTGCACCAAAACCTGCGTTTCCCTCAACGATTACTGTTCCATCGGTCATGTTATCTGCAAGATAATTGCCTGAATCCTGAGTTACGCGAATGGTTGCCCCATTATTGAGAACGCCCAAATAGTCACCGGCATTTCCTACAATAATTACTTCACCATGCTTCAAGCCGGCTGCAAGCCCATGGAGGTGGCTGGTATTGGTCAATGTTAGCGGGGTGCCGTTAATTTCAGATCGCAGGTAATTATTTACTTCATGGAGCATTTTGGATTTCACATTTTTTGTCTTCATCTAACATCTCCTGTGTTATGACACTTCTACTGTTATGACGTTAGAAATGTCAGAAGATCAGCAACCCGTGCAGCCGCGCGGAACGTTTTCGACAACACCGGGTCGGGCCGGTGTGCGGTACAACCTGATGAATTGTTGAATGGCTTCCGAACGTTTCTTTGGATCAACCAACCCATCCAGCATCAGGATTTCAAGATCCTTGAATGCCTGGGCGCGTTCACGGCGATCTTTTTCGCTTGCAGCAGCTTCCAGGGCTTGTAGATCCACCGCATCGGGTGTAGCTTCCAACAGACCCATCTGGATGGCGTTGCGGACAAAAATATCTCCGGTTTGTGAGCGGACAATCATTGTGGAAGCATCTGCCGGTGCACCCAGACTCCCCACAGCCAGATCAGCAGATTCTCCAAGGAAATCATCACATTTTCCGCAACCAGGGCGGCTGTAACTTTCTGCCTGCTGGCGTTGGATGGTTCGCACACTGCCAGCCCATAACGTCGCCCGTAACCATTGCCGGTCAGGCGAGATCTCCAGCCTGCGAACCTGATCACGAGGAACATTCATACGGTTCACCAGAACCTCTTCGATCATCTCGGGTTTGTAAACCCCGGTGCAAAATACTGCCACACTTAACCGGATTGCGTCCTGGTAAGGTTTGAGCAACGGATTGGTGGAGCTTCGCAATTTGCGGATGGCTTGAGCAGTGCAAGGGGTACCGATCACTGCTATGTTTTCCATCTTTTGTTCGAAGATGGCTTCATTCAGCATGTCGAAAATCGGTGCCCATAGGTACTGCGGCCCAACAGTGTCCACGATCTGTTCCACGGTGGTACCAATCCGGGCAACCGGCTTGAGATTCCAACGATCCAGATCCAGCATGATCATGCCGTCCAAAAGGCCAGCGCTTCGCCCGGCGCTGATTACCGCCCGAATCACATCATTGGGAGCACCAGAAAATATCGGACCGCGGGCATGTACCGCCTGGATCGTTTGGGCTTCAATGGGCATCCAATGATCAAGACGGGGGCAGACTTCCTCACAGAATTTCTGGCAGAACGAACAACTATCCAGGGTCGTCTTTGACAGTCCAAGGTTCTTTGTACGGGTTTGCAGCACAGGATGACCATCATCCTGCCATGCCAGTACTTGTTTTGAACAAGCAGCCACACACATACCGCAACCCGAGCAATTATCCAATTCCCAAACTTCTGTTTCCAAGCGCTTTACCATACGTTCCTCCTTGTTCTCAAAACATGGGGAGAATATTTCAACTAACGTGAATCAACCGGCATGTGAACGCCGGCTGGCATCTTTCCGCGATCTCTCATGTCATTTTCAATCTGGTACTCGAAATCTCTGAGGATACTGGAAAATTTTTTACCATCCTGAATGTTGAAAAATTCCAGCCGTAAACGGCGCGGGTCAATATTATGGCTTGCCAATTCTTCGTGAAGCACCTCCACCCGTTCCCGGGCATATAGATTTCCCATCCCGTAATGACATTCCCCCGGGTTGCAAGCGCCGAGCATGATGCCATCGGCGCCGTTGAGGAAAGCCCACAAAATGTGAAACGGGTCAAAGCGTGCAGAACAGTTCATACGTAGAATATGAGCATTATCTGGAAATGTTATTTTCTTGTGACCAGCAGTCTCTGCTGCTCCATAAGCACTCCATTCACAGGCCAGTACCAGAATTTTGGATTGGCCCGGTTTGAACCTGGCTTCATTCAACGCGGCGCTGATTTGAACCGGAATTTCCAGGTTATCCCAACCGGGTAGACTGATTGCTTTCACCGGGCAGACCACCACACAATTCCCGCATCCAATGCAGAGCAGCTCGTCAATTGTCGAAAGGGATAAAATCCCATCGCGGCGTTCCAGGTGAACGGCATTTACCGGACAAACCTGCGGACAGTTGCCACAACCGGTGCAAAGTTCCGGGTTTATCATGGCAACTGGCGATTCAACCCGGATTGTCTCCTGGTTTAAAAAGCGTAAAGCTCGCGCACTGGTCAGATAGGCTTGAAAAAGTGCCTCGGTTGTATCGGCGGGCTGCTGAGCACTCCCTAAAACATAAATTCCTGAATCGGTATAGCTACCCGGGCGAAGTCGAATCCGCGACTCTGCAAGAAATCCATATTCATCGAGAGGTAGACCCAGCAATGTGGATAACGTTTTGGTATCCTCGGCCGGAATGAGCGGCATGCTTAAGATAACCTTGTCATAAGGGATGCGTACTGGTTCCTGTGTAAGGATATCCTGAATATCAATGGTTGCATCGCTAATAACGGGTGGTGATTGTTGGCGGTAGCGGAAAAAGGTCACACCCATCTTGCGTGCCTTGATCATCTCAGCTTCCTGGCTTCCGCCGATGCCCGATAAATACAATTCTCTAAAGAGAACTGTAACATTTGTATCAGGGTTCAATTGCTTGATACGAATCGCCTGTTTGAGGCCGATATTGCAGCAAACCCTTGAA
Organism: Chloroflexota bacterium; assembly: GCA_021372725.1. Taxonomy (GTDB): domain Bacteria; phylum Chloroflexota; class Anaerolineae; order Anaerolineales; family Anaerolineaceae; genus JAJFTV01. The sequence continues at coordinate 20,533 of JAJFTV010000184.1, read as the reverse complement.
CAATGCTGGTGCTGGCTTTCTTCAGCACAAAGGATAAATACTACATCTTTCAACGCCAGGGATCCACCTCCTTGTAAACCATTCTCCAGCTCAATTTCAAACTCAGTTTGTGTTTTTACTCGTGATCGATCAAACCAGTGGCCACTTCCCAAAGTTTTTGTTTTTGCGACATTCGAAATAATCATTGCACCCGCGGATACAGAGGTGGTTTCATTACGTTGCTCTATGTTTACTGTGTAATCCCCTGGGTGACCGTAGACTGAAATCAACTGAGCGTCATTGAGCAGTGTGATCCCGGGATGGTTTTGAGCAGCCCGGATTCGATCCCCGACCATTCGGTCGGAATATTCTTGCATATTCGGGATCGAATCATCCGGTTTATCTGCCTTGTCCATAACCGTAACCGGTATGTTTTTGTCAGCCAGAGCCAGTGCGACACTCAAGCCTCTCAGATCACTGCCAATCACCAGAGCTTTTTTCTGCACTTTGCCATAATGGGGTGCGGATACCTGGATGGTGGTAAGACGTGCAACACCCGTTTCGATGATGCTCATAGCTTTTTGAAACGCTGTTTGATGATCAATTAAATGAAGCTGACTAGCCAGTTCGCGGATATTTGCTACCATCAAATATCCTGGGTCCATCGATGTGTTTTGGATGGACTTGCGGAAGAGTTTTTCAACCAGGCGAGGTGAACAACCTGCGATGAGAATACGTTCCACATTAAAATCCTGAATTGCCTGGCGAAGGCGTTCCTGTCCATCCTTGCTGCAGGGGTAAGCTTCATGATGAGTATAAACAACCCCTGGCAGACCGGCCGCTTGGTGTTCCAACTCTTCCAGGTTTATTTGATTGCCAATAATTCCGCCGCATTCGCAAAGGATTACTCCCACTCGCGGAGTGTTCTGGGCAATCAGTGTATCTTCTTCTGCCATGATCCCTCCTATCCTTTTGGTTCAGCGGGCTTGGACTGAATGCTGAGTAATGATGTCAAATCCTGAACAAAATTGGGACGCAAATCGACTTCACCGCTGGAGCGGTAATAGCCTCGCCGGTAGCCTTCCAATGTAGGCTCTACATTGTGAAAACCTGCCACCTCCTCGAATTTGAATGCACCGGTTGGGCAAATCAAAACGCAGGTCCCACAGCCGATACAGCGTGATGAAGCCAATTGGAAAGGAGCGCTTACTTTTTTCGTTATACCGCGCTCGATCAGGCTGATTGCAGCCACACCGACAATCTCTTTGCAGGCTCTCACACAAAGCCCACACAAGACGCAAGAGTTCTCCTCTGGCAATTGAAAATGGACAGTTTGTACACCTAATTCATTGGCAAGATCCAGAATTTCAGGTGTATGCTGGGCGCTTGCCAGCAACAGTTCGGCTGTCATACGGCGGCTCTTCTTCACCAAGGCAGTATCAGTTTGAACGACAAGGCCTTCTTCACAAGGGTAAACACAGGCTGCCACCAAACGTGCTGGCCTTTGGGGAGCGTTCAACTCCACCATGCAAAGACGACAGCCGCCATAAGGTTCAAGCGCAGGATGGTAACAAAGAGTGGGAATGTAGATGTCGTGTTCCCGGCAGGCCTCCAAAATGGTTCGACCTTCGACAACCTGAATTGGCTTATCATTGATCGTCAAAGAGATCATGCTCTCTCCTTACTCCACCAGGACAGCGTCGAATTTGCACATATTCATGCACACACCGCAGCGGGTACAGCGCTCTGTATCGATGACGTGGGGGTTCTGTTTTTCTCCCTGGATGGCATTGCTGCTGCAGTTGTGCAAACAAACCATGCAGCCAACACACAGCTCCGGGTCAATGGTGTAGGTGATCAGCGATTTGCAGACCTTTGCTGGACACCTTTTTTCAACTATGTGGGCTTCATATTCATCTCTAAAATAACGAATCGTTGAAAGGACCGGATTAGGCGCGGTTTGACCCAACCCGCAAAGTGAGCTTTGTTGGATATGCGTGCCAAGTTCGACGAGATAATCCAGATCGCCTGGCTCGCCTTTTCCATTGCAGATTCTTGTCAGAGTCTCAAGCATAACTTTCGTGCCAATCCGGCAGGGGACGCATTTACCACATGATTCCTGCTGGGTGAAGGTCATGAAATAGCGGGCGAAATCGACCATGCAGGTATCTTCGTCTGCTACCACCAGGCCTCCCGAACCCATGATTGCGCCCAGGGAGCTAAGTGATTCATAATCGATTTTCACATCGAGCAATTCGGCCGGGATGCATCCACCGGAAGGGCCTCCCAATTGTGCCGCCTTGAATTTCTTATGGTGAGGGATACCACCGCCAATGTCATACACCACTTCTCGCAGTGAGATCCCCATGGGTACTTCCACCAATCCTGTATTGTTAATCTTGCCGACGACAGAAAAGATCTTTGTACCTTTGGATTTTTCAGTACCGATGGATGCATACTGCTGTGCGCCATTCAGAATGATGTTTGGCACATTTGCCCAGGTTTCCACATTGTTGATGTTGGAAGGTTTCCCCCATAAACCCGATTGGGCGGGGAAAGGTGGGCGTGGTCTTGGCTCGCCGATGCGGCCTTCCAATGAGGCAATCAGCGCTGTTTCTTCTCCGCATACAAAAGCACCTGCTCCGAGACGAATTCTTAAAGTGAAGTCAAAACCGGTTCCCAGGATATTTTTACCCAACAGCCCAATTGCTTCAGCCTGCTGAATGGCATTTTTTAGTTGCTCCACTGCCAGGGGATATTCGCTTCGAATGTAAACGAAACCCTGGTGAATTTCCATTGCATAAGCACCAATGATCATGCCTTCTATAACTGAATGGGGGTTGCCCTCCATGACGGAGCGGTCCATGAATGCTCCTGGATCACCTTCATCACTGTTGCAAATAACATAACCCTCCCCCACTTTGAGGACATTATTACGACAAAGCTCCCATTTTAATCCGGTAGGGAAACCTGCTCCTCCGCGCCCGCGCAAACCCGAGGCTTTCATCTCTGCGATAATTTGCGTTGGAGTCATGCTGGTGAGGCTTTTAACCAGCGCTTTGTAACCACCCAGGGCAATATACTCCTTGATTTCTGATGGATCAATGCGGCCGTTCAAATTAAGGATCAAACGTTTTTGTTTTTGGTAAAATGGCAGATCTGGTTCCAGGTGGATGTGCTCACCGGTTTGGGGATCTGTGTACAATAAACGATCAACGATTGTCCCTTCCACCAGGGTCTTTTGTACAATGTCATGTGTGTCTTCGATCTGCACTTTTTGATAAGAAATGCGTTGCGGGTAAACGGTGACTAATGGCCCACATTCGCAAAAACCGGGGCAACCCGTGCTGATCACTTCAATCGGGACATCCAGGTTGGCATTTTGAACTTCGTTGCGGAGTTGAGCCAGCATTTCCAGGCTGCCCAATGCCCTGCAGCCGGTACCGTCGCAAACACGCAGACAAGGTTTTTCTTCATTCCAACTGTCTTCCAATCCAGCCTGCCATTCTTCAAATGTTTGAATCGATTCGAAGCGGGTCATGATATATCCTCAGAATGAAAAAGAGATTTGAGGAGACGATCGATTTTTTGTGAATTCATTTGACCGGAATATTCGCCATCTGTGACAACGATTGGCCCCAGGGCGCATGCTCCCAGGCAGTTGACTGTTTCCAGCGTATAAAGATGATCGCGGGAAGTCTCGCCTGCGCTAATCCCCAGCTTTGTCTGCAACCGATCCAGCACCTGGGGACTCCCGCGCACATGGCAGGCAGTTCCCATGCACACCTGCAGGCAATGCTTTCCTTTGGGCTTCAAACTGAAGGCATTGTAAAAGGTGGCGACTGAGTAAATTTGCGAAAGAGGAATGCCGAAGCGGTCACTTGCTAAAATGATGGCTTCGGAGGGCAGGTAACTATACCGCGTCTGGATTGCTTCGAGTGCGGTAATCAATGAGCCTTCACCGAAGGCTTCCTGGTTTATAATCTGGTCAATTTCCTCAATTGAAATTTCCATCCGTACTCTACTCCTTTTTTGAAGTCTGAGAAAAAATACGGATATTAATCCTTTTCCATTTAAATTATTTAAAACCAATAAAATTCGGCATCTACATAGTAGCATCATTAACATAAAGAAATGAAAAAGGAATCTGGCATAAAAGTGAAGATTACGTGAAGGGAAATTAAAAAGAGCCCAGATTGAACTTTTTTATGACAGACAGGTAACAATGCCAGGTGTGAAACCTGAGCCCATTAATCTTCTTTTGGTGTGACCAGGGAATAGCCAATTCCCGGATAACGTTTGATGAGATCCGGATGGGATGGATCGATTTCGATCTTTTTCCTCAAGGTGTATATAAAAGTACGCAGATATTCAGTGTCATAAAGATAATCTTGACCCCAAACCAGGGTCAATAATTGCTCGTGTGTCATAACTTGATCATGATGTTGAGCCAATTTGCTGAGCAAGTTAAATTCGATCGGCGTAAGGTGTATTTCTTCACCATCGACCGTTACCCGCCGGTTTGCCTGCTCGATTCGCAGTCTTCCCAGGTTAATGTCGGCAGAGCTTTCAACAGGAAGGGCAGTATGGGCGCGCTTGAGTAGCGCGCGCACCCTGGCTACAAGCTCTTTGGAGTTGAATGGCTTGGTTACATAATCATCTGCGCCGGCATCAAAGCCGCATAGTTTATCCGTATCGCGAACTTTGGCCGTCAGCATGATGATTGGAACGGAGGAAAATTCACGTATCTGACGGCAGACATCATACCCATCCGTATGCCCGGGAAACACTATATCCAGAATGATCAGATCCGGCTGTTCCATGGCCACTTGTCCGGCAGCAAGTCTGGGACTCAGACATGTAAGCACCTTGAAACCAGTTGATGTGAAAACGTTGCTTAACAGGCGAACCATCTTCGGTTCATCATCTACGATTAAGATTCGTCCTGGGCTATTCATTATTTCATCCCTTCTTCATTTCCATACAGATCAAAATCTATCTCGTTTTGTTTATTCAACGGGGTTGGGGGTTTGGTTTTTATGTTTAGGATCGGTAGTGAAAAAAATACCGTGGTGCCCTGACCCAGTTTACTGTCTGCCCAAATCCGGCCCCCGTGTACTTCCACGATCGCGCGGGAAATTGGTAAACCCAGGCCTGTCCCCGGGATGTTTCTGGTACTTGTATTTCTGACCCTGAAGTATTTTTCGAAGATTGGGATCAAGTCTTCTGGTGAGATGCCGATTCCCTGATCGGCAATACTGATAACAACATCATCCTTACGAACTTCGCCATGGATGACAATTAATCCTCCATTGGGGGAATATTTCACGGCATTATCCAGAATATTTCGAAAAACTTGTTTGATCCACCGAGAGTCCGCTGCGACCATAGGGAGTGAGGGCGAAAGATCGACAATCAACTGATGATTACTTGTCTGGCGTTGAATCTCATTGGCTACCTGACGTGTAATATTCTCAAGGTGCAGCGGCTGTGATTCAATAGATAACTGGTTCACATCGATAAGAGAGGAATCAAGGATGGTTTTGATCATGGATTGCATGTTATCGCACTCTTCATCAATGAGATGAAGATATTCGTTTATCTGGGTATTTTCCCAATGGACTTCATCCATCAATAACAACGTTGAATAACCCTTGATAGTGGTCAAGGGCATGCGTAATTCATGTGAAAGCGCTGCCATCATTTCTGAGCGGAGTTGTTCTGCTTCGTGAGTCTGGTGGATGATATCCGCTTTAGCAACCTGACGTGAATATTCAATGGCGATAGCCATTAAATCTGCCATTGATTGGACAAATGGGATGTCAGCCTGGTCAAATTGGTGCCCTTCAATAAAGCTATGGAGAATCAGAACACCGAACTTTTGCGCGACAACAGAAATGGGTGCTGCGATGGTACAGGCCGGTTTGTATTCATGACCCAACGCGCGGTCCAGGATGAAGCAATTACCTGACCGAATATTCTCCATTGCGCACTCTATTTCCTGGCGTGAATTTAATAGGATGGGCATCCCTTCCTCATACACTTTCCCCGTAATCGATTCCCCTGCTCTTAGACCAATACGTTTAATCACGACCGGATCACAACCGTAGGAAGCCCAGGGTCGGAATAATCCTGAAGATTGATCCCAAATCATCACAACGCCAAACTCTGCCTGTGTAATGACCGAGAAGACTTTCTCCAGAATTGAAGCCAGGATATTGGAAAGAGGAAGAGAATGTTTTAATACCCGGATCGTCTCCGAAATTGTCTGGTGTTCATGGGTTATTTGAGAATCCTGGATGTTATCAGTCGATTGCATAAGAAGCTTTCCCACCTTGTGTGATACACACTGTATCTGATTGGATGTTCTGGTGATGATCGAGAGAGATACGAAAGGGGTTGATTGGTGTCGAAGGTGAGCCGAAAACGCAAGCTGGATAATGAATCAAAAATTGTTAGAAATCGCTTTTCAATGAAATTGCACCCCACTGAGAATCCAGCAGACTGGATACTCTTTCTCACTATTAAAGTATCAGACATGGTTATTTTTGTCAAATGAAATTTCGATAGTTGTTTATTGAATATCAATTACTTTATAACAATATTCGGGAAGATTTTACCTATTCTTTCATATCAGAAGAGAAAGAATACGCGTTTACCGGTGTGGTTGAACTCCCTGGGTGCCTTGCCTGCCATTTTGAAAACTTTCCATTAGATTGGAAAGGGCTTCCCATACTTGAACGTTACCCAGAAATGTAGTTACTGGATTGCTCCCGGAGGAAACTTAAGAGGTAGCAAAAAGGATGGGGATGCTTCATTACAATTGTGATTTCTAAACTTGCTATCCGTCACTTGAAAAGTGAGTTGAAAACTGATATATTTGGTCGGTATATCATAAACTGGACGATGCGAGGCACAGTTATGGCTGATACGGCCATTATCAATGAGGCAGATGAATTCGTCACTGCGGGCTTTACCGGCAGCCCGGAAGAACTGATCCCCCTGCTGCAATACTATCAAAATACCTATGGATACATTTCCCCACCGGGTGCGGAAAAAATAGCGTGCTTCCTGGGGATTTCGGCGGCGAAGGTTTTTACCGTCGCCTCGTTCTTTGCCCAATTCCGTTTTAAAAAGCCGGGCGAAAACCACATCTGTGTCTGCCTCGGGACGGCCTGTCACGTCCAGGGTGGGGACGAACTCTCACAGGAGGTTCAGGAGCACCTTCACATCCAATCCGGGGATACGACGCCGGATGGGCGCTTCGATTTCGAAGAAGTAGCCTGTCTGGGTTGCTGCGCCCAGGCAGCGGTGGTTGAGGTGAACGGAAAAATTTACGCCAAGATGTCGCGCGATAAACTGCGTAATGTGCTGGAGCAGTATGACCGGGCTTGAACAGGTTCGCCGGGATGCTGAAGTGCGCTGGCAGGCGCGTACCGATGACAGCCAACCGGTGATCTACATCGGCACGGCCTCTTGCGGTCGGGCAGCAGGTGCGCTCGAGACGCTTCAGGCCGTCAAAGAGACGCTTCACGAGCTGGGTAAAAAAGCCCGTATCATTGAGGTTGGCTGCATTGGCCCGTGTTACCTCGAACCTTTGATGGATGTGGCGCTGCCCGGCATGCCGCGCGTGAGTTATGCCAACGTGACCCCGGCAAAAGCTAAAAAGATCCTCACTGCCTGTCTCGTGGAAGGCGATTTGCTGCCCAGACAGGCGAAGGGGCACTTTGGGGATGCAGAATTCACACAACAAAGTGGTATCCAGCGCTTCTTCGACCTGCCGATGCTCAAGCCACAGATACGCATCATCCTCAAGAACTGCGGTTTGATTGATCCCGAGGATTTCGATTCGGCACTTTCAGCCGGAGCTTACTGCGGGTTTGAACGTGCATTGACTCTGGGGCCGGAAGGTGTCATCCATGAGATAAAAGAAGCCGGGCTACGCGGGCGCGGCGGGGCAGGTTTTCCCGCCTATAAGAAATGGGAGATCACCCGCGCCTCAACGGGCGCACCCAAGTATGTGGTCTGCAATGCCGATGAGGGCGACCCGGGCGCGTTCATGAACCGCTCGCTGCTCGAAGGCGATCCACACGCCGTGCTCGAAGGAATCCTGATCAGCGGTTATGCCGTGGGTGCGCGCGAAGGCATCATCTACGTGCGCGCCGAATATCCGTTGGCGGTGGAGCGTCTGCGTTTGGCCATCCAGCAAATCCGCACCGCCGGTCTGCTGGGAGAGAATATTCTGGGCTCCGGCTTCAGCTTCGACATTCGTATTCAGGAGGGCGCGGGCGCGTTTGTCTGTGGTGAAGAGACTGCCCTGATCGCCTCACTCGAAGGCCAGCGCGGGATGCCCAAACCGAGGCCGCCGTTTCCGGCGAACCGGGGATACAAGGGAAAACCGACGCTAATCAACAATACCGAGACCCTGGGCACCGTTCCGGCGATCCTGCGCGAGGGCGGCGCCTGGTTTCACCAGTTCGGCACTCCGACCAACCCCGGGACGAAGACTTTCTCGCTTGTGGGCAAAGTTCGTCATACCGGGTTGATCGAGATACCGCTGGGAATGACAATACGCCAGGTGGTTGAGGAGATTGGCGGGGGAACGCCTCTGCCGTTCAAGGCAATCCAGACGGGTGGCCCGTTGGGAGGTTGCCTGCCGGCGGAAATGCTCGATACCCCGATCACCTACGAGACGATGCACGAGTTGGGCTCAATCATGGGTTCGGGTGGACTGATCGTGATGGACGAGAGCACCTGTATCGTTGACATGGCGCGCTTCTTTGTGGACTTTGCATGCTCCGAGTCCTGCGGCAATTGCACTCCCTGCCGCAATGGAACGCGTATTCTCAGCGACACGCTTGAGCGTATCACCCAGGGCGAAGGCGAACCCGCAGACCTGGAAATTTTACGCCGCGCCTCGGAGACGATGACCAAAACCTCTTTGTGCGGCCTGGGGCAGGCGGCGGCAAACCCGGTGTTGAACAGCTTGAACTTCTTTGCCGACGAGTACGAAGACCATATCGCACTCAAGTTCTGCCGGCCGGCGGTCTGCACCGAACTGTTCGAGTATACCATTCTGGCAGAGCGATGTACGGGCTGTGGCCTGTGCCGGACGGTTTGCGAGGCCGGTGCAATTCAGGGTGAGCGCAAACAGTTGCACAAACTGGATACTACTGTATGTGTCAAATGTAAAGCTTGCGTGCATGCCTGTGCACAACGCGCAATCGTTGGAGTGCCTCTGGGTACCCAGACTATCGCCAATCAGCGGCAGGAGGCAGCATTATGAGCGTGACACTGACGATCAACGGTAAAACGCTGAGTGCTGAAGCCGGGCAAACCATCCTCCAGGCTGCACGTGAGAACGATATCTACATTCCCACACTGTGTGATTATCCAGGTTTACCCTCCCACGGCAGTTGTCGCTTATGCATCGTTGAGGTGAAGGGGCGGGCCAACACCCCCACTGCCTGTACCACGCTGGTGGAAGAGGGCATGTTTGTCGAGACCGAAACCGCCCAGATCCTCGAATTGCGCAACGATCTTTTGCGTATGCTGCTTGCCGATCACCCCGGCAGTTGCCTGTTCTGTTCCGAGAACCAGCACTGCGAGGAATGCATGGTCACTCTTCACAAAACAGGGGTGACGACCGGCTGCCGCACCTGCCCGGCAGATCAACAGTGTGAACTGCAGGAGATTGTTGTACGCAGCGGATTGCAGGGTGTGGATTACCCTGTACGCTACCGTTCCCTGCCAGTGGGGAAAAGAGATCCTTTTTTCGACCGCGACTATAACCTGTGTGTGCTGTGCGGGCGCTGCATCCGCGTGTGCGAATCGCTGCACTTTACCAACATCCCGGCCTACGTCAAGCGCGGCAGCGAGACGCGGGTGGGAACAAACTTCGAGCAGACACACCTGGCTGCAGGCTGTAGTTTCTGCGGCGCGTGTGTCGATGCCTGCCCGACAGGAGCGTTGTTTGAAAAAACGCGCAAATGGGATGGCAAGCCGGACGGTGAGATAGTCTCCACCTGCCCCTTCTGCTCGCTGGGCTGTGAGCTTCACCTGCTGACCAGCAAGAACAACGCTGAAATGATCATCGGCAGCCAGCCGGGTGATAATGGCAAGACTCTGTGTGTCAAAGGGCGCTTTGGCGTGACCGAGACGGTCAACCACCCGGCACGGATGAAAGAGGTATTGCGTGTCGATCATGGAAATACGACCCGCAGCGGGTGGGAAGAGGGTATCCAGCATGCGGCGGATCGATTGGCAGACTGCAACGCCAGTGATTTTGCCCTGGTTGTCTCAGCGGGCTGTTCCAATGAAGATTTATATGTGGCAAAAAAGTTCGCCCGTGAAGTGATGGGCTCGGCTGCCATTCTCAATGCTGCGGCACGCTACGGCGCAGGGCTGGGGGCGGTGAGCCGGCTGCTGAAAGTCTCGCAACCGCTGGATGTGCTGGACATCGCTGATCTGATCTTCTGCCTGGGGTTGGACGCGAAGTATGCCCAATCGGTGGTCGAGGCGCCTTTGAAGCGGGCCATCGAGCGTGGTGCGAAGGTGATCACACTCAATGCATCAGAGCACGTGCCAGGACGCTTTGCGACCCTGTGGCTTAAACCGCAGGTCGGTGAAGAAGAAGCTATGCTCAACTCGTTGAGCACAGGTCAAACGGCAGGGTTGGTTGGCGAGGCTGTGAGTCTTCTGCGCAAGGCGGAGAAGGCTGTCCTGCTGGCCGGGCCGGATTATCTGGCGCGTATGCCGGAGGCCATCGAACGACTGCACACGGCGAGCGGAGCTGCACTCGTTGCCATTCCGGCGGAAGGCAACCTGAACGGGGCATTGCATCTCGGATTGGGAACCGCGCCAGGCGGCGCTGCTCCACGGGTCCTCTGCCTGATCGGCACACCTGTTCCCCGTGAGTTGGACCCTGACACATTCGTCCTCTACCAGAATACGCACCTGCCGTTTGTCGAACCGCAGGATGGGATCCTTCTGCCGATGGCGGCGTATGGTGAAACGGACGGCAGTATCGTGGACCAGAGCGGGAAGGTAAAGCATCTGTCCGCAGCCGTTGCACCTGAGGGGGTTGCCCTGCCGGGTTGGCAGATCCTCTGTCGCATTGCCCAGGCGATGGGCAAACCCGGTTTCGATTTTACCTCCGCCACGGCAATTGCTTCGGCTATTGCCGCGGAGAAGGCAGAAATCCCTGTGGATTGGGCCTTTGCAAACGAACCGCCGCTCTGGTTGAGCGTTCCGGGTGAGCACGATTTCCTCGGTGCCGATCTTTCCGAATGGGTGGCAGGCCTGGGCATTCTAACGCAGGCCCGGCGGGAGGAGAAATAGCATGTTCTCACTGCTTGAAAACAAGATGCTTGTACCGAACCTGCACCAGGCTGTGATTGCTGCACCCGAGATCGCTGCCGCAGCACAAGCGGGGCAGTTCGTCATTATCCGCCCGACCGAGGAAAGTGAACGCATCCCGCTGACCATCTCCGATTGGGATACTGTGCGTGGTACAGTGAGCGTGGTCTATATGAACGTCGGCAGAACCACCGGGCAATTTACCGCCCTTGCTGCCGGTGACAGCGTGGCGACAGTCGCCGGCCCGTTAGGTCACCCGATGGAGATGGGGCATTTCGGGCACGTTGTTTGTGTTGGTGGCTGCTACGGTATTGGCAGCATTTTCCCGATTGCCCGCCAGTTGAAAGCGCTGGGCAACCGCGTAACAATCGTCATCGAGGCGCGCAGCTCTTACCTGCTATATTGGCAGCAGAAGCTTAAGAGCGTCTGTGACCAGTTCATCGTGATCACCCGCGACGGGTCGAAAGGGCTGCCGGGGCACATCCATAATCTAACGAGCATCCTGGCGGGTTTGCCAATACCGACAGACCGCGTCATCATCAACGGGTGCAATTACCTGATGATGCGCGGCGCAGAGGAGACCGAAGCGCTGGGGATCCGCACGATTGTCAGCCTGAATACGCTGATGATCGATGGGACAGGGATGTGCGGGGTGTGCCGCTGCACGGTTGCCGGATCAACCAAATTTGCCTGTGTGGATGGGCCGCATTTTGACGGACACCAGGTGAATTGGGATGAGCTCACCCGCCGCCGTCAAGCCTACCTGGGCGAGGAAGTACAGACGCTGCGCTCCAGCAAGGGGGAAGATGAATAACCTTACACACGGATTACGGTATACAAGAAAGAGAAAAACTGTATGAGCCTCGAAACAGACAAGACGCCACGAAAACTGGACTTGAACCGCCGTGAGATGCCCAAACAGGAAGCGGCAGTGCGCAGTCGTAACTTCAACGAGGTGGCGTTGGGTTACTCAGAGGCGGTGGCAATCGAAGAGGCGAAGCGCTGCTTGCAGTGTAAAAAGCCCTTCTGTGTCGCCAACTGTCCGGTCGGTGTTGCCATCCCCGAATTTATCCAGGCCATAGCGGAAGGCGATTTCAGTCGCGGTGTGAACATCCTCAAGCAGAAGAACGCGCTTCCCTCAGTATGTGGACGGGTCTGCCCGCAGGAGGAACAGTGCGAGCGTGAGTGTGCGTTGACCCGGCGCAAGGGTGCGATTGCCATTGGGCGGTTGGAGCGCTTCCTCGGCGATTGGGAGGCCGCGCATGGAAACGGTGAGCTGCCTGAGAACCCTTCGCCGACAGGCAAGAAGGTGGCCATTGTCGGTGGCGGGCCGGCAGGCCTGACTGCCGCGGCAGACCTTGTCAAGCTGGGTCACAGTGTGATCATCTTCGAGGCGCTGCACAAGATGGGCGGGGTGCTTTCTTACGGTATCCCGGAATTCCGTCTGCCGAAAAAAATTGTCGACCGCGAGGTGAATTACCTGCGCCGCCTGGGCGTGGAGATGCGTACGGATTACGTGATTGGCAATATCCGCTCGATAGATAACCTGCTTGAGACGTACGACGCGGTTTTCGTCGCTACGGGAGCGGGTTTGCCCTGGTTCATGGAGATGCCGGGGAACAACTTCAACGGCGTCTATTCGGCCAACGAGTACCTGACGCGGATGAACTTGATGAAGGGTTACAATTTCCCCTACACCACCACCCCTGTCAAGCGGCATCGCAAGGTGGCGGTGTTGGGCGGCGGCAACGTGGCGATGGACTGTGCCCGCACAGCTCTGCGGCTGGGCTCGCAGGTGACGGTGCTCTACCGCCGTTCGCGAGCCGAGCTTCCGGCACGACTCGAGGAAATCGAGAATGCGGAAGAGGAAGGCGTTGCCTTCCGCTTCCTGACGCTGCCGGTGCGCTCCATGGGCGACGAGAATTTCAACGTAACCGCGTTGGAGTGCCTTCGCATGGAACTGGGGGAACCGGATGCTTCCGGGCGGCGCAGCCCGGTCAAGGTGCCCGGGTCGGAATTTACCCTGGACTTCGATTGCGTCATCCATGCCATTGGTAACAGCCCCAACCCCCTCATTCCGGCGACAACCCCGGGCCTGGAAATTCGCAGGAACGGCACAATCACGGTTGACCCTGAGACGGGGCGCACCTCCAAGGAGCGCGTCTGGGCCGGCGGGGACGTGGCGAGCGGTGCGGCGACGGTGATCAACGCCATGGGCGCCGGCCGGCGTGCCGCCAGCTCGATCCATGCGTATTTGTACGAACCGGGGGCGTGGGTAACTAAAGAGAGTTAAGCCTTTTTCAAAGTTATAAATAATGGAGCTATCTGATTACCTCAGTTGCCGCTGCTTCAGCGTATGTCCTGGCTGAATCTACCCGCCATTGGCCGTCCACCTGTCGGAGATCATATCCATCCACCGAGCCGGCGGTGGGTACGGTTTTCCCATCGGCATACACAAAGACCCATTTTTCAAAGGTGAATGCTTTGGCGTGGTTTTGATCTGCTGTGAGATTGAATGAGAGAAATTCGCAAGAGGCGAGATTCAATGCCACCACCTGCCGGTTTATCCAGTTGCTGTATTTTTTCTGCATGATTTCATACCCGCTTGCGGTAGTGAGTTGCTCCAATCCTTGTACTCCGCCGGCGGAAAAGGATCCCTGCACGCTCAGGTTGAATTTTTGCAGGAGAGCCTGGATTTGCCGGCCAATCTCGAACAGGGTGTGCTGGTCTGATTTGGCTGATTGAACAAGCTGGTTGGTACTGTTAATCGGAAATTGTGGGGGCATAGGGACCTCTACTTGTAAATATAATAAGTAACTTTGGCTAATTATACCTGAGGGGAAAATTGATAAGGTTTGAGGTTAGCCTTCCTCGACAATCCTGATTTCTTACTCCGTCAACCCGTATACCCCATACACCAGTCTGTCGATTTGCCTGTCTGTGGACTGGATCTCGCACTGCAGTTGCTCCTGTTCCTGAGGCATTGCTGAGCTGCGTTTGTGCAGTTCGAGCAAATATTCCACCAATGCCGCCATATTGTCATGAAGGGAGGCATTATTTCTTTTGCCAGGAAGTACACTCTTGGCTATTGAGATACTCGTATGAAATGAGTTTCTTATTTCTTGGTAAGGGTCTGCGTACGTGGGTCTAATAAGTCACGCAGGCCATCGCCCATCAAATTAAAGCTGAGCACAGTGACCATGATGGCTGCCCCCGGGAAGATAGCAAGCCAGGGAGCAAGCTCCATCATTCTGCGGCTCTCAGAGATCATGCTGCCCCACGAGGGAAGCGGCGGCTGTGTGCCCAGACCCAGATAGCTGAGGGAGGTTTCGGTCAATATGGCCCACGAAAAAGCCATACTAATTTGGACTATGCTGGGTGTAATGGCATTGGGTATGATGTGCCGCCAGATCTTCCGCCAGTGGGAAGCGCCGATAATTGTGGCGGCGTTTATATACTCGAGTTGTTTGATGTACAATACCGAGCCGCGTGCAACACGTGCAAAGGTTGGAATATACACAATCGAAATGGCCATGACAGTGTTCATAAAACCTGGCCCTAACGCAGCCGCGATCGCCATGGCGAGAATGATAGTGGGGAATGCAAAAAGAAGATCCATAAAGCGCATCACCACGAAATCGGTGACCCCCTCTTTATAAGCAGCTATCACTCCAAGTAGGGTGCCGATCAAGCTGGAAATCGTAACCGAAACGATCGAGATACGAAGCGAGTTGGTTGCACCGTGAATGATCCGACTGAAAAGGTCGCGTCCGAACTCATCAGTGCCCATGATATAGCGGGTACTGGGCGATTGCAGCCGGTCGGCGGGGTGTTGTTCAACAGGTGAATAGGGGGACAACCAGTTGGCAAACACAGCTAAAAACAACAGGGCGGCTACGAGAAGTGTTCCTACTACCATGTTGCCGTTTTGGAGGAATCTACCCAGGAGGGTGTTGGTGAATTGTTTATGTATGGAGGTGGGCTGCATTTCAGCTTCATTATTCATGACTGATCCTTGGGTCATTGGCAATATCTGCCGGGTCTACCAGTGCAGTCCAGTGAGATTATTCATAGCGAATCCTCGGATCTGCGGCAGCATAGGTTAAATCAGCAAGAAGGTTCACAAGTACGAACATCGTGGCCACAAAAACGATTGAACCCTGGATTAGGGCATAATCACGTTGCTGGATAGCGTTCAATAACAGCCGGCCCAGACCTGGCATTGCAAAGATGTTCTCCACGATAACAGCTCCGCCAAATAATCCACCTATTTCCAGTCCTATCAGTGTGATGATAGGGATGAGTGCATTGCGGAAGCAGTGGCGCCAGATGATCCCGGGCTTAGTCGTGCCCTTGGCTCGGGCAGTCATGGCATAATCTTTGTTGATCTCCTCAAGCATCGCTGAACGGGTAGTCCTGAGTATGTTTGCGCTGAACGAAAATCCCAGCGTAAGGGCTGGGAAGATAATCTGTTTCAGGTTGCCTAATGGATCCTCGAACAGACTAACAAAGTTTCCTGTATTGGGCAGGTAATGGAAAAATACTGATAGCACATAGATGATCAGTGTGCCCAGCCAGAAGCTTGGCATGGCGAGCCCCATCATGGAGATCGTTCTACCCAGCCAGTCTGCTAATTTACCCTGATTTACTGACGACCAAACACCCAACGGAATACCGATAAAAAGCCCAATGGTGACCGAAAGCAGCGTGAGTTCAAGGGTCATAGGGACGCGAGATAGGATTTCGGTCGTAACTGGTATGCCTGATCGGATGGAGATACCAAAGTTTCCCTGTATAGCATTGTATAACCAGCGGACATACTGCTCCCATAAGGGACGATCCAAGCCAAAATAAGCCCGAAGGGAGGCCATTTGAGCTTCTGTGAGTTTCTGCTTGGTGCCAATCATGGCCGAAATGGTATCGCCGGGAATTAAGTGCATGATGATGAACACCACTAAAGAGATGCCCAGGACAGTGGGAAGAAGTGCAAGAAGACGTCTAAAAATGTAGCGAACCATATGTAAACATCCCATCTCCATTTGGTTTTTTATCAAGAGGAGCGGAAATATATTTTATCGCCTTTTCCAGGGAACCAGATACGTAAATTAAGAATGTCCTGGATGAACGAATTATGTGGGAATATTTCTGTTGATTTAAGGGTTTCAGGTACAACGAGTTGGGATAGGCATTTGTTAATTCACCAGTCATATCAAACGACTGTCTGAGTTGAACAGATGCCGATCCCAACCATTATTTTCCCGTTTACTTATCCAACCAGGCTTCCCGCAGCAAAATGTTTCCGAGAGCTGTGGTGAGGGTAAAGTTCTTCACCCACGGCTGCATCACGCGGTAGTCATTGCCGGTATAGAGCCAGATCCAAGGTGAGGCCTTGGTCAGGATTTGTTCGGTTTCCGTGAACAGTTCAACGCGTTTGGCATCATCGGTCTCGACTTCGGCCAAATTTAATAGCCTGTCCAATTCTTCCGTTTGGTAATTCGAAACGTCTGCGAAGGTGGCGTTAAACTTCCAGTAACGCCCCAACTCCAACGACGGGTCTGACCCGCCACCATTAAGCGCTACGGTGGCATCAAAATCACCTGCCAGCCAGCGGTCAATATATACCCCAAGCTCAAGTGTTTCGATCTCTACGGTAATACCTACATTAGCCAACTGGGCTTGAATCGATTGCGCTTCAGCCACTGCGGTGGGTGGTTCATCAAAGGCAGCCATAATGGTGAATTTTACGTTTTCAGCGCCGCCGGCCTGCTCAAGCAAATCGCGAGCTTGATCAAGATCCGGTGTGTAGCAATACAGATCTGACGCAGGGTTGGCGAAGTGCTTGTTGGTGACCGGGCCCGTAACCTGTCCCTCACCCAGTGAGGCCGAATCAATCACTTCCTGTCGGTCGATAGCGCATGACAGCGCCTGTCGTACGCGCTCATCTTTGAAGACCTCGCGTGCAGAATTAAGTTGTAACACGTGGTAGGCAAGCGCAGGAGCGCGCTGTAAGATAAGATTAGCATCTGTCTCAGCGGTGAGTGCTGAACTGGGCGAGTTGAACTGGGCAAAATCTATTTCACCGGCGCGTAACCCGGCCAGAATGGCGGGTTCATCAGGAATTACACGCATTTCGATGGCATCCAAGTAAGGAAGCCCTTCCATCCAGTAATCAGGGTTCTTCACAAGCATTAATACCTGGTCGGGTTCCCAAGATTCCAACATAAATGGCCCGGTACCGATCACCTCCTGTGCCGGATCGGCTCCGCCTTCCACCAGTTCTTTGGAAATGATCGCTAAATTTGCGTTTGCCAGGCCGCTGAGTATGGAGGCATTTGGTTTTGAAAGCACAAGCTCCACGGTAAGTGGATCAATCACGTTGATCTCAGTTACATCCACAATATACGATCGTCCAGAAGCGCCGGTTGCCTCATCGAGCACACGATCAAGCGAGAACTTCACATCCTCGGCGTCCATGGTATCGCCGTTATGAAAGACCACATTGGGACGCAGTTTTACAGTCAGGATTTTTCCGTCCTCTGACCACGACCAATCCTCTGCCAATTGACCGACTAGGTTCATGTCTACATCGTAAGTGAAGAGCGATTCAAATATGAAATCAAGTACCAGGAAGGACGAAAAGGCGGTCTGGAGGTGCGGGTCAAGCCCCTGGGCTTCGGAAGCACGGGCGAAGATCAGCGTGCCGCCAGGGATGGGTTCGTTGGTTACAGGGGCTTGTGTTGCTGCGGGTTGTACTGGTGTCTGTGTATCTGCTATTGATTGTGTGGGTGCAACCTCACCGGAGGTAGATGCCTGGGTTGGCACGTTGCCGGCGGAGGTAGGTTCCTGTGCTGTGGGTTGGCAAGCTGCTAACAGCACTGCCAGGACGAGCAACAAGGAAAAAAGCGAAAAGACAACCTTTTTCATTTTGATCTCCTTAAATTTTTTAAATTGGTTGTAAATGACTGGAACCACTTTGATTGAGTGAAGGATCTATATATAGAAATACATTCTATATAAATGTTAAATTGATAATATGAGAAACGACGAGAAATGTCAAGCGAATATACCGCAATGTATCGTAATGGGTCGGGAGAGATGACAATGAAACAGAATTGATTAATTATCCAGAGTAACACACCGGCTATCACTTTTGGTGATGGTACTATTCCCGGAAGTGATAGATTAGCGATGCATTTTCCGAAAAACGTCTTAGCTTGTTGCCATTCCGTATTGACTCACCTGCACGAAATTCCCATCCTCGCGAACGCCGAGGATAGCATTCGTTCCGTCCCCTCAAAATATTCATCGGTCATTTTGTCCTGCAACCCGTATTTCCGGTACACCCAATCGGCATGGTGATAATTCATCCGGTCAAGGATCACGTGGTCAACCTTGCCTGCCAGCAGCTCGGGAAGATCTTCGGCGCCAGGCAGCATGGGCGCGATCATCACGAATGTCCTGATCCCGGCCTGATGCAGCTCATCCAGCGCCTTAATCCTGGCCTCAATCGGTGGAGCGCTGGGCTCAAACAGTCTCCTGATGCGATCATCCGCCGTGGTGACGCTGAATCCCACATCAAAGTCTTTCCCTTTCTTTAGAATGTCGATATCCCGTACAACCAATGGAGAGCGAGTCTGGACAGTGACCGGCCAGCCATTTTGGGCCAGTATTTCCAGGCATTGGCGCGTCAGCTTGTATTTGGCCTCCAACGGTTGGTATGGATCACAAACTCCGCTCATCCAAACCCTGTCCGGTTTTTTTCTGATGATTTCACGTTGTAATAATTCGGGGGCAGTAATCTTGACATCCACAAATTGTCCCCAGGGTTCCGGGTGCCCGGTAAATCGCTTCATAAAACGGGCATAACAGTACGTACAGTTATGCTGGCAGCCCGTATAGGGATTGATGACATAGGGAAAAACCTTCGAGACGGACAGGATGGTTTTTGGGTGGGTCTCCTTGATGATCACACTCATATTGTACGCAATTTCCCCGCACCTTGAGGGGCGTGGATAAAGGGGTGGGGTGAACTTAATGCAGCTTTTGGGCTGCCGCAAAGCTCAGGCCGGCTTCGGTCAGGGCCCGGGCGGTGTGATTGGTGGCATCGAACTTGTCGAGGAAGTTCTGCTGCATGGCGTCCCAGTCGCCGCTGGCGATCACCTCGCTCTTGTCGCGAAAATAATCCAGAATATCGGAGGGATGGGCGCGTTCGCTGTCAATTTGCAGGTCACCACCCTCGTGTTTGGCGGAAATATTTGCCACGTGATCGGCAATCTGGACAAGTTCGTCCCGCCTGTCGTAGGGCTGGCGTACGATGCTCTTCCACGTTTCGGTGATGTGATGCTCAAAGCGGACTACATCCTCAAAGCCCAGGTCCTTGCGGATTTGAGCGGTGATTTCGAGGGTCTCGTTGTTGACCGAGTTGCTCCAGTTGAAGCCAATCAGCGGGGATGTGCCGTCTTCGCGGGCGAACAGCTTGGCGCCGATCAGCGTCCAAAGACCGGCGTAGGGGTTGTCATTGCCCATAAAGACTGAGATTTTGAATTCGATGTCGATCCCCAGGCGATAGAGCAGGTAGCCCACCAGCACGGTGCCGGAGTTGATGTTGAGCACCTGTTTGACACCATAATGGGTGTAATAATACAGAAATTCATCCAGCCACTTGAGCGGATAGTCGTTCGGCTCGCCAACACCCCCGAAGTAACCGGTGATGGTGGACGGGCCGTTCAGGTGGATGTTGGAGCCGTCCGTGCCTTTGGTATCCAGGGTCTCGACGTAGCTGGCTCCAATGATGTCCATTGCGGCAGCAATGGCCGGAAGATCCCCATCAGCCTCCTGCTCTTTCATTTTGCGTACCTTGATCCAGCGGCCTGGCATGAGTGATTTTTCCGCGATCGCCTTTTTGGCGCTGGCGATCAGCCAGGGAAAGTACTGCAGGGCGCTGACTTCGAGTGTCACCGCAAATTCATCTTTGAAATCCATCGAATCGGCCTGCGGCCCGAGCACCTGGCGGCGGTATTCTGCGATCGAAATAAATGCCTGGCGGTCACGCTGCTCTTGCAGCCACTTCAGGTCTTCAAGATATTCAGGCCGGGTGGATTTCACGCGTTCCAGCAAGGCGGGCAGACTGCGAGCAGCCTGCGCTCGGGCGTTGATTTCTTCGGGGGTGCCGTACCTGGCGATCACATTCAGGATA
>JAJFTV010000152.1 GCA_021372725.1 Chloroflexota bacterium | reverse complement strand
CGGATTGGTCGTGTTACTCCTTTTGATCCTGGCCGCCGTTTTTGCCCATGTTATCGCCGGTTATGACCCGATCCAACGAAATGTCAAAGATCGTCTGCAGCCGCCCAGCGGAGAATATTTGCTGGGCACCGATGCGCTTGGCCGTGATCTCTTGACCCGTATCATTTATGGCGGACGGGTGAGTCTCTGGATTGGTTTTGCGTCGGTGTTTCTGAGTCTTCTTGCTGGAGTACCATTAGGATTAATTTCGGGTTATTCAGGCGGGATCATTGACAACATTATTATGCGCATCATGGACCTGATTCTGGCCTTTCCGGGGATCATATTTGCCATCTGGCTGGTGTCCCTGTTGGGGCCGGGGGTAAATCAGGTGATCATTGCGATCAGTTTTGGGAGCCTGCCGACCTATTCCCGCGTGATCCGCGGCAATGTGTTGACGATCAAGAACGTCGATTATGTGATGGCTTCGCGCGCATTGGGTGGAAATTACTGGACTGTCATCAGCCGGCATATTCTGCCAAATGTAATCGCCCCCATCATTATCATCAGCAGCCTGAGCATCTCCAGCGCCATCCTCTCCGGTTCCAGCCTCAGCTTTTTGGGGCTTGGGGCTCAACCACCGACCCCTGAATGGGGAGCAATGCTCGCTGACGGGCGTCCTTATATCCGCACCGCCTGGTGGATGACAGTCTTTCCAGGGCTCATGCTGACTTTGATTGTGCTGGCCTCCAACCTGTTTGGCGATGGCTTGCGCGATGCACTGGATCCGCGTGCCGAAACCAAGTTATAGTTGATCTTTTTCCCTGAATTTTTTAGAACCGGAAGCATTTGCTTTGCTTCCGGTTTTTCACCCCCATTAATGTACAACCCATCCGGACGCCTCCCTGCCCTTCAGGCGATGCAGTAATTTCTGCACAACGCTTCAAATCGGCTTGTGTTCAGGCCGGGGGATTGTGACAGGTCTTTCATAGAACTTTGTGAATGTCGAAAAATGAACTTTTTCAACTATCTCTATTGACATAAATAGAATTAATGTTCTATAATAACAATATGGATGGTGTAGATAAACTCCGCCTGATGGGGCAGTACATGAACAGCGAGGTAACCGATACGATGGATTACCACCTGGCAGCGGATTCTCCCGGCTGCCAACCTCAGGGAAAAAATCCGTCACCGGGCCGGAGAATGGACACCCATTCTGCCAGCGTTCAAAAAGAAAAATCATTTCCAATTCATTTTGCTGCGATGCCGGGTGGAAAGCGGATTGCGTTGCTGAAGACCGCTTTAACCACTGCTTGCGAACGAAACTGCAATTATTGTGCCTTTCGCTGCGGGCGTGATTTTAACCGTCAGACCTTCAGTGTGGATGAATTGGCCAAAACTTTCATGCAGTTGAAGCAGGCTGGCATGGTCGAGGGATTGTTTCTCAGCTCAGGGATTGCCGGTGGTGGAATGAAGACTCAGGATCGGCTGCTGGCTTGTGCGGAAATTCTTCGCAGACGGTTTGATTTCAAGGGCTATATCCATCTGAAGATCATGCCGGGGGCGGATAAAGACCAGGTTGTTCAGGCCATGCAGTTTGCAGACAGGGTATCGGTGAACCTGGAAAGCCCAACCACTCTCCGGTTGCAGAAACTTGCACCCCAAAAAAAATTCCTGGAAGAGCTCCTTGCCCCCTTGAAATGGGTAGAGGAGATTCGCCGGGAATACCCGGCATGGAAAGGGTGGAACGGCAGGTGGCCTTCCAGTACCACACAGTTCGTCGTCGGAGCCATCGATGAGACGGATCTGGAATTGCTGCAGGTTACCAGTTTTCTTCACAAGGATTTGCACCTTTCACGGGTTTATTATTCCGGTTTTGAACCGGTTAGCGGAACCCCTTTGGAGAACCAGTCTGCCATTCATCCACTCCGTCAGGTTCGCTTGTATCAATCTGATTTCTTGCTGCGGGATTATGGATTTGACTTTGAGGAATTGGAATTTTCCCGGAGCGGATTTCTGCCGCTTGAAATGGACCCCAAGATGATCTGGGCAAACAATAGCCTTCGTGATTGTCCCCTGGAGATCAACAAGGCTGATTATCACCAGCTTATTCGTGTGCCGGGTATTGGGCAGGTCAATGCCCGGCGTATCATGGAGCAGAGGAAGTGTCATTTTATTCGCGATGAAGCCGATTTGCACAGGCTGGGAATCTCCGTTCAACGCGCCGCCCCATTTATTCTTCTAAATGGGAAACGCCCGGTTCACCAACTGCCCCTTCAATTTAACATCCCTTCTGCAAATGTAAATAATATTAAATAATCTTTATAAATAATTCAAATAATCAATAATACTATTGACAAAATTCAATTTAGTGTTACAATCTCTTTAGAATTATTAATAAATATGTAAATTTATTAATAAAACAGGAGGCTGATCATGTTATCTGAGTCTATGTATGAAGCATTAGCCGCAGACAAGCGCATTCAGATCGAAAAGGGCGTTAAGCATAACATGCTGGTTCATGAAGCAGAAAAATCATTTACCGGTCACCACGGATCCAAAATGTTGGTAAAATTAGCTAGATTACTGATCCTGGCTGGTGAACACCTGATGTCTCATGCCGAACGGGATATGAAAACCACTTTTCCCAATCCATCCTTGTAGAAAATGTAAACCCATTGAGGAGGAAGCATGTTTGAAATGCCCAGAAAATGTCCTGTATGTGGTGAGCCGCTCATCGTCACCCGTTTATACTGTTCCAATTGTGATTCAACCATCGAAGGACATTTTCATACCACTGAAAGCCCTTTTGGCGCATTGACACCGGATCAATTGCAATTTGTACTGGCATTTGTGCGTTGTGAGGGGCGTTTCACACGGCTGGAAGATGAGTTGCAGCTTTCGTATCCCACACTACGCAACCGCCTCAATGAAATCATCCGTGCGCTGGGTTATGAACCCGGCAAGGAAGAAGTCCCTTATCGCCCGAGTGTGGAAGAGCGACGCCGTATCCTTGAAGATTTGGAAACAGGGAAGATCAGTACCAACGAGGCTCAAAACCTTTTGCGTGGACTGGAACCAATCAAAGAGGATAAAGGGTGAAGCTCTGTAATCCACTGGAAAGGAAACAGCGAGGATGGTAACAAGTGACGAACGGTTGAAAGTTCTGACCATGGTGCAGGCAGGGAAGATCACCGCTGAAGAGGCTGTACAGCTTTTGGAGGCGCTGGATGAAAGCAGTGCAGAAGGGAAACACAAAACTGCCCAGCAGGTTGTCCCACCGGCCTACCCCGGCAGGTCTGGCAGGTGGCTTCAGATGCGGGTAACGGATACTGGCACAGGAAAAATTCGTGTCAATGTTCGTCTTCCATTGGGTGTGGTGAAATCAGGTCTCAAGATGGGTATGCATTTTGTGCCGGAAGCCGAAGGACTGGACAAGGAAGAACTTCTGACTGCCGTGGAACAAGGTTCGATTGGCAAGATATTTGATGTCTACGATGAAAAAGATGGTGAACACGTAGAAGTCTATATCGAGTGATTTCTCCAAGGTAAAACCCACTCTTATTGGTTTTACCCAATCATCACAACAATAAACAATTCAGGTTAACCAACCCTGCAAGCGGAAAGATTTTTTCACGCTTCTGTTCAGGCTGCCTGGAAAGGGTCAACAAATAATGGGATCAGAACTCAAAACAGAAATTCCACAAAACTGGGTAGGACGTTTTATAGCCATTTGGTCCGGTCAGGCGTTTTCCATTCTTGGCAGTCGATTGGTGTCTTTTGCCCTGGTGTGGTGGATGACGAAAGAAACCGGTTCAGCGGTTGTACTGGCAACTTCGACAACCATGATGTATTTACCACAGATTTTTCTGGGGCCTTTTGTGGGTGCCCTGGTTGACCGGTGGAATCGCCGCCTGGTGATCATCCTGTCGGATTCAGCCGTGGCAGTGGCTACCCTGGTGCTCGCATTTTTATTCTGGACCGATACGGTGCAGTTGTGGCATATTTATGTACTGGTTTTTCTCCGTTCTCTCGGTGGAACATTCCATTTTCCAGCCATGCAATCTTCCATGTCTTTATTGGTTCCGGAAAAACACCTGGCGCGTGTGGCGGGGATTAATCAGATTCTGGATGGTGGTGTCAATGTTCTCGGCCCCGCCCTGGGGGCTTTCCTGATGGAAACGATGCCGATCCAGGGTGTGCTGGCAGTGGATGTTGTGACGGCCTTGATAGCTATCGGGCCGTTGTTATTCATACCCATCCCGCAGCCGGTCAATGGAAAACCTGTGGTGCGAATTACACCTCGCGTAGTCATCCAGGACGTTGCAGAAGGATTTCGTTATGTGGTGGGATGGCGCGGAGTACTGATTATTCTGAGTTTTGCCATGGTGCTCAATTTTCTTTTTGCTCCCACCGGCAGTTTCCTCCCGTTGATGGTCACCGAATATTTCAAGGGTGGAGTCTGGCATTTGGGAGTACTTGAATCTCTTGCCGGGGCAGGGATGATCATCGGCGGGGTAATCCTCAGCGTTTGGGGTGGTTTTCGACGCAAGATATTCAATATATTGGCAGGCATGGGGGTGATGGGCTGTACGGCGGTGGTAATCGGGATTACTCCTGAAAATGGTTTCTTTCTGGCTGCCGGAGCCTTTTTTGTAGAGGGGGTGGCGAATACGATTATGAATGGTGGAGCAATTTCGCTCATACAGGCCGTTGTTAAACCTGAAATGCAAGGCCGGGTCTTTTCCCTTGTACAATGCATGAGCGGTGTTGCTTCACCGCTGGGGCTGCTTGTGGCTGCACCCGTGGTTGAGAAGTTAGGCCTTCAACCCTGGTTTATTTTCTGCGGGAGTGTCTCGATTATTCTGGCAGCCATTTCACCGATGATACCGGATTTGATCAACATTGAATCCAATTCACCTTCATCGAAACAATCCAGGTTGGAAAGCCAGGAACGTTCTGTTGCGGGTGAAGAGGACTGAAATAATTCAGTATGGGGACAGAACTTGCCTGAGTGATGTGATTTTTTGATGAGATGGATGAATTATTGGAAAAGCATGATCTTTACCAGGGCAATTGCGCTGAACAACACCGCGGTTAAGATCAATGTTCGCCAGGTCTCATCATTGGTGCGCTTGTTTTCAAGTGCCAATCCCCAGCTCTCCTGCTTGATAGCGAATTCCGGTCCTGAAAACCAGGCAAACAATGCTCCGCCCAGCAGCCCGCCGAGGTGACCCCAGTTGTCGATGCCTGGTTGTAATCCAAGGATGAGGTTTACAACCACGATCATCACGATATTTGTCAACATGGACTTTGTTCTTTTGCCAAACAGGAGCTTGTTGCGGTAAATGAAGATGCCCTGGGCGGCGATTAAGCCGAAAATTGCCGTGGATGCCCCCAGTGACGCGGAGGATGTAAATACAAGCGACAATACATTTCCGGCAAATCCAGCCACCAGATACAGAACGAGAAATCGTAGATGACCATAGTAAAGCTCAAGCCCGGGTCCGATGACATACAGGGCGTACATATTGAAGGCAATATGCATAAGTGAACCATGCAGGAACATGGGTGTTATCAGACGCCAAACCTGTCCCTGGTAGATCAGTTCATTGATTTTCGCACCGTACAAAAGAAGCAAGTCCGTGCCGAATAAATTCTCGCTTAAGACCTGCAGGATATAAATGAATACGGTTACTCCGAGCAGGATCCAGCTTACCAGTGGGCGTTTGTCCCTGGGTTGAAAACTTACACGAACCTGCCGCGGTTGGGCAGGTGAAGTACCGTTGCCCGAAGAGTTTTCTTGCTGCGGAGGGCGTGGCTGGTTTGGCAGAATTTCGCTCATAGGGAAATCTTTCGGGGGTGAATACGGCTGTGTTCGGTTTGCAGAATGGACATGACAATATCGACGGTGGTTTCCAGTTTGCCGGTTTCATTCACCACCGCATAATCAAATATGGGCAAGTATTTTAATTCATCGCGGGCGGCGTCGCAGCGAATGCGTAATTTCTCTTCGGTTTCTGTGTGGCGATTTTGCAGCCGCTCCAGCCATTTTTCATCATTTTCGGGCAGTAAAAAGATCAGCACGGCTTCCGGAAACAGCGCCCGGATGCGGGCCGCTCCCTGTACATCCAGTCGCAGGAGGACGTCTTTTCCGCTGTGCAGGGCTTCCTCCACGTGTGCCCGCGGGATGCCCTTGTACTCGCTGTAAACCTCGGCGTATTCGATCAGCTCGTTGTTGTCGATCATTTCCCTGAATCGTTCCTTGCTGACGAATAGATAGTCGACCCCGTCAACCTCTCCGGCGCGCGGGCTGCGACTGGCTGCGGTGACGACAAAGTGAAAAGAATTCTGCCTCTTTTCCAGCAGGCGGACAACCGTGTCTTTACCGATCCCGGAGGGACCGGAAATAACGACCATCAGTGGATATTTTGGAAGCAGTTGGGGGGTGAAAATGTCATTTTCCATTGGTTTGTCTGGAGATCAGAGAATAGAGAGATTATATCCCAGTGTTCGGTCAAATATGAATGAATAATATAAAAATGACAAGAAAAGAACCTAATTACTGTTTTTGTTTTACATAGCATCTGATTGCCAGGGGAAGCGATGAAAAGAAATCTGTTGTTCAGAAACGGGAGGAATATTTTTATGGTTATAATTCCGATAACAGGTTTCTTCTGTTCGACAATTTTTACCAAGGGAGTTCCCAGATACTCACGCGGAGAGCGCGGAGAATGCAGTTGAATTATTTCACGCGGAGACGCAGAGAGCGCGGAGAAAATAAGAGGGAAAACAATATGCAAGATATTGATGAAATTTCAGGAAGCAATGTTGATGCTGCTTACAAAATCCATACCGGACTGGGTCCTGGTTTACTGGAATCTGTTTATGAAGCTGTGTTGGAACGTGAATTGATAAAACGCGGGTTGGCTGTGGAGAGACAAAAGATCATCTCGTTCGATTATGACGGGATGCATTTCAACGAAGGGTTAAAAGTAGATTTACTGGTGGAAGGAATCGTAATTGTGGAACTAAAATCAGTGGAAAAATTGGCCCCTGTTCACAGCAAGCAAGTATTGACCTATCTGCGATTACTGAAACTTCCCGTCGGATTGTTGATAAATTTTGGATCATCTACATTGAAGGAAGGTTTACACCGGATTGTAAACGACTACCAACCCTGCGCGGCTTCGCGTCTCCGTGTGAACCAGCAAAAGAGGTGAAAATGGAAGAGAATCGCCAACCTCGCGAAGGTGAGATCATTCTATACATACTCCCAATGGAGTGGCAAAGGTAGAGGTCTATTTTCAGGATGAAAGTTTTTGGCTCAGTCAACGCCGTATGGCTGAATTATTCGATGTGGAAGTAAATACAGTCAATTACCACTTGAAAGAGATTTTCCAATTCGGAAATTACAGGAACTGGCAACTATTCGAAATTTTCGAATAGTTCAAAATGAGAGGGCGGCTTGTCAGCCGTGAAGTCGATTATTACAACTTCGATGCTATCATTGTTGTGCAAGATCGCGGCTTTGAAAGCGACTTCGGGCGGGCTGCCAAACGTTTAATGAAGGGCAAATCATCATGAAGCCGCATGCTCTTGAAGAAGAAATTTCTCTCATATTCTCCGCGTACTCTGCATCTCCGCGTGAGTGGTTTGTTCCCTCGGTGCATTCTGTCGTAAAATATTGCAGAGAGCGTTACTACTGATAAAAATGCCGAGAGGATCAGATGCCCAATTATGATTACATTTGCCTGAACTGCCGGAAAAGGTTTGCACTGTTTTTTCGTTATGATGAATACGAAAAGGCACAGCCGGTTTGCCCATATTGTGAGAGTATTAACGTCCGGCGGAAAATTGGCCGTATCCGGGTTGCAAAATCTGCTTCAGGACGCCTTGAAGATATGTCGGATGCAAGGAATCTGGATGCCCTGGATGATGATCCACGTGCATTGGGAAGAATGATGCGCCAGATGAGCGATGAAACCGGTGAAGAGTTGGGCCCGGAATTTGATGAGGTCGTTCACCGCCTGGAAACCGGTCAATCACCGGATCAGATAGAAAAAGATCTGCCGGATTTGCTCGACGGGGAGACCGGTTCTGACAACATCAACTCGTTTTCGGACGACTTCTAGTTTGTTTCACCATTCATTCTCATAGGAAAGGCAGAACTGGCCCTACTGCCCACCGGATACTTCCTTTTGCAGGTTGTCAAATGAAGTCATCCACGAAATCCGGTTGAGGAATTTCGCCAGCGAATCACTTTGTTGGCGTAATTTTCTGACTGCCGGGCCCACCGGGTCTTCGCCGGCCTGCCCCCCCGGTTCATCTGCATAAGCTCCATAGAAAGCGAAATAAGCCTGGTTGATGCGCCGGATCTGATAGCCGTGCTCCCGGAAGAATAGTCTGCGTGTTTCCATATACTGCTCGGCTTCCCCGATTTTACCGTCCTGAAGCAGTTGGTCGACTGTGACACGTGTTTCATGCATCTCGGCACGATAATCAAATTCCGGCGGTTCGGCGGTTTCTTCGGCGGGATTCTCCTCATCCCCGGTCGTTTCCTGGGGAACGAATTGCGGATAAAAACGTTCATAAACACGCAGCGCAATTTCCTTTCCGGCCAGGTTGGCGGTTGTCTCATTCATCGTCCGCATTTCAGGCGTACTCTCATAAAGCATACCCATCGGACGCAGGGTCAGAAAGTTGTGTACCCATTCATGGGCAATCGTTTCAATCATCCAGGATAAATCGGTGCTGCGCAATACCATGGTCGGATAAATACCCACCCCGCCGATATTGACCACCAGTGCGGATACATCCATCTCTTGTTCAATGTGCTGCTCGAGATCAACAATGTCTTCCAATGAAAGATCTGCCAGCAGCGAAATATCGGCATCCTGACGGATGGTATCGCGTGGTGAGACGATGAGCGCCATGGGAAGCGGCGTCACATGGTACAGCAAAGGGGGGATTAACTGACCACCGGCTGAGAGACCCATTTCAGCCGCTACTGTACTGACCTGCTGTTGCAAAACCGTTTCGCACAGGGCAGCCATCTGTTTGTTTTCATCTTCCATCTCGGCCAGCCGGCGGTTTGCATCCTCTGCCATCTTGCCGGGATCGGTAATTTCCGGGTCTGCATAAATGGCAGAAATTTCACTGCGCAGGGCATTGATTTCATCCACCTGCCGAAAATAAGCGTTAACAATTTCACGACCCTCTTCGTCAGATAGATACCTGTTCAGGCCAAGAGATGTACTTTTATTCTTGATAAATAATGACTGGATCGTCCAGTTGACATAGTCAAATTCAATACTTCGGGTATACCGCCGTACCGATTCGACTGTATTATTTGCCTGAAAGGTGGAACGGGAAAGGATCAAACCGGCAGCCATCGTGATCAGTAAAGTTTTAATAACCGTCCAAACCCTGGTGCGCATTGTGTTCAAATTATAACGGAAAAGTATTCTCTGCCCTTGAGGGCGGGTGCAAAGGAGTGAGTGAAACAATCACGATACGTTATTTCCTGTTTTGGCCCTTTCCAGTATCTCCGCATACTTTTTATCCCCCAGTAAATAGCGCAGTTCCGGCTCAAACGTCTCAACCAGTGGAATGAGGTGGTCTGCGGGGCGCAAGCAGCTTCCGGGTTCTTCCAGCAGCGAGGTGGTATCGTCCAGCGTGATCTGCCCATTCTCGTCCAGATAGAGCGGATGGAGAATACAGTAGAACGGCTTGAAGCGCCAGGGATGAAATTGATGGTAAATCGCTGCAGATTGTAGGGCGCATTTGTAATCATCTCGCAGAAAGACGCATGCCATACCCCCGTAATGATTTTCATCTGTGATGACAAGGCTGTGCATTACTTTGTGAGAGGGGCTGGACGGGTCGTGATCTGTTCTTCCATCAAACCAGTCAGCCGGTTCCTGAATTCCGTTGGTGATAAACGGCTGGATCCATTTTGCATTCGATATCAAATCCCGTGTTTCCATTACATCCAGCCAGACCCCATACAGACAGCAGGCAGCCTTGCACACGCCCAGTTTGCAGCGTTGCATGGGTTCAGACCGAAGCAGTCGTGGTGAAATGTTGATTGGTTTATTAGTCGCCATAATCGATCCGTATTTTACATCATATTGATATGATGAAATTCACTAGAATGGTGCTTTTTTACACTGCATTATCAAAGTGTAGGGGATCATTATTGTTTTATAATTATGAATATTGAGTTCGATCCAATCCAATAACCACCTGAGAAAGGTAAGGTAAACATTAATGAAAAAGTACAACTTTAATGCTGGTCCTGCCATCCTGCCGCAAATTGCAATTGACAATACCCTGGAAGCAATTAAAGATTTCAAGGGCACGGGGTTATCGATTTTGGAGGTATCCCATCGCAGCAAGGAATTTGACGCAGTGATGGTGGATGCCATTGCCCTGTTCAAAGAACTGCTTTCGGTTCCAGAAGGCTATCAGGTTTTATTTGTAGGCGGCGGGGCA
This sequence comes from Chloroflexota bacterium, assembly GCA_021372725.1. Classification (GTDB taxonomy): domain Bacteria; phylum Chloroflexota; class Anaerolineae; order Anaerolineales; family Anaerolineaceae; genus JAJFTV01. The sequence continues at coordinate 7,520 of JAJFTV010000152.1, read as the reverse complement.
AGTACCCAGTTTTTTCATGTCCCCTACAATCTGCTGAATAAAAAAGCAGCCTATCTGGTGACCGGCTCCTGGGCTTCCAAAGCCAAGAAGGAAGCCGAGCTTTTTGGCGAGGTCGTTGTCGTTGCCTCCTCAAAAGACAAGAATTACAGTTATATCCCCAAAGGATATACCATTCCCACCGATGCAGATTATTTCCACATTACCACCAACAACACAATCTTCGGCACCGAAATCCTGACCGATCTTGATTCACCTGTTCCGCTGGTTGCAGATATGTCATCCGATATTCTCAGCCGGCCGGTGGATGTTTCGAAATATGGCTTGATCTACGGTGGTGCTCAGAAAAATATGGGACCTGCCGGTGTAACCTTCGTGATCGTCAGGGAAGATATTCTTGGGAAAGTAGACCGCAAGCTGCCAGCCATGGTGGATTATAGAACCCATATCGAAAGCGGATCCATGTACAATACGCCGCCGGTTGTCTGCGTTTTCACCATGTTGGAAACGTTGAAGTGGGTGAAGGCCCAGGGCGGCGTGAAAGAAATGGAAAAACGCGACACTGAAAAAGCTAATCTGCTGTATGCCGAACTGGAACGCAACAAGCTCATCAACCCCGTTGCCGAAACTGACAGCCGCTCACGCATGAATGTCACTTTTGTTTTGAAACCCGAATATGCCGAGCTGGAAAAAGACCTGCTTGACTTTGCCAAAGCACGTGGCATGGAAGGCATCAAGGGTCATCGCTCGGTGGGCGGTTTCCGCGCTTCCCTCTATAATGCCCTGCCCCTCGATAGTGTACAGGCGCTTGTGGATTGCCTGAAAGACTTCGAGAAGAGTCACTAAACGGAAGATTTCGATAGGAGATATCCATGACAAAGGTTTTAATAGCCACCGACAAACCGTTTGCGCCCGTAGCAGTGGATGGCATTCGAAAAATTGTGGAAGCTGCCGGTTTTGAACTGAAACTGCTCGAAAAATATACCGACAAGTCACAGCTTCTGGAAGCCGTAGCAGATGTGGATGCCCTGATTGTTCGCTCTGACAAAATTACCCGCGAAGTGCTGGATGCTGCCAAAAAACTGAAGATCGTCGTCCGCGCCGGTGCAGGCTATGATAATATCGACCTCGAAGCGGCCACCGAGAAGAAAGTAGTTGTCATGAACACCCCCGGGCAGAACGCCAATGCGGTGGCTGAACTGGTGCTGGGAATGATGGTCTACAAAGCCCGCGGCCAATTTGACGGTAAATCAGGCAGCGAATTAATGGGAAAGAGACTGGGTCTCCATGCTTATGGAAACGTTGGCCGGAATGTGGCCCGCATTGCCAAAGGCTTCGGGATGGAAATTTTCGCATTCGATCCCTATATTCCTGTTGATGCTATCCAGAAAGACGGCGTGACAGCGGTGACCAGCGTAAAGGAACTTTTCAAGAAGTGCCAGTATGTATCACTGCACATCCCGGCCACCCCTGAGACCGTCGGCTCGATCAATTATGAACTGATGAGCAGCATGCCTAAAAATGCAGTATTGGTCAACGCGGCGCGTGGTGAGGTCATCGATGAAAAAGATCTGCTCAAGATCTTTGAAGACAGAAAAGACTTCACTTACCTGTCTGATATTGCTCCGGCAAATGCCGCAGAAATTGTCGAAAAATTCCCCGGCCGTTTTTACTTTACACCCAAGAAAATGGGCGCCCAAACCGAAGAAGCCAATATCAATGCCGGCCTGGCTGCCGCCGAACAAATCCGTGATTTCATTCAAAAGGGGATTACCAAATTCCAGGTTAACAAATAACCTGAATACCCTTTTTATTCTGTAAATGAAATGATCTTCGCCTTTCGATTGCAAGACGGAGATCATTTTTATTTTGGGCTATAATCACTCTGTCATCAACGCAAAGGCATCAAAATTGCAGTATCAGCAACCAAAGAACCCGACAGGATTTCTATGAACCAGCAATCCCACCCATATCGATGGATTTGGTTTCAGGTGATTTGCGTCACAGGTTTGATCCTGCTCCACGGTTGCGCAACTGCACCCGCAAGTGTAGCACAAGGTATAACATCTGTATTTACGGAAACGGCTGCGACAGAACCTGTTCTGACTTTGATCACTGAGACCGTTCAGATCCTCGAGACTACGCCGGCCATTTCAATAATCCCAAACAGCACTGCCACACCGGTCGTTTGGATCGATGACAGTACGGGCATCCCGCAGACCGGAACCTTACCCATCCACCCCACTTTTACGGTCACATCCACACCAACCATTACGCTGACACCTACCAAAGGTCCTTCACCGCACTTCACACACATCCCTACTGCATCCCCTACCATCACAGCCACCTCCAACCCCCCGGGGGCGGTATTGAGCATTATTCAGCCGGGTCTGTCCTCCAAAATTACATCACCCTATAAGATACAGGCATCCATCACGCGCGGAGAGGATAAACTGGCCTATCTATCCTTAATGGGTGAAGACCAGAAGGCTTTTTATTCCGCGGTGCTTGATTACCATTTGAGTGAATACAACCGTTTGCTGATCACGCCCACACTCAATTTCTCCATCTCTACTGTTGCAGAAAACGCGCGCCTGATCCTGCAAACTTACGATCTCCAGGGGCGGATTCTGGCTCTTTCTTCCGTCGATATCATTCTGCTTTCCATTGGGAATAATGAGATCCACCCTGCCCAACATCCTTACGCACCCTTTATCATCGACTCGCCGGATGAAGGGGATGAGATTCAAGGGGACAGGTTTGTGGTGAGCGGACGGGTGGCTGCCTTAAACAATAACCCCGTCATCATTGAACTGCTGGATGAAAACGGGGCGATACTTGTGAAACGCGAATTGCATCTGGACCCGCCATCCGCAGGGGAAACTTATACTCCCTTTGTCATTGCCCTGGCTTTTGATGTAGATCAACAGACCCAGGCTCGTCTTTCTATGCGCCAGGAAAGCAACAACCGCATTCCGGGAACAATTGCTCTTTCGAGCGTAGCGATTACCCTGCTGCCCTGACCTCTGAAAGTTCTACGCTCCGCCTTCCGTGTACAGTGCCGGATCGGTGGGCGTTTCGCCCGATGGGTCCCACACATAGACCCAATCACCTACATTGGCCCAGTCATAGATCCAGTGAGAATCCGCCACCGACATATTCACACAGCCGTGTGATTGTGGATAACCCAGCCAGGCGCGCCAGTAAGCGCCGTGAATGGCCCTGGCTTCATCAAAGTACATGGTCCAGGGTACAGCTTCCAGATAATAATAATCTGATCGATCCGCAGCAAAAGCTCCGGTCATTGTCTCGGTGGGTTTCTTTTCTTTGATTTGGAACAAACCGGGGCGGGTAAAGTACGGATCCACACCCGATGCGATCAAGGTGGCATATTTAAGCTGGTAATTATCATAAGCGGCCAAAGTTTGTTCGTAAAGATTGAGTTCAATCCAGCGTCCGCCTTCTACACCCTCGGGGGGAGTAGTGTTGACCACCAGTTGGCGGATATAACGGCGCTGTACCCATTCATTAAACCCGATCATGTAGTAATCCACCCCATCAGCCTGGGCGATGTCATAAATCTGCACCAGGTCTTCGCGATTGACCTGTGTTTCCAACTGGGGGGCGTTGTAAGAGGGTGCGGTCAGTGGATAAGTACTTTCCACAATCCACCCAAATGAAGTGCGCGGAGGCTGATCAAAGACAACCCCCCGGAATGATATATAACTCGCCGGTGAGGCACGCATCCACCCGCCGCTGGCTGTCAATACATAATCATTACCGTCCACATTGGCCATCCCGGAGTAAGACACATACAGTAATTGCCCGGCCTGCATGTACTTGACGGGCGAACCACCCCCTGAGGCATCCTCTACACTGGAATAAATGGCAGCCCTATCGGGCGGGAAGACATTAATTTTGGCGATGGAGTAATCCAATATACCCAGGGAAGCATCGATCTTTTTACTGTTCAGCGGGGTAAGCGGATATTCAATGCCCTTTTCAGCCAGATCAGTGATGTATTCGGACGGCCCGTATGGCAGGCAATCTTGCGAATTGTTCAGGTAAGCACCTGGCAGACAAAGCGTGTCGCCGCTGTAGGGTTCCTCGGCACTCACCTGCGCTGTGGCAGATGAAACCGGCAAAGGGTTGAAAGCCGTGATACCGATAAGAGAAAGCGATAAGAATAGATTTACAATCTTCATGTTTAATCATCCAATCAGGTTCTAACACACTATTGTAATGCAATATTGGGTAAGAGATATTTTCTATAATTATTTCTGTAGGCATATTATCTAAAAAAGATTGTATAATATTAACTGTAAAAACAAATAGTTACAGTTAATATTATACAAATATGAAAAAATCTATTGAGAAATCTCTGAAAATATTTTCCACTCATAATGGAATTCTCAGAACTAGCCAAGCAATAGCTCTCGGGATTGCTCCACGAGTTCTTTATGAGTTGCTGGATAAGGGTTTAATTCGTCGACTCAGCCGGGGTGTATATCAACTATCAAGTCAGGAACATTCTAGTAATCCTGATTTTATTCGTGTTGTTATCCGAATCCCCCAGGCGGTAATTTGCCTTATCTCGGCATTGTATTTTTATAAACTGTCGACTCAAATTCCACACAAGGTTTATATCGCATTGCCCCAATCTGCTGAAAAGCCGCGAATAGAGTTTCCACCTCTCGATATAATCTGGCCTTCAGATAAGGTATATTCGGCTGGGATAACTGAACAACAAATAAATGGTTTTTCAGTAAAGATCTATTGCAGAGAAAAGACTATTGCAGATTGTTTTAAATTCCGTAACAAGGTTGGTATGGAAACCGCTCTAGATGCACTCAGAGATTATCTAAAAAGTCCGGAGTGTAATTTGAATGCTCTTTTGATTTATGCACGGATTAATAGGGTAGAGAAAATTATCTCACCTTACCTGGAGGCCTTGATTTGAACAAAACCAGAGGGAGAATACCATCTATTTATCAACGGTTACTGAATATCTCAATAAAAGAAAATCGACCCTTTAGCGAATTCCTCCAATATTATGGGATGGAGCGTTTTCTGTACCGGTTGAGTATCTCGTCGTATTGCAAGAATTTTGTTTTAAAAGGTGCATTTGCGCTGCTGGCGATGCAGGCTCCGATAAAACGCGCAACGAGGGATCTTGACTTTCTGGGATATACAGAGAATTCTATCGCTAATTTAGAAAAGATTTTTCAGAACGTGTGTGGACAAGCGGTAGAAGATGATGGGATAGTATTTGATTCTACCAACGTAAAAGGTGAAATTATTAAAGAGGATGCAAAATATCAAGGTATTCGAGTAAAGATCCTTGGATACCTTGGAAAAGCTGAAATTCCTATCCAAATCGATATTGGGTTTGCGGACATCGTCACACCTGCACCTCAAGAGATATCTTTTCCAGTAATCATAAAAAATATGCCCATCCCACAGATAAGTGTCTACCCAATTGAGACAATTATTGCAGAAAAGCTGCAATCAATGGTATATCTGGGAATGATTAATAGCAGATTGAAAGATTATTATGATGTATGGTTCTTGGCGAATTTCAGGAGTTTTGATTTTGACACATTGCAAAAGGCTGTTTCTCAAACATTCATTCATCGTCAAACGACTTTTCCGGGAGAGACTCCAATTGCATTATCAGAAGAATATGCAAATCAAAAACAGTCTATGTGGACAGCGTTGTTAAGGCGAAATCAAATTATGGATGCACCCCAGAATTTTTTTGAAGTTATTTCTTACCTCAATACTTTCTTCTGCCCATTATTCTATTTATCGGAAAATCCGCCTAAATCCTGGACGGCTTCTTCGGGTTGGATTTCCTGAGCTATTTTTTATTTCCCACAACTGCTTCTAAAAATCTGCGCACGCATCTGATTATTGTGGTATCAATTATGCACTTTGCAGGGCAGCTTCTTGAGGCTGTCAATTCATGAGAAACGAGTACAAATTGTGAATATCACAATGATTATGCCTACCTATAACGAAGCGGAGAATCTGCCTCAAATTGCCGCTACCGTTTTGGATCTTCCTGCCCCGGTCAGCCTGTTGATTGTGGATGATGGCAGCCCGGATGGCACCGGTGAGATCGCCGAGAAGCTGGCTCTCGACTATCCCGGCCGGCTGTCGGTTATGCACCGGAAGGGAAAATTAGGACTGGGGACTGCGTATATTCAAGGTTTCAGGCAGGTACTTGAAACCAATGCGGATGCAATCGGCCAAATGGATGCCGATTTTTCTCACCCCCCCAGGAAGATTCTGGAGCTGGCCGCTGCTTTGGAGGAAAGCGATGTGGCCGTGGGTTCCCGCTACATTGCCGGTGGAGGTCTTGACGAAAACTGGCCGGCATGGCGAAAGGGATTGTCTTCCTTTGGGAATCTGTATACCAGGATCATTCTCAACCTGCCGGTGAAAGATGGTACCGGTGGTTTCAGGCTTTGGAGACGATCAGTGCTGGAAAATATGCCGCTGGATTCCATCCGCTCAAACGGCTACGTTTTTCAGGTGGAAATGGCTTATGTTGCCCACCGGATGGGTTATCGTTTCAAGGAAATACCGATTTATTTCTCGGAAAGGCGTTTTGGAACCTCAAAAATGTCGTTTCGCATCCAGGTCGAGGCCGCCATCCGGGTTTGGCAATTGCTGTGGATTCATCGCGGCGTCAAGCCGGTGGATATAAATCATTAGCCGGGGAATTGGGCGGGCCAAATCTTTACCAGGCTGGCCCACTCATTCAGATCCAGCATTTGAGCCCTGGCTGCCGGGTCAATTCCTGCCAGGATCAGCGTATTTTCCACCTTTTCGACGGGCATCCGCAAGCCTTCAGCAAGGGCATTACGGATTTTTTTTCGTTTCTGGTGAAAGCCCGCTTTGGCCAGCCGGAAAAACAGGTCAAGCTGGTCAGCGGGGATGCGGGGTTGGCTGTACAGATCCACCCGCAGCACCGCAGAATCCACATCCGGCACCGGGAAAAATGACCCGGCCGGAATTTTGTATTCAAGGCTCGGCTTGCCATATACTTGCACACTCAAGGCCAACAGGCTCATATCGCCGGGGGTCTCACAAATACGCTTTGCCACTTCATCCTGTATGGTAAGCACCATTCTGACCGGTTTGGAGGGGGATTCCAGCAAGTGCCGGATGAGCGCTGAGGTGATATAAAATGGGATATTGGCGATCACAAAATAACCATCCGTTGGCATGATCGCGGAGGGAGCAAGCTTTAATATGTCGCCAATGATGATTTCCACGTTGGGGTAAGGGGCCAACACATCATCCAGGGCAGGCTTTAGACTACGGTCTATTTCGACTGTTTTCACCAATTGTGCAGCCTCGGCCAGGTGGCGCGTGAGGGTGCCCACACCGGGACCAATCTCCAATACTTGTGCGTTTTCCGGCAGTTCAGCAGCCTGTACAATGCGGTCCAGAATGTTGGGATCCCATAGAAAATTTTGTCCCAGGCTTTTCTTCGGGCGGATCTGATATATTTT
>JAJFTV010000132.1 GCA_021372725.1 Chloroflexota bacterium | reverse complement strand
CCTCGCCGTCGTGTAGACCCCCTTCAATTATTGTCATTTTCCGCCCGCCCGATGTGTGTCCTTTGGATGTTTCCTCTCCCGTGGTGTTCCCTGGGTTTTAAAGTCACTCTCTGTGTCGGAGCCTCCAGGTCTTGAGCTAGTTGGATTTTTCAGGGAGTTTTTAAGTTCATTTATTTCAGCCCTTAGGCGCCTGATGTTGTTATCCTGGCTAATTATTTTGTTGTCGCTTCTGACGGTGTGTTGAAATGCAACAAGGTTAGACTTTATTGCATATTTAACAGTTTCGTTCTCGGATGTGAGGATCTCCAATAATGCATTGAGCATCTCCCGGATCTCTTCGACCTCATGGATGGGCCTGCCCGTTACCTTGTAATGTTCGAGCCCCTGGGCGATCATCAGGGCTTCCCGGGAAGGACCTCCCGTTTGGGATACGGCGAATATTTGTCCAGTGCCTGTTTCAAGCCATGTGCGATTGACATTATAGACAACGCAAATGGTTGTGATAACATGCTCTGTCACCCCTCCACCAGACTCTATAACCGAGAGCGTGCTTTGTTTTATGCCAATGGCTTTTGCGAAATCAGCCTGGTTTAGCTTCAGTTCTTTTCGTAACTCTTTGATATATTTATTTATCATACATTTAAACTGAACTAATATATTAAACGGTAAAAAAAAATTCTTGACAAAATATTAACCATTGATTATTCTTGTTTCCAATGGAAGGGATTACCGGAAACAATGGAAACAATCTTAGAATTCACACCATAGCTACGGTTGGGACATATTCTGATGTTATTTTGATTACCCATCATGTCTCCAGTGTCATGCAAGGCAAGGGGACCACGCATCGCAAGAGCGTGTTCAAAGACCCTTCCAGGAAACCCCTTGCCTTTCTTTTACCATTTTCAATGAGAATACCCCCCGCCAGCAAATGTGGCAGTTCACTCTCTAGACAAGATGATTTTGTCACGGGGCGGGGGTTTTTGTCAATCCTTTTAGATTCATTCAGTTTATTCATTGAAAATAAGCTTATTAAATTCCGTATGGGAAAGCATCGGAAACATTTTCCGATAGATTCCGATAGGGGGGAAAATGGCTCAAGAGGCGCTTAATTTTGTTGTAGATCCTGATGATGTTACGGACGAGCTTATTGTCAGAAAATGTAAATCCCTCAGGAACGCCTTAAGGCTTTGCCGGGACTGCAGTCCTCTAACGGATAAGGAAATCATAAATGAAATCAAGCGGCGAACCAATTATGAATACCAACAATCACATTTCACGGAGGGCTTAAACGGTGGTCGAAAAAATATCGATCCTGACCACATTGCAGTCCTGGAAGATATTTGTTTTAACTGGATACCCACACGCTATATGGCTCTTTCCCGGAATTGTGAGTTGAGGCCAAAGAAAGAGGCATATGAAATAGCCCTGGAACGTGAGCGGGCTGAACGCGAAAAAATCCAACTTAAATACGAAACGCTTATGGAAGCAATAGCGGTGAAAAGATGATGAATAACTCACCGCTATTCAGCGGCCCCGAGAGATTACCTGGCGGTATATCAAGCGCCAGGAGCACATGTGGGAGGCAACATTGAACATTGATAATGAATTTATTGCGGAGGTCTTTTACGGCATTCTGGTTGCAATTATGCTGTTCGTCGTGATTACCATGACCATGCTTAATTTAGGCAATAACGTACAACAGGAGGACACTCGCACATCTTTTAACGCCCGGCATGAGTCCGGACAGGAGATGCCATGAAAATAACGTTTGATCGGGAGTACTTGCAGGGGAAAGTCAATCTGATAAAGGGGATCACCAAGGTCAGAACACTCCTGCCAATATGCCAAACGCTTTTGTTTGACCTGTCCGGTAAAACGATCTCGGCCACGGATCTTGAAATATCCGCAGTCACGGGGCTGGTAAACTACGAAGGTGGAGGCAAGAAGATTGTCATCCCCGCCGGCACACTTTCAGAGATCCTTGGTAATCTCAGTAACCAGGAAGTGACGTTCACCCGAGATGGCAGCGACAATGTCCTCAAGATAGAACAGGGAAGAGTTGAAATCGGGCTTGCCCTCTTCGATCCGAAGGACTTCCCGGAGGTGAAGATATTAAACGCCGAGGAGGCCTTCACGCTTACCGGCAATGATATCCTGAGAGGTATAGGCAAGGTCCTTTATGCGGTCTCCTCCGATGAGACACGATATGTCCTTACCGGCATGCTCATGCAAGTCAAAGGAGGCCAATTCCAGGTGTGTGGAACCGATGGTTTCCGCATGGCGGTTCTTAAAAAGGATATTGGAGACATTCCTGACTCTCCCCAGATAATCATTCCCGGAAGGAACGTTAAAATCCTGAAGGAGTTAATAGAGAACAACGACACGGTCGGGGTGATCATCAACAATGAGAAGGTTCAGTTCATGACACCCAGGGTAACGGTTATCCTGAGGACTCTTTCGGGGGCTTATCCGGATTATGAAAATGTTCTGTTCAATGCGGAAAATGACAACCTTATCTTTATCGCTCGCGTTCAGTTTCTTGACTGCCTGAAAAGGATGGCGCCAATCGCAACGAAGACAGACCCGGTAAGGCTTACAAGGACATTTAATAGCGGCCTGACGGTCCGTATCGAATCGGACAAGGGGTATGCCCAGGAAACCATTGATTGCGAGTTCAAGAACGAGACTCCTTTCGATATGGAGTTCAACCTGAAGTTCCTTCTCGATGCCGTAGAGCATATCGAAATCGACCAGATTGTGGTCAGTTACCCGGACAGATACGGGGTTGTCGTGATCGATTCTGGTGATTATCGGTGTGGGATCATGCCGCTTAGGAGCGGTCGGACGCCGCTCGAGCAAGCGGCCGATGAGAAGAAAAAAGACGAAAGCGAGGGTGATGATGAGTGAGCAAGGGAAGGAGATCTTCATCCAGAGCATTCTTAGCGTGGAACAACGGGAGGATTCACTTGTATTCGAAATGACCTTTATCGATTGTGACGGGCAGGAATACAAGTCACGGTTTTTTGTCAGGAATCACAATGTGGGACTCTTCAACCTGGCCCTCAATAAGATAAACCCGATCACGATCAGATCATCAAGCGGTGCATCAGGCGCTTCTCATAATTCCCCCAGGGGCCCGGTCCTGCCATCCCGGAGCCGGGCCTCCAATAATGCTGGAGGACAGCCATGCCGGTAAAGAAAAGTAAGGCACCCAAGGGATCTAAAAGCTTACCGTCCCCGACCCCTTCAGTGGAGGAAGTATTCCCGGACATCGGGAAGAATCAGGGTAAGGCTGTCAAGGCGACATGTTTGGCTGACCAATATGCCAAAATGGAGAATGTTTCGTACTTGCCTCTGGACGTAATATCGCCGAATCCGAACAACCCCCGTAGGATGAATTTCAACGGTGCCTTCGCGGACCTTACCGCGTCGGTCAAGGAAAAGGGTGTTCTGCAGCCGATCATAGTCAGCCCCCGGGTCAACCTCGAAGGAAAGGAGAAATATGAGATCATAGCCGGGGAACGGAGATGGCGCGCTGCAGCAGCTGCCTCTATCGAAACGATTCCCGCCATTATCCTGGACGTCACTCAGCAGGAGGTCTTCGAGATCATGACGATCGAGAATCTCCTGAGGGAAAACCTGACAGAGGCCGAGGAAGCACAGAGCTTCAAGGCCTACGTGGATGTTAAAGGCGACGGTGCTATTGAAGATCTCGCCCAGCGATCAGGCATCAGTGCCCGGTACATCCGTCGGCGCGTTGAGGTCCTCAGGCTTCCCAAGAAGATCCTTAAGGATTGGGAAGACGGAAAGATAGCCTTCGGTGTCCTCGAGCAGCTCCTTAGGATCGATCCGGAAAAGGTCGAAAAATTCTACGAGATCGAGATGCGGTACGGTCTTATAACAGTAGGAAGCATTAAACGTAGTATTGACGACATGGCGATCAGTCTGAAATGTGCCGTTTTCAGCTTGAAAGATGCCGGTTGTTCGGCATGTGGCAGGAACAGCGAAGTTCAGGGTTCCATCTTCGGTGATGATTTCACGGGCGAGAACGGCAGTTGTCTCAACGCTGCTTGTTTCATCGAGCACCAGCATGCTTATTTGACTGACAACTGGGAAAAGACCTCTTACGCGAAGAAGAACAAAACGAACGGCTTTGTCTTCTACAAAGATGTAAAGTGGAACGACTTCGAGCTGTTCTTGTCAAAAGAGAACGTGTTCCCGGATTGTGAGAAATGTTTCTCCTTTGTGACGGCACTCACTATCCAGGGCAAGGTCTATCATGAAAGGTGTTGTTTAAACCCATTGTGTTACAAGTCGAAGTCAAGGAAACCTAAAGGTTCCGGCGACAGTCCCTCTGGAAAAGATAACAATCACGGGGTTCTCTTCCGCGAGTCATTCTATGTTCAGCGGATCCCCGAGGTGGCCCGTACCCAGTTTGCTCCTGATGATGATAAGGTCCTGCGTGTGATACTTGCGTCGCTGATACACGCGAACCATGAGGTCAAGGAGTGGTTCGCTACGAGCAACTACATACCCGAACCTGCCGAAGACGATCTGGAGAGCCGATATTTCTATTCCATATTTCAGATTTGGCCGGTTATTGAGGTTATGGACACAATCGATTTGAGGAACGCAATCCGTGAGGCATCCCTCATCGTAACCGTCGAAGCAAGCTTCGGCCAGAAGTGCCGGCACGCGATCGCAACGCACCTTGGTATAGACCTTTCCCGAGATTGGCTTCTTCATGAGGAGTATCTCAACAAAAAAACGATCAAGGAGATCCTCGACCTGGGGAAAGATCTCGGTATTTTCGCTGACGAAAAAGCAACCGCTTATCTCGCAGAGGTTATTAAAAAAAAGAGCGTCAATCAGTGCAAAAAAGAAGGACTGATACGGCTTATCCTGGAATCAGGGGTTGATCTGAGCGGCAAGGTGCCGGAAGAGATCCTTAAGACGAAATAATATGACCCGAGTGTGTGCAAAATGCGAAAGCCTAAACATCGTGGGCGATATAGATCGGACAACCCGTGTTCCGTACCAGAAGTGCATGATGTGTGGTGGCAAGGAGTTCAAAGAGGTTGTAAAAGGGGACAAGAATTATTCCATTGGTTGTAATGATTGTAAAAATGGCGCTGTAAATACCGCTAATAATATTAGCGATAGTTTACACAGCCCCATGCAAGTGGCTGAAAGCATTGTTGATAAAATTGGTAAAGATTGTAAATGTCCTGACCCTGCTAAGAAAATTAGCGGGAAAGTACACGACAATCAGGAGGCAAAAGATATGGCAAAACCGTTATGCAGTATTGAAGGATGCGAAAAGAAAGCGTGGATTGATGGCCTTTGCGCGAAACACTACACAAAAATTCATGGCACGCCTTACAAACCGCAGAGCCAGTGTGCGGGCAGGAAGAAGAAGGTAGAGAAGAGAACCGAAACAAATCCACTTAAACCTGCAACGAAACCTGCAGAAGTTCCGGTGACGATCTCCGGAGAAGAAGCACTGGTCACAAAAAAACAGAACGATATCGCGGTAGACAACATCGAAGTCGTTATCAACTTCAATGCTTACAAACCCCTCTATGATAAGCTATCGGTACTCGCTAAACGCGAGTTTAGAACCTTAGATGCCCAAATCTTGTATATCGCAAATCTGTATTTTAATGCGCCTACGGCAAGACTATCGTCGTTGATCGGATCGGTCGAGAATAGTGATGGTGATAAGGCAGGGGCAGGGGATGCATAAAACACTCTTTGCCGTTTTTGACTGCAAGAAGGGGGTCTTAAAGCGTTCGTCGAAAAAGGGTAAAGTTCTGAGCTTCTACGAGGCCCAGCCATTTAATACCCGCAAGCACTTAGTTATAGCTGAGCGGGGTATTGCCCAGGATCAGGACTACTGGAGGAGAATCGGTTGACCGTGCCAACTAAGCCCATATTAATGGCAGTGTTGGAAGAATTTTTTCCCACGTCACCGCCCAAAAGCAGGGACGTTTTAGCTGATACTATCCTGTCCCGATTTGAGGAACAGATTAGCAAACAGGAAGACATGCCCCTTGAATTTGGAAAACTAATTGACGATTACTTTTGGGAACATATTAAGGCGGACCAAACATGATCTTCTGGCTTATTGTGTTGTTGACGGCTTTGTTCATCGGCCGCGGGGTCTGGAAGGAGTTGAGGAGATAGAGGATGAAGACCTTAATCATTGATGGTCGCAGATGGTTTTCTCTTGCTGAAGCGACGCAGTATGTGAGCCTCTCGGACAAAACACTTATGAAATATGTGAGATCCGGGGTGATCTACGGAACCCGAAAAGGCGGAAAATGGCTCATCGATCGGACCTCACTTGACACTTGGCTCGAAGAGGATAAAATCAAGCTCCTGAACCTTATTAACCGTAAGAGGGGGGTTCGTTGACAAAAAAGAGTGGTGGCGATATAAATGATTACGTGAGACACGAATATCCGATCATAAAGCGTGAGCAGAACGGTTATTATTATTTTTATTACGACCGCATGAAAAGGGTGTCGCTTGGTGTCCGGGATGAAGCGACGGCTATCAAGATCTACAACATCAAGAAAGAGGAATATCTCAACCATCTCAAAGAAAACATATTGTTCATTTCAAAAAAGAAGGGTGAATATACCCTCGATGAATACAAAAAGCTCTACCTGAAACTTGCCAATCAATGGAAGAGGCCCGAAACAATACGGATTGACGAACTGATATTGAACAAACTGTGCGGTTATGAATATCCCGTCCCGGACTCGGAAGTGAAGGTGAAGGTGGGGTCCCTTATAGTAGACAGTGTAAAGCGTTTCTCGCTGATCATAGCATCGTTTCATGAAAAGCTCCTAGAGACGTGTACGCATGTATCCCTCAACGTCTATATCCGGCACCTCAAGAGCATTTTCCAGTATGGTGTGGACCACGAATACCTTACGAAAAATCCCTACGCCAAAATCAAACAAAGCAGGGTACAATGGGAACCGCCCCGGGTGTTGTCCGATAAGGAGATAACAAAAATACTCAACGTCCAGGAGAACAAGGACAAGGGTTTCAGGCCGGATCCCGAATTCTTACTCATGATCGAGGCATATCTGCATACCGGATGCCGCTGCAGCGAACTCATTAACCTAATCCGCAAGGAAGATGTCAAACCGGATCATATTGTCATCAGGAACACAAAGACGGGTAGGTTTAGGATTGTGGATCTAAACGAACAGGCAAAAAAGGTTTTTCAACGGATCACAAAAAGAGGAAAAAGACTGTTTCCTCGATGGCGCCCGCAAACGGTGTCTCATATGTTTTTGGAATATGCCCGTATGGCAGGAATAAATGATGTCCACCTCCATGATCTTCGCCACACCTACGCGAGCAGATGCCTCGAAGCCCGCATGAGCCTCGCAACTGTCCAGGTGCTCATGGGACACGAGAGTATCAACACCACGATCAAGTTTTACGGTCATCTTTCGAGGGAGCATATAAAGCTCGAAATCGAGAAACTTTCATACGGATACACACAGCAAACGCAACAAATGAAGGTTGTAAGTAATGAAGATGATTAGTGTTATTATTTTTCTCAAGCTACTCTTAATCAATTGGTCGGAGGTTCGAATCCTCCACGGCCCACCAACACTTTCTGAAACATATCAATCAGTTATAATCTATTCTCGTCACGGAAAAATCTGGAAAAATAGGGAATATTTGTGGCGTTTGTGTTGTTTGAACGCAACAAATGCCACAAATCTTTTTGGGGGTGTGTTTTGAATAAAACCACACTATCTAAAGTGAGGAAAAAGACCCATCCGAATCAGCCACCCGCAGAACATAAATTAGAGTTTTCCCATGATCCTTATAAAAATATCTGGCATTA
>JAJFTV010000094.1 GCA_021372725.1 Chloroflexota bacterium | reverse complement strand
CCTTTGAGTCCATCCTGACGCATCAAACGGGCTACTGTCTTCTGATTGCATGTGTACCCTTGCTTTTTCAACTGTGCATACACTCGTGGGCTGCCATAAGCCTTTCGGCTCATCCTGTGGATTCGGCGAATATGATCGATCAATGCCTGATTGATTTGTTCCCGCTGGCTGGGTTTGCGGTTCTTCCAGGCATAATAGCCACTTCGGCTCACACCCAGTAGTGCACAGATTCGCCCTACTGGATACTTATTCCTGTGCTTCTCGATGAAACGAAATTTCATCTTCCGTCCTTCGAGTACATCGTCAGCACTTTTTTTAGGATCTCTTTATCCTCTTTCAACAAGGCGTTTTCTCGTTCCAATTATCGGATGCGTGCTTCTGTATCTGTCAGTCTTCCGTTTCCAGGAAAAGCTTCATCCTTTTTGGGTTGACGGTTTAGTTCCTGTCTCCATTTCCCCACCAGTCCGTTGGTAATTCCCAATTCCCGCTCGATCTCTGATGCGGAACGTTCGCCATTCTCATACATCCGAATGGCTTCTAGTTTGAATTCTTTACTATATTTCTTGCGCTCTCTGGTCATGAACTTCCTCCGTTTTGATTATATGGCCTCCTTAACTTGCAGTCCATTTTTTCTGGGGAAGTTCACCCTATAGTTAGCGCGTTATTTTACATTTCAATTAATGAAAAATCAAGTGTTGAATCGTCAAACAATTTATGTCTTTCGTCATTGAAATGTCGTAGTGATCCACGATATACTGATATGTAATTGGTGTCCAATAATAACTCCATTATTTATTCAAACCAGTTCTAAGGCAGTTATTCAATATAGAGGCGTTGAAGTAATTGTCATCTAAGGAGGATTTACATGAATGATCCATCAATCCATACCGTAAGCACCATTTGCGGGGGCTGCCATAACATGTGTCCCATGTATGTCGATGTAAAAGATAATCATATTATCCGGTCATACGGGGTTCCAGGTGATCCTCGTACCGGTGGGGCGCTCTGTTCAAAAGGGTTGGCTGCGGCGCAAATTGCGCACGATCCCCGTCGACTAATCCATCCAATGCGCCGGAATGGACCACGTGGAAGTGGTAAATTTGAGCAAATTTCCTGGGAAGAGGCTTTGAAAGTGCTGGCTGAAAAAATGCTGGCAGCCAGGAGTGAGTTCGGTCCCCAATCTGTTGCGTTTGTACGCGGGCAGGCGTCTGGTTGGGGCTTCCCATACGATAACATCCAACGACTGGCTCATGTAATGGGTACGGAAGTGAGTGGTGGAGCATCTGAATGTTTTGTTCCACGTGCTGTTGCCGAAGCTCTGACTTATGGCGCTGTTCCCTTGTATTACGATTATGATCACACTGATCTAATGATCTTTTGGGGACGTCAACCTACTTTTTCTGGAGCCCCGCTTTTACGGAAGATTTTTGACGCCCACGACCGCGGAGCTCGTCTGGTTGTGATTGACCCACTACGGTTCCACCTTGCAGCCCGAGCCGATCAGGTGGTTCAAATCGAACCTGGCACTGATCTGGCGATGATGTTGGGTATGATGTATGAGATCACAGAAAGAGGTTTGTGGGATCAAAAATTTGTAGATACCTACACCAATGATCCGGGACTCGTTCGTCTTCGCGCCCATTTACGTGGAGAGAACCGGATGGGTATTGCTTACACTCCCGAATGGGCAGAAAGTATTTGTGGAATCAAAGCACCTGTAATACGTTCACTTGCAGTGGAGTATGCAACGACCAGGAAAGCCTGCATTATTCCAGGGCATGGTCTGGAAGGGCGAGTGAATGTCACGCATACAACGCGGGCACTGGCAATTTTACGCGTGATCACTGGACACATCGATTCCGAAGGTTGTGATGTCTTTACCTTACCCGGACCGATGCGTAATCCAGCTTATTTCCTTGAAGATCGGGTAATCAAAGATTATGTCCGAAAGGATCCAGTGGAGCTCTTTGCAGTACCTCCATACACACCAGAAAACGTACATTACCCATTCCTTTTCATGGGACAAGGATTGATCCCCACCCCCGATATGATCCATATGATGAGTGAAGGCAAAATCAAGGTTGCTTTCATGCAAGGGGCTAATCCTATGGTAACCCTACCTCAACCCAAGGTGACCCGGGCAGCGTTGGATAAAATTGAATACCTGGCAGTTGCAGATCCATACATGAGTGAGACTGCCAAATTCGCTGATCTGGTGCTTCCGGCTGCAACGTATTTGGAGCGAACTGAACCCGAATGGTTTAAATGGGATGCCTGGTTGTCAACGGTAAGTCTTCGTCAACAGGTCGTTCAGATTGGGGAAGCTCGATCTGACAGCCAGATGCTGATCGATTTAGGTCGGGCGCTTGGTTTTAATGATGTCTATCCAACAGATGATATTGTATGGTATATCAATGAAGATCTAAAGACTTCGGGGTTGACGTATGATGATCTGCGCGAGCATCCCTTCGGTATAGAGCTTGCGCCTATCGTTTATCGAAAATACGAGAAAGATGGGTTTGCACTGCCGGGGGGCAAGGCACATATCTGGTCAGAACTGCTGGCAGGGGCTGGTTTCGATGGGATTCCAGTATGGGAAGAGAGTTCTGAGTCCATTCGGAGTAAACCGGAAATTGCTCGCGACTATCCATTCACTGTATTTTCTGGACGTGCAGGACCGATGTATGTCCATAGTCAAAGACGGACAATCCCCTGGCTGCGGGAATTGGAACCAACTCCAAAGGTGATGATTCATCCCCAAAAAGCAAATGAATTGGGAATTGGAAATGATGATTGGACAATCGTTGAATCCCCACGAGGCAGTATTCGGATTCAAGCGGAATTGAACCCTGCTATTCGCCCTGAATGGTTGTATGTACCTGGAAACTGGACAGAAGCGAATTATAACGAACTAGGTATTGATTCGGACGTCGACCCAATTTCAAGCCAATCGAATTACATGATGTGCTTGGGCCGAATTAAGATAGCATAGGAGGATGACCATGCAATACGCTTTTTACTTTGATGCAAATCGTTGTGCTCAATGTTTTGCATGTGAAGTGGCATGCAAGTCAATTCATGACCTGCGACCCCACGCACAAGAAATTCCTGGAAGCGTGGGTCCACGTTACCGCCAGGTTATAACGGTGGTAGATCCAGAAAACGTTGAATCTCCCTTACAGTATATCTCATTAGCCTGTATGCACTGTGGATCACCCACCTGCATGACAGCCTGCCCGACTGGGGCAATTTACCGGGAGAGCGAATTTGGAGCTGTTCTTGTCAATCGTGACCGCTGCATTGGCTGCCGGTATTGTTCATGGGCATGTGAATTTGGAGCACCACAATTCGACCAGGATGGGTTGATGCAAAAATGTGATTTGTGTATTGATCGGTTAAAAGTGGGAGAAAAGCCTGCGTGTGTCGAAGCCTGCTGCGGAGGAGCCATTGAAGTTGGACCGATTGAGGAAATTGAAAAGAAGACCCGAGTCCGAGCAGCCAGCAAAATCGTATTTGCTTCGAAGCCGAATTTAGTAATCAATGTATCGCATTGATGCGGAACACCATGCTACAGGATAACCGATCGCAAAATGGAGAAACGGCGCTGGTTGTATTTACGCTACTGATGCCTACCAGTGTTGGGATGTCCTTCATCGGAATGCTCAACGGTAGAGCCGCTTTCATTTGTCTGGCAGCCGCTATCGTTGGAGCTTTGGGACTTGCAGCATCTCTACTACACCTTGCGCGTCCTCTACGCGCGCCATTCTCTGTCCTTCACTGGCGGCAGTCATGGCTATCCCGGGAGATACTGGCGGCTACAGGGTATTGGTGCGTCGTTGTGGCATGGTGTCTATCGGTATGGATATTCCGGCTGAATATCTCCAGGCTGCTGGCAATCGGCTCAGTGATTATGGGCATCATTCTCCTGTTTGTCATCGCGCAGGCATATCGCATGCATACTCTACCTGCATGGGATGGACCGGAGACGTTGTATGAATTGTTCGCCGTGATGCTTGGAGTGGGTGTGGTGTTTGGTATATTGACGGGATGGTCTTTCCTGGAACCGGGAATGTTCTTAGCTGGTACCCTTGGAATTGGAATAGGAGCGGGATTGGATTATTGGGCATGCCGACATCGTACCTCGCGGCTTAATCAGATCTCTGCCCAGAGCAATGTTCATGCGACGTTGGTGATTGCCAATCGCATAATGCCAATCATCCGGTTCTCGTGGGGACTGAATGTGCTCTCATTTTTCCTATCGATCATTGCGGTCATTGTTGGGGGGCGAGAATTCGGATTGATTTTGTGGATTCTTATCTTGTTAGCAGAGGTCACCAGTCATATCCGCTTGCGCAATGTCTTTTACGTTCTGCCGGTCCAGACCCGCTTTACACCGCGATTACGCCAACCCTGGTCAAGGCCTTCTGTTCACTGATCGTCGGAAACAAGATCCCTACATCGAGAATGACATCTTTCTGGATGCCATTCTCTTTTTATATTTTAAAGTATTAAGAGTATCCAGTAATTTATCAGCGGCTCGATCATTGTAATCAGGTCTCTGGACTGGATCAGGAAACATGGAAATACAAAATCAAACGCAACTTTCGATCGTAAATGGGGTTTGGGTCTATTAGTTATAGTTTAAAAAGCCGCGAGAGTCTGATAGTTTTTGAAGATTATTCTAGTCGATGAAACAATCAAAAATTCCAAAGATCTGGAATAGGAACAGGAATGAACCATCATGATGAACAATCCTAAAAACGTTCTTGAAGAAATCCGTGAGACTGCTCACCAGGGTGGGAGTGGAAGCTGTATTTCTGCCCAGCATGCCAAGGGAAAAGGATCGTGCGAGAACGAATTGAAAAGTTATTGCATCCTGGCACTTTCCATGGGTCCGGAATGTTCGTGACGCATCGCGCCACTAGATTGGGGATGGAGAAAAGCCACCCCTACGGTGATGGCGTCATTACCGGTTGGGGCAAAATCGATGGGCGTACGGTTTATGTCTTCGCCCAGGATTTTACCGTGATGGGTGGGGCAGTAGGGGAAGCGCATGGACGGAAAATTGCGCGTCTGTTGGACATGGCGATACAAAATGGGGCGCCGCTGATCGGATTAAACGATTCAGGTGGGGCGCGCATTCAGGAAGGCGTGGATGCGCTGGCAGGTTATGGAGAGATTTTCTACCGCAATGTGCGTGCTTCGGGCGTCATTCCGCAAATCTTGATCATCCTGGGTCCCTGTGCATGGGGAGCGGTGTATTCCCTAGCCATCACTGATTTCGTGTTCATGGTCGAAAAAATAACCCACATGTTCATCACAGGACCGGAAGTGGTGCGGGCTGTGGCACATGAAGAAATCAGTGCTTCAGAACTGGGTGGCGCAGAAGTGCACCGCTCCTGCAGCAGGGTGGCGCATTTTACAACGGCTGAAGAAGACACCCTGTTGGCGAACGTCCGGTGGCTGCTTTCGTATCTGCCTCCCAACAACCTGACTCCGCCACCTTACGCTCTAACGGGGAATGACCCACAGCGGGCAACTCCCGAATTAGCCGGGATGATCCCCACCGATCCGCGGCAGCCTTACGACATTTTGCGGGTCGTTGAAACCCTGGCGGATGGTAGCGAATTTCTGGAAGTGTAGAATGAATACGCGCCCAACCTGGTGGTGGGATTCATTCGTCTGGACGGATTTCCGGTGGGCGTGATCGCTAACCAACCGGATAACCTGGCAGGCGTATTGGATATCAATGCATCGGATAAAGGAGCGCAGTTCATACGTTTTTGTGATGCATTTCATATTCCGCTGTTGACGCTGGTGGACACACCTGGATTCATGCCGGGCGCTGAGCAGGAATACGGCGGCATCATTCGTCACGGCGCCAAGATGATCTACGCCTATTCCGAAGCCAGTGTGCCCAAAGTGGCGCTGATCTTTCGCAAAGCGTACGGCGCCGGTCGGGTTGATCTTTTGCTCGGCCTGCACGGAGTCTACGATATCATGGCGGTAACCGGCATCGGTGAGGCTGTTCTTGAGGCGACCCACAATGAAGTCAAGACAGGCCTGAGGTTCTTCTCATCCGAGTGGATGGGCAGGTTCTGGCTGGCCAGCGACAGACCTTCGGCCAGGTCGAAATCGAGGTTGATGACCAGCCCGACTTTGTTCGAGGCAGGCTGTCACCGGTGAAACGCGGCAGGTAATGATCGTAAATGGCCTGTGTCACTTCGGCAGTTTCGCCCGATTGCAGCGCGTAATACTTGCCCATGATGCCCTGTAGCGAGGTCATCTCGATGACCATGTGGGTGACCAGATCGGCTTTGCATAGTTTGGCGGCGCGCTGGGCAGTGGCTTTTTCGGCGTCGCTCAGGTCAAAGTACTGGCTGAGGGCCGGGATCATAGCTTCGATGCGTTTGGATTTATCCAGCATCGAGCCGAGTTTCTGCTGAAAGGTCAGTGTGCCCTGGCGGCCAAGTTCGTCTTCCAGTTTGGAATTCAGGTCTTCGTTAATGAAGAAAGCAGCATCGGCGAAGCGCGCGCGGATCACCTGTTCATTGCCGTCTTTGACCACGTCGAGGCCGTTCTTGTCGCCGTAGCATACGGCGATCAAATAGGGCAGCAAGCTGCCGTCGGCTTTCTGCACCGGGAAGTAGCGTTGATGCTTCTTCATCACCGAGATCAAAACCTCGGAAGGCAATTTCAGATGTTCGGGGTCGAAGCTGCCTCGCAGAGCGGTTGGCGCCTCGACGAGTTGGGTAACCTCATCCAGCAGCGATTCTTCGATCTTCACTTCTGTGCCTGAATCGAGCATGACCTGGCGTACCTGCTGCCGGATCGACTCTTTGCGCTCCGCAGGATTGTGCAAAATGCCCTGCTTGCTGAGAGCGGCTTTATATTCATCGGTACTGTTGACTGTGATGGTTTCGAGTTCGTAGAAGCGCAGTCCTCGGGTGGTGTTGCCGGAGTACGCGAAGGGCACCGGCGCGCTGTCGAGTAAGGCCAGCAGCCAACGGATGGGGCGCGAGAAGGCAATGTTGGTGCGGTTCCAACGCATGGATTTGTCGACTTGATGCCAGCAACCAGCACGGGCAATGCTTCGAGCAGTACGTCATAAGTGGGTCGGGATTACTCCTTGACCAGTGCCACCACGTACTTGCCGTCGTCGATCTCGCAGATTTCGAGGTCTTTCTCCGTCAGACCTTTGCCCTGAACAAAGCCCTCGGCGGCGCGGGTGGGGGTGTCCTCTGCATTGTAAGCGCGGCTGGCTGGAGGACCTTTGACCATGGTGGTGTGGTCTTGCTAGCGTTCGGTTAAGTCTTCGACAATGGCGACCAAGCGGCGTGGCGTGCCTTCGATGGTCACTTTGCCGTGCGTCAGGCGGAATTTATCCAGTAAAGTCGGCACGCATTCCTGGAGTTGAGAGCGCGCGGCTTCCAGATCGGCGGCCGGTAATTCTTTGGTACCGATTTCAAGTAAGAAGGGAGCGGCCTGGGTAGGAATGGCGGTTTTCACTACGGGCAGCCTGTCCGCGACCGCCATAGACCATCAGGTCATTAGGACGCTCAGCTACTTCCGGATCCAGGTTGTTTTGGATCATACGGAAAGGAACTTCAGTCAACCAGGACTTGCATGTAAGCTGTGTTCCGCGCGGAGCGCGAACCGGACGAGGATTTGACATTGAAACTTCCAAAAAGTGGATTGGGAATGCCCCACTTAAATTATACGCCGAGGTTAAACGTCAGGCAATGCCATTTTCCATTCGGTTTGCACACCTTTGACTCTGAATCGTTAACAAAAAATGGTTTCCGACCCGAACCGATCGCACC
>JAJFTV010000103.1 GCA_021372725.1 Chloroflexota bacterium | reverse complement strand
GTCAGCGGGGGTGTCGGTCGCCCGCCGTTGATTCGCACTCCACAGATTGCCGAATTGTATGGCAGGGCCAAAGCCATCGCCGCTGACATGGGCATTCCGCTTGATGAGGCTTCCTCGGGCGGCGGCTCGGACGGGAATTTTACAGCGGCTTTGGGTGTTCCCACACTCGACGGGATGGGTGTGGTGGGTGACGGTGCTCATGCCGTGGATGAATTTGCCTTCATTTCATCGCTGCCGGAACGGGCGGCTCTGCTGGCAGCAATGCTGTTGGAGGATTAGAAATCCATTTCCCCGACCCCCTTTCCTCTATGGGAAGGAGGAAAGTTTTCCCTGGAAGAAATTCTATTTTACAAAAATGGTATATTTTGTAAATTACTACTTTACAAAATCTATATGTTTATGTAAATACGGATTATACGGATTTATAAAACCATCTATCCGTTGGTTCGTTGAAGACATATTTACCAATCTTGTCATGCTGAACGAAGTGAAGCATCCGTCCGAGAACTGATCGGACAATTATCTCTATGAGGAGAACCTCGTCTGTAACTAACTGGCGGATTGTGTAAATTTACCCCTGGGCAGATCTTTCGATTGGCTCAAGATGATAAACAAGCAAAATTGTTCTTAGGGGCGCATGTTTTTATGCATTCATTGTTCATGAACGAATGCCTGCAATTGCTGCAATTGCTTGACATATATCCCGGCCTTTGTTATATTTCACTCCGTTATGCAAACGATTATCTTCTCCATCCATCATCATACCAGCCTCACCCCAGCCTGACCGGCGGAGGTCTGGTAGCGTTTGCACACGCTTCGAAATCCAGAAACAAGATCCCCCGGCTGGCCGGGGGATCTTTCTTTAAGGAGTATATCTTGATCGAAAATACCGATAACCTTGTTCGTATTTCTCTCCCTTCCAAAGGCCGCCTGGAAGAGGACACCCTCACTTTTCTGGCCGACTGCGGCCTGAGCGTTTATAAACCCAACCCGCGCCAGTATGAAGCCCGCATTCCACATTTGCCCGGTCTGGTGGTGCTCTTTCAGCGCCCCGGCGACATCGTTGTCAGTGTACGGGACGGCAGCGTGGATTTTGGTATCTCCGGCCTGGATGTAATCGAAGAACGCGGCGGAAGCAACGGAGAAATACTGATCCTGCACAATGACCTGGGGTACGGTCACTGCCGCCTCCAATTGGCAGTACCGGAAGGCTGGAATACCGTCACCAACGTGACGGAGCTAAAGGCTTATACAGCCTCTCTTGCCAATCCGCTGCGGGTGGCGACCAGGTATCCCAACCTGACCGGCCGTTTCATGGACGAAGCCGGGATCCGCTATTCATTTATCTCCGCCGAAGGTACGCTGGAAACCGCTCCTTCCATCGGGTATGCCGATATGATCTCGGATCTGGTTTCCTCAGGCCAAACCCTGCGGGATAACCGGCTGCGCCCACTGGGCGATGGGATCATCCTTCGCTCGCAGGCTGCCTTGATTGCCAACAAAGCTGTATTGAAAAACAACCCCAAAGCATTACAGATGGCACGACAATTGCTCGAGTATTTCGAAGCGCATCTGCGGGCCCGCGATAATCTGTCGGTGGTGGCCAATATTCGCGGCGTTTCCGGCGAGGCTATCGCCGAGCGCCTGTTTACTGAAACCTCGGCCGGTGGTCTGCAAGGCCCGACCATCTCGCGGGTTTACGTCAGGGAAGAAGATCCAAACTGGTATGCCATTCATCTCATCGTTCGGCGGCGGCAGTTGTTTCAGGTCATTTCGGATTTACGCTCCATTGGCGGCAGCGGGGTGGTGGTTTCGCCGGTATCCTATATCTTCGAAGAAGAACCGCCCCGTTATGTTGCCATGCTGAAAGCCGTTTCAATCTGACGTATCATATTGAAAGGAAAGGCGCAACCATGCTCAAACAATTTACTCCCAACCTTGCCCTTGAAACCATTCTAAAACGCACTCCGTTGGAAGACATGCAGGTGACTAAAAGGATGCGGGAGGGTATTAAAAAAATATTTGGGAAAGCGCTCACCCCTGTCCAGGTGGTGGATCAGATTTTGAAAGATGTCAGGGCGCGGGGTGACCAGGCTTTATTGGATTGGACTTTGAAGCTGGACGGTGTTCAGCTTGATAAACTGAGCGTTCCTGAAGAGCAAATCCAGGCTGCAACCGCTGATCTTGATCTGACGCTGCGAAATGCGCTCGATCTTTCCATTGAGCGGGTGCGAAAGTTTCACCAATCGCAGCCGGTCAATTCATGGATCACCCAGGATCTGGGTGGCCGTCTGGGACAGTTGATCCGTCCCATCCGACGGGTGGGGCTGTATATCCCGGCCGGCAGTGCTCCGCTGCCATCCTCCATCATCATGTCGGCCGTGGCAGCTCAGGTGGCCGGGGTCAGTGAAATTGTGCTGGCTTCCCCCCCTGCAACGGATACCGGTCAAATCGCTCCGGTTATTCTGGCGGTAGCCAACCTGCTGGGAATTACAGAGATTTACCCACTGGGTGGGGCGCAGGCCATCGCGGCACTGGCGTATGGAAGCGAGACCATCCGGCCGGTGGACAAAGTTTTTGGCCCTGGCAACCTGTTTGTCACATTGGCCAAGAAGCAGGTATATGGTACGGTGGGCATCGACAGCCTGGCCGGGCCAACGGAAACGGTGGTCATTGCGGATGACAGCGCCAAACCTGCCTGGGTGGCTGCCGACTTGCTGGCCCAGGCGGAACATGATGTACTGGCTGCCGCCATCCTTCTTACTCCTTCGCAGAACCTGATCAACGCCGTACAGGCGGAAATTGAGGAGCAGTTGGGTTCGCGCAAGCGGGCCAGTGTAATCCGGGAATCGCTTGCCCACCGCAGTGGGGCCGTTCTGACACGTGATCTGGATGAAGCCGTTCAGCTTGCCAATCAGTACGCGCCCGAACACCTGTGCCTGTCGGTTGAGGATCCGTGGGATCTTTCGGAGAAAGTCACCTGTGCAGGCGGCATCTTCATCGGCGAAAACTCCTGTGAAGTCTTGGGGGATTATGTGGCGGGCCCCAGCCATGTCATGCCTACCGGCGGCTCGGCCCGTTTCAGCTCGCCGCTCAATGTGCTTGATTTTGTGCACATCGTCAGTCTGGTGGCCTTGAATACCTCCACTGCCCGCCAGATAGCTCCGTCTGCTGAGACGATTGCCCGTATTGAGGGACTGGATGCACATGCCTTTGCTGCCCGCCTGCGGACAGGCCGGGAGGACGAGTGAAACCCATCAGCCGGTTTGACGATTTCCCGGCTTATACGCCCATCGAGCCGTACGACGTGCTGTCTGCCCGTCTGGGTATCCCGGCTGACCAGATTGTCAAGCTGGATGCCAATGAGAACCTGTACGGACCATCACCTAAAGCAATACAGACGCTTTCCAGCCTGGATGACACACATATATACCCCGATCCTGAAAGTCGGGCATTACGGGGCGCGCTTGCCGGGTATACCGGCCTCCCGGTAAAGAATCTGCTGGCAGGGGCGGGGGCTGATGAATTAATCGACCTCATTTTAAGGGTGATGATCGGGGAAGGGGAAGCGGTGTTGAGTTTCCCACCGACATTTGGCATGTATGCCTTTGATGCCCGCCTGAATGGCGCAAAGCTGATCGAAATTCCCCGCCGGGATGATTTTTCGCTGGATTTAGCGGCAGTTCTAAAACTGGCAGAAACCTTTCACCCAAAAGTGATCTTTCTGACCTCGCCGAATAATCCGGATGGGCGCATGATCACGGAGGATGAATTCGAGGCAATCCTATCGCTGCCTGTCCTGGTGGTTCTGGATGAAGCCTATATCGAGTTCAGCGACTCCGGCCTGGGCAAATCCAACAGCCGGATTGGGGAAGTCCTGCGGCGTGAAAACCTGGTGGTGCTGCGTACATTCAGCAAGTGGGCCGGGCTGGCCGGGCTGCGTATAGGCTTTGGGGCTTTTCCGGAATGGATGCTGCCGGTTTTATGGAAGGTAAAACAGCCGTACAATGTGAATACTGCTGCTTCCCATGCTGCCATCGCTTCAATAGCCGATCAGGATTATCTGAAAGCCAATGTGGCGAGAATTATCACTGAACGGCAGAGATTGTTGACGGCCTTACAGAAAATCCCCTTTCTTACGCCGTTTCCATCCAGGGCTAATTTTATCCTCTGCAAGGTGACGGGGTTGTCTGCGAAAGCCCTGCAAGGGGAGCTGATGAAGCAGGGTATTCTGGTTCGTTATTATGATACCGATTTGCTGCATGACTATATCCGCATCTCCGTCGGCCGGCCGCAGGATACAGACCAGCTTGTCGAAGCATTACAGAATGTCAGTTGGGAAAAGGGTGAATATCATGAAAATCGCTTTTGTTCTGTTTGACGGCTTTTCCGCCTTGGATTTTGCCAGTTTGTATGAACCGCTGACACAGCTCAAAACACTCGGTCTTTGTCCGGATCTTTCCTGGGATTTATGCGCCACTCAAAAGGATGTGAAGGATGGACAGGGGATGCAATTTCAACCCACCCGTGTCTCCCAGCCGTTGGATGGGTATGATCTGGTTGTCATTCCAGGCGTCAAGGATGCCGATGCAGTAGCTGGGGATGATGGATCGCTGAACTGGCTTATTTCCGCCAGCAGTACAGCCTGGCTGGCATCCGTGGGAAATGGATCCATTCTGCTGGCCGCCGCCGGCCTTCTGAAAGGCAAACGGGCGGCGGCGGAGGATCGCACCGCACCCCGGCTGGCGGAGTATGGGGTAGTTCCGGTTCTCGAAGAGATCGTGGAGGAGGACGCCATATTCACCGCTGCCGGATACGGTTCTGCACTCCGCCTTGGGCTGGTGTTATGTGCGCAACTGGCCGGATTGGGGGCTGCCCAACAGGTGCAGAATTCAATGGGAGTGGGCTCCGGAGCAGCCATTTTATGGGATGAGACAGCCACCGGGGAAGTGGAATCTGTTGAGGGCGCCCGTTTTGCCCGTGTGGTGCGTAAAACCCGTGAGACAACTGTTGAAATTGAGCTGGATCTGGACGGCAGCGGTCAATATTCGATTCAAACCGGGCTGCCATTCCTGGATCACATGTTGAACCAGGTGGCTGTACACGGGTTGTTTGATCTTCAAATCAAGGCGGAGGGTGATTTGCAGGTGGATCCTCACCATACGGTGGAAGATGTGGCCCTGGCGCTGGGGGATGCATTTGCCAAAGCGCTGGGTGAAAGGCGTGGAATTGTGCGCATGGCTTCGGCAGCCTGCCCGATGGATGAAACCCTGGCCTGGACGGTGGTCGATTTTTCAGGCCGTCCTTATGCAGTGATCCAGGCAGACTGGAACGGGCCCGAAGTGGGTGGCCTTGCTGCCACGTTATTTGCCCATTTTTTGGAAAGTTTTGCCGCCCAGGCCTGCTGCAACCTGCATGCACAGGTGATGTACGGGCGGGATGACCATCACAAGGCAGAAGCGTTATTCAAGTCGCTGGGGCGGGCATTGGACGCTGCCACGCAAACCGATCAACGCCGCGGCGGGGAAATTCCCTCCACAAAAGGAGTGCTTTCCTGATGAAAGTCGATGCGCTGCTGGTGGATGCCGGTACAGGCAACCTGCATTCCGTGTATAACGCCCTGCAGGCAGCCGGGTTTTCCATCCAGATTACATCGCATCCTGATGACCTGGCCGGTGCCGGGCGGGTAATCCTGCCCGGTGTGGGCGCATTTGCCAGTTTTATGGGCGGACTGCGCGAGCACGAGCTGGTGGAGCCGCTTAAGGAACTGGTTTTGCGCGGCAGCCCTCTGCTGGGGATTTGTGTGGGGATGCAGGCTCTCTTTGAAATGAGCGAAGAGAAAGGCCTGCATGCCGGTTTGGGTTTACTTTCCGGCCAGGTAAAACACTTCCCCCCACTTGGTGAATACAAGGTGCCGCACACCGGCTGGAACCAGCTTTGGCCTGCAGCAGGTATACCCCTGTTCAACGGCATCCCGGCCGGCTCTTATGCATACTTTAACCATACCTACTTTTGTTTGCCGTCTGATTGTGCACAGATTTGCTCCACCACCGATTACGGGATTTGTTTTGCCAGTGCGGTTTGCCATGATAATCTATACGGGGTTCAGTTCCACCCCGAGAAGAGCCAGCAGGTGGGGCAGCGGTTGCTACAGAATTTTATGAAGATCTCGTAATGGGTATTGGATAAAGCGCATTAATGGGAAAGAGAACGAAAATGGCAAGTATGCAGGATGAATTGATGAAATCGATAACACTCATTCAGCCCCGGCTGTCGCTGCAGCAGGAATTTTACCGTTATTGTGAAGCTTTTCGGGCGGCGAATGAACCCGATCAATACCTGGAAGGATTGGCTTACCAGGATTTTCCGCAATATCTCCAAAGAGTGCAAGATATAGAGTTGGGGATTGGAGTTCCATCAGGCTTTGTTCCCTCATCCACATACTGGCTTGTAAGAGAGGATAATTTTATCCTTGGGAGCAGCTCGTTTCGACATACTCTTACACCTGACCTGGAAGATATTGGCGGGCATATCGGCTATAAAATACATCCACTTGAGCGGGGAAAAGGCTATGGTACGCTCATCCTGAAATTAACCCTGGATAAGGCGCGTGAAAGAGGGTTGGCCGGGGTTCTTGTTACCTGTAATACCGATAATTTTGCCTCCGCAGGTGTCATCCGAAATAATGGCGGTGTGTTGGCCAGCCAGGGGCCGGCAAAAAAATTCCCCAGACCGATCTCACGTTACTGGATTAAGCTATGAGTGCAAAGGTTTTTACCATTTTTCCGGCTATTGACCTGCGCCAGGGGAAGGTGGTGCGCCTGTCTGAAGGGGATCCCGCCCGGCAGACTGGTTACAGCGAAAATCCGGTTGAAACTGCTCGCAAATGGCTGGATGCCGGAGCAAAATGGCTGCATGTGGTCAATCTGGATGCCGCGTTGGGAGAGGATGAAACTCTCAACAGGACAGCATTGAATGGCATCCTGAAAACTGCCCGTGAATGCAAGGCAGCCGTTCAATACGGCGGCGGTATTCGCAGCCTGCCAACAGCCCAGGAGCTGCTCGATCTGGGGGTTCAGCGCATTATTTTTGGTACGCTGGCCGTTACGCAGCCCGATCAACTACAGGAAGCGCTTCAACGCTGGGGAGTTGAGTGCGTCGCGGTCAGCCTGGATGCACGCGGCCGTGATGTACTGGTACGCGGCTGGCAGGATAACAGTCACCTGGATTTATTGGACATGGCGGGTAATCTCAAAGCCGGCGGGTTGCAGTGGCTGGTTTATACCGACGTTGCCCGTGACGGCCTGCAAACCGGTTTCAACCAATCCGTCACCCTTGAGCTTGCCCGGCAGAGCAGGTTGAAGGTGATCGCCTCGGGTGGTGTCCGTTCGCTGGAAGAAGTTACAGCGGCACAGCAGGCCGGTCTGGCCGGCATCATCCTGGGACGTGCCCTGTATGAGGGAAACATCAACTTGGAGGAAGCCATTACGAGGTATCAGAATGCTGGCTAAACGGATCATTCCCTGCCTGGATATTGCTGAAGGGCGGATTGTCAAAGGAGTGCATTTTGTCAATCTGCGCGATGCCGGCGATCCGGTGGAGCAGGCTCAAATTTACAACCGGGCCGGTGCGGATGAACTGGTATTTCTGGATATTTCCGCCACCCCGCAAGGACGCAAAACCACCCTCGAAACAGTCAGCCGGGTGGCCGACCAGGTTTTCATGCCATTCACGGTAGGTGGGGGAATCCGGGAAGTGGAAGATATGCGCCGGCTCCTGTCAGCGGGTGCCGACAAGATCAGTGTCAACTCGGCCGCTGTCCGTAATCCGGAAATTCTTACCCAGGGAGCCGACCGCTTTGGCAGCCAGTGTGTTGTGCTGGCCATCGATGCCCGGCGAATATCCCGGCCGGGTGATGCACTGCATTGGGAGGTGATCATCGACGGCGGGCGAACCCCAAGCGGATTGGATGCCGTGGAGTGGGCGGTGGAAGGTGTACGCAGGGGCGCCGGTGAAATTCTGCTGACCAGCATGGATGCGGACGGTACGCTGAAAGGGTACGATATCGCCCTGACGCGCGCCGTGGCAGATGCGGTCGCTGTGCCGCTGATTGCCTCCGGCGGGGCCGGAACGCCGCAGCACTTTGCCGATGTGCTGACAGAAGGAAATGCAGATGCCGCACTGGCCGCTTCACTCTTTCACGATGGTATTCTGCAAATTCAGGAGTTGAAAAAATTTTTGGCAGAAAAAGGGATTCCGATTAGAAAAGTGGATCCTTCTTTTTCTGCAGATTGAGGGAGTCATGCAACCGGTATTTGATTCAACGGGCTTCATCCCTGCCATCGTCCAGGACGCCAATACAAAAGCTGTCCTGATGCTGGCTTACATGAATGCCGAGTCTTTGCAAAAAACGCTCGAGACCGGGCAGACGTACTTCTGGTCGCGCAGCCGGAATGAGCTCTGGCATAAGGGTGCCACCTCGGGCAATACCCAGCAGGTGGTGGATATTCGCCTGGATTGTGACGGCGATGCCCTGCTGGTGCTGGTGAACCCGGCCGGGCCGGCCTGCCATACCGGGCAGGTCACCTGTTTTCACAATTCACTGGAAAAAAAGTTCCATTTCCCACCCATGAAGCTGTGAAAAAATTGAAATTATTCATCATATCGCCCAACCCCCCGACCCCCTTCCAACGGGAGAAAACTATTTTGTTGGATTTTTTAGC
>JAJFTV010000091.1 GCA_021372725.1 Chloroflexota bacterium | reverse complement strand
ATATCCGGAGTGCTGGACAGCTTGTATGAAAGCGAATCGGCAAATAATTCCATATCCCTGGATAAGAATGCCCGCAGCGAGCTGATCCAGACCGGAATGGAGGAAGTAACCAGGCTGAATCAACTGGTCAGCAACATCCTGGATATGACCCGTCTGGAAGCCGGGGCAATACAGTTGAAACTCGAGGAGATTGACCTGCAGGATCTGATTGGCACCAGTTTATCCCGCATGGGCAGCAGGTTGGATCATCATCAGGTCAAAATTCATCTCGATGAAGAGCTGCCGTTCCCGAAACTTGATTTTGTATTGATGGAGCAGGTGCTGGTTAATTTGCTGGATAATGCTGCCAAATACTCCCCCCCCGGATCACCCATTGAAATTGAGGTTCGTCGACAGACAGGCGGAGTGTGCATCGCCATTCATGACCGGGGGATAGGGATCCCACCGGAATCACTGGATAAGATTTTTGACAAGTTTTTCCGCCTAAAGCCCCTGGAGAATGTGAGTGGCAGCGGGCTCGGTTTGGCTATTTGCAGAGGCATCGTTGAGGCGCATGGCGGCCAAATTTGGGCCGAAAACCGGCCAGGTGGAGGCAGCAGCTTTTCAATTCTATTGCCGAAGCTCGAAGAAACCGAAGCGGGCGAAAACGAGGTGTAAGAACGGTAGAGGATGGCACCTGTTTTCTATCGTACTACTGGAGCTTGATGAACCTGAAGTGGGCGACAAAGAGGTGAGATATGTCGGATGGTGTACGTGTTTTGATCGTTGATGATGAGCGTCAGATCAGGCGGATGCTGAATACCTCACTGACCGCCCACAAATACATTGTCCAGGAGTCGGGTAGCGGGGTCCAGGCCCTGGACGACGTGGTAACCTTTCGTCCGGATATCATCCTTTTGGATCTGGGCCTGCCGGATATGGATGGGCTGGAGGCGCTCAAGCGTTTGAGAGAATGGACAAAAATTCCGGTGATTATTTTGTCTGTCCGCGACCAGGAGCAGCAAAAAGTGGCTGCCCTGGATGCCGGCGCCGATGATTATCTGACCAAGCCGTTCAGTATACAGGAACTTTTGGCACGCATCCGGGTTTCGCTGCGGCACTTTAATCTGCCTGAGAACGAACCTGTCTTTGAACTCGACAACCTGAAAATTGATTTTTCAAAAAGACAGGTTTTTATCGATGGGGTGGAAATATCCTTAACGCCCACCGAATATGATTTGCTGCGCGTGCTGGTACAGCACCAGGGTAAAGTAATCACCCATCGCCAATTGTTACGCGAAGTATGGGGAGAGGCTTATGAAAGCGAGTCTCATCTGCTGCGGGTGAATATCAGCAATTTACGGCACAAGGTTGAAAAAGACCCATCCCAGCCAAACCTGATCATCACCGATGCCGGGGTGGGATACCGGATCAAACCGGGTTGAAATACCCGGAAGCGAAATTAACGGCATACTTCCCAACCGGGCCGGAACCTAAACCACCCAAAACGCCTGTAATCCGGATAAAACCATCCGATGACATTCCTCCGTCAAATTCAGATCATTTTGGGTAATGTAAAACGAAAAGGAATGAATATGTAGCATGTGGAAACAATGGAATTGGAAAGGCAATTGGTTTAGAGAAACGAGGGATGAATAATGCGCCTGAATTATGATGACTTGGCCGAACAATACTCGCAGAATCGTAGGATACACCCCGGCGTGCTGCAAAACCTGTTGGAAACCAGCCATTTAACAGAACGTCAGTCCGTTCTCGAGGTAGGCTGTGGTACCGGGAACTATATCCTGGCAATCCAGGCAGCCTCTGGCTGTATTGGTTACGGCATCGACCCGTCCACGAAGATGCTGGAGGTGGCTCAACAACGCGGTGATCAGGTGCATTTCCGGCAGGCCTGCGCAGAAGAATTGCCCTTCCCGGACGACAGTTTCGACCTGCTGTTCACCGTTGACGTGATTCATCACATTGTTGACAGGGATGCCTTTTTTGGCGAGGCGGAGCGCGTCCTGAAACCCAGTGGGCTGCTGTGCACAGTCACCGATGATGAGAAACTGATCCGTACCCGCGTGCCATTGACCAGTTACTTTCCCGAAACGGTTGAGGTGGAACTGGCACGTTACCCGCGCAGCGACCAGCTTCGCGCTGAGATGCAAAAAGCCGGACTGGCTGTAAGGGAAAATGTGATCACCCGCCGGCCGTATGATCTTACGGATATCCGCCCTTACGAAGAGAAAGCTTTCTCCAGCCTGCATCTGATTTCCGAGGAGGCCTGGCAGTGCGGGATCGAGCGGATGCGCCAGGATCTGCAAAGCGGACCGATCAAGGCGGTTTCCCATTACCTGATGCTGTGGGGCAAAAAATGTGAACCCTGACAGGCTTTATAATTATTGACAGATCATCCGCGCGGCACTCGATCAAGGAAGGTAAATATGGCCTTTTATCAGGAAATCCACCAGCAGCCCGAAGTTCTGCAACGAATCATCGATAAGCAGTGGAACCCCATCCAAACCATTGCCCGGATTATCCGCCAAAAGGATATCCGTTACGTCTTTTTGGCAGCCAGGGGAAGCTCGGATAACGCCGGGCTGTATGCCAAGTACCTGCTGGGATCGGTCAATCGTCTGCCAATTGCCCTGGCCGCGCCATCGTTATTCAGCATCTATGAAACGGCGCCGCGGCTGCGTGACTGCCTGGTGGTGGGTATCTCGCAGTCCGGGAAATCGCCGGATATCGTGCAGGTGATCCAGGAAGGTCGAAACCAGGGTCAGTTGACGGTAGCCATCAGCAACGATATTACCTCTCCGCTGGCTGTAAGCGCCGACCATGTGATCGATCTGTCTGCCGGGGAAGAAAAGGCTGTCGCTGCCTCAAAAACCTACACAGCCCAATTGATGGTAATTGCCCTGCTTTCGGCAGCGCTGAGCGGTGAGGAGGATAAGCTGGCAGAGATTCAACGACTGCCGGAGCTCGCCAGCCGTGTTCTCCAACTGGATGAATCCATTCAGCATCAGTCAGAGCGATACGCCTATATGGAACAGTGCGTTGTGCTGGGGCGTGGTTACAACTATTCGAGTGCCTACGAGTGGGCTCTGAAACTGAAGGAATTGTGTTATGTTACTGCCGAACCTTATTCATCGGCGGATTTCCAGCACGGGCCCATCGCTTTGCTGGAGCACCAGTTTCCCATCCTGGCGGTGATGCCGGAGGGCAAGGTCTATGCGGATATGCTCACACACGTCCGGGAAATGAAACAGCGGCAGCATATTGAATTGGTGGTTCTTTCCAACATGGAGGAGGCCTTGCAATTGGGTCACACGGCGCTGCGCCTGCCGGTCGATGTTCCCGAGTGGCTCAGCCCGATCGTAAGCATTATCCCGGCCCAGTTGTTCTGTTATCACCTGACGAAGGCGAAGGGTTTCGATCCCGATACACCGCGCGGTTTGCGGAAGGTGACCGAAACCTGGTAAACCGGCCGGTTTCTGTCAATTTTCCTAACCCCCCGTCTTCATATTATTAATTACAGTAGAACGTATGTACTAATTATAAAATGGAACGATTCATGTAACATAGATATACTCAATTTATCATTATATGGCGACGGATGGAGAAATAATCCCATGCACATTTTCGGAGGTTTAATGAGAAAAGGAATCTTGCAGATTGTCATCTTGCTCAATATAATCGTAATTCTGGCGGGATGCTCTGTCCCAACTCAAACCACCCAAACAGGCATGACAGAAAGCTTTGTAACTCCTGAGATCATTGTCACCGCGACAATCGAGGAGCCTTCCGAAACACCTGAGGCAACCGCCACCACCGTGCCGGCAACTACCGTGCCGGATCCCGCCGCCAACTGCCCAACCCCCGGAGCGGGCAGTAAATTGTTTGTGGATCGACAAAACGGTTTCTGCCTCCTTTACCCTGATAATTTCGAGCAAAGCGCGTACAAGGAGTATAGCTATGACCGGGTTCAATTTACAGAACCTGGATCCGCCCCCAATGCGATGGAATCGATCAGCATCCATCTGGTTGTAGAAAGCAACGGTTCGGCAAAGGGACAGAACAGCACACAATACGCCCAAAGATGGATCGCCAATTTTGCGGTTTCCCCTGAAATCGATATGGAAGATTTTATGCTGAAT
The DNA here is from genome assembly GCA_021372725.1 of Chloroflexota bacterium. Lineage (GTDB taxonomy): Bacteria > Chloroflexota > Anaerolineae > Anaerolineales > Anaerolineaceae > JAJFTV01. The sequence continues at coordinate 49,193 of JAJFTV010000091.1, read as the reverse complement.
GGCCTGCAGGCTGCTTCACTGGTTCTGCCAGCAGAGGCTGGCCCGATGACCCGACATATTTTCCTCACAGCCAATGACATAAAATACCACATCACCCTTTCACCCCAGTTGGGAACTGCGCCGGAGCTGGAACCCAATTTACAGGCTGCATGGGATATGGCAACCGGAAGCATCGTTTTCTTTCCGCCCCAGTCAGACCGGCAGTATACCGCTCCGGAGGATGTCTGCCCACAACCCACCACCGGATCCAAGCAGTACATTAGTCTTACAGGAGGTTACTGCCTGTTGTATCCATCTGATTTTGCACCTGTGGCGAATTTTCCCGGCCAATTCACTGGCGGCCCAATCCTGGATGAAAATACCGACTGGGGCGATCTGCGGGCATCACTGACCGTTGGAACTGCCGGTTATTTCGCGGATCAAACTGTCATGGATGTGCTGGAAACACGCAAGGAATTCATCGATGTACCCAGCATCCAGGAGACAACCATGGCTGGATACCCGGCGGTTGTATTCATTGATCCGCGCGGCCCATGGGCTTCCCGTCAGGCCATGATTATGGTAAACGGGTTTGTGTATACCCTCGTCAACCAGCCCTGGGAAGCGGAGCGCTATCCCGATGGAATGAGCTATGTAAACAGTATCTGGGATTCCGTCACCAGCAGCCTGGCCTTCTTTGACCCGTGGCGGTAATTCAGACAAACTCCTGTTTCATACCATGCCAGACCAGACTGGCCTGAATAGCAGAATGGTGATCTTGCGTTCAGCGGGCTATAATCAGTTGACGAAAACTGCACATTGAATACAATGAAACTGTTCGATGAACGCGCTTTTTGGACACGTTCATCGAATATGTTCATCAACTCACCAACGAAATCAAAGGAAAAATATTGATGAATAAACTCACCAACTCAGAAATGATCAGTGCGGCTTTCAAAGTACTGCATCCGAGAGAGCTGTCGCTTGGAAATTCAGCCGGAAGCGTAGGCTGCGCATTGCTCAGCACTACCGGCAAGCTCTATTACGGCGTTTGCATTGACATCAGCAGCGGGATTGGTTTTTGCGCCGAACACAGCGCCATTGCCGCCATGATCACTGCCGGAGAGACAGGCATCGCAAAGATCGTTGCAATCGCCGAAGGCGGCAAGGTTCTGCCACCCTGCGGCCGCTGCCGCGAGTTCATGTATGAAATCGATACGGCCAACATGGACCAAACCGAGGTTGTTCTGGATGTTAACCATACGGTGATGCTGAAGGAGCTGCTGCCACACCCGTACCACGAAGTATGGGGTACCCCTCAGCCATAACAGAATATGCCTCTGTTGTGGGTTTCCATTGCCTTCCTGGCCGGTTTATGCCTTCCAATGTGGTTTTCAGTGCACTGGGCAGTGTGGGCCGGGCTGGCGGGCATTTTCCTGGCAGGCTCTTTTTTGGAAAAGCGTCTGCAAAAGCCCACGTGGCTGCCTGCCTTTAGACGATTTTCACGTGTCACCATCAGCCTGCTGCTGGCAGCGCTTTTCGCCGGCGCAGCGCGTTATCAACTGCAACAGCCGGTTTTTAATGAAACTGACCTGGCTTACTATAACGACACGGAAATGGAGCTGGTCGGGCAGGTCAGCGATTATCCGGATGTCCGTGACAATGCCGTGCAGTTGACCCTGGAGGTAAACGAAATCCAGTTGGAAGGCTCGCCGGTTTCCATACCGGTCAGCGGCTCGGTATTGGCGCGTTTACCGTTCAGTACCGAATGGGAGTACGGGGACGTTGTACGGCTGGAGGGGAAGCTCACCACCCCATCAGAAGATGAAGAATTTTCATACCGCGACTATCTTGAAACACGCGGCATCTATAGCACCATGTATTATCCTTACGCCAGCCTGGTCGAACATCAAACTGGCAAACCTGTCCTGAGAGCCATTTACCGGCTGCGTGAAAATGCCAATCAAACGATCCAGCAAATCCTGCCACAGCCCGAAGCCGGGCTGCTGTCGGGCATCCTGTTGGGTCTGGAACATGACATTCCCGCAGATCTCGACGGGGCATTTCAGAAAACCGGAACAACCCATATCATTGCCATTTCCGGTTTCAACATCGCCATCCTGTCCGGCTTATTTTTCAGCGGTGCATCCCGCTTGCTGCCCCGCTTTTGGGCTCCGCTGGTTTCCATACTTGCCATCGCGCTGTATGCGGTGATGGTTGGCGCACAGGCATCCGTTGTGCGGGCTGCCATCATGGGAGGCATGGCATTGATTGGTCGCCAGTTGGGCCGGCAAGGTGCAGGGGTTAACAGCCTGTCCTTCACCGGCGCAGTGATGTGTCTGTTCAACCCGTTTCTCATCCGTGATGTCGGCTTTCAGCTTTCATTCATGGCAACGCTGGGGCTGGTATTATACGCCGAGCCGATCCATGATAAATTACAGGCCTGGCTCGAAAACCATTTTCCACAGCAAACCGCCCACAAGATTGCCGATCTGGGTAGTGACTACCTGCTGTTTACCATGGTTGCCCAATTGACCACCCTGCCGCTGATTGTGTATCACTTTGGGCGATTATCTTTTTCGTCGATCCTGGCCAACCTGCTTATTCTACCGGTCCAACCGCTGGTGATGGAGCTGGGCGGTGTGGCATTGATTGCCGGAATGATCTGGCTGCCACTGGGCAAAGCTCTGGGGTGGCTGATTTGGCCGTTGCCTGCCTATACAAACCGGATGGTAAGCTGGCTTGCCGCATTACCGGGCGGGTCTATCGAACTGGGGAGCACTTCACAATGGCTATTGGTGATTTTCTACTTGCTGCTGTTTGGGTTAACCCTTGGCACAGGTCTGCGCAAATACTATCCGGGCTTGCCGGATCTGATAAAAAAGATCAAACCATCTGTTGTGTTGGTGATCTTGATACTCTTATGCGCAGCGTTATGGCGCAGCGTGGCGTCTCTGCCCGACGGAAAGTTGCATATTCACGTGTTGAATGTTCCGGATGGCCCGGCTGTGTTGATGCAGTCACCCGGCGGACAAACCGCCCTGATCAATGGCGGATCCAGCGCAAGCCGGCTCAGCAGTGAATTGGGCCAGCGGCTGTCGTTGTTCAACCGGCAACTGGATGCCGTACTGGTCACCGACAGGAAATCCAAACCTCTGGCCGGGCTGCCGGTCAGCATCGAACGTTTTCCCGCAAGGATGGTTTTATGGAATACGGATGCCGCAGCGCTCAGGAATGGTAAGCTGCTGGCAGAGACGCTGGTGCAGCAGAATGTGGAGCCGGTCTGGCTGGAAACCGGTCAAATTCTGGACATGGGTGATGACGCCAGTCTGCGGGTCCTTCAACATGACGCCTCAGGGACTGCGTTGATGGTGGAATGGAATCATTTTTTAATCCTGATTCCGGGGGGCGTCTCGCCAAAAATATTGGGGACATCCGGCGAGGCGAATTTGTCAGCAGTGGCTGTCATCCTGCTGACAGAAGAGGATCTGGAGGAAACCGGCGCAGCCGAATGGGAAAATTTTCAGCCTGTTTTGGTCATCTGGTGCGGGGCAAAAAACCCGCAGGTTCCGGCGAACGACCCCCGTTGGATACACCTGGATGAACATAGTTACATCGAGGTGATCTCGGACGGCGCGATGATGTGGGCCAATAGCGGAGATTAGGGGAGAGCCAGTGGATTTAGTTGTCAGAGAGGAATCCAGACAAGCACACGATGTTCGCCCCTCGCAGATAACAAATGTTCATTTACCCCGCTCACCAGCCTGATGCTGGCCAATCTTAGCCAGGAAGCCGGAATCCCGGATGGCGTGGTCAATATCATCACCGGCCGGAAAGCCGGGCCATTGTTGGTGGAACACCCTGACATTCGTATGATCAGCGTGACGGGTTCGACGGAAGTCGGCCAAAACATTATGCGTACGGCCGCCAATACCATCAAGCGGCTCCGCTTTACAGTCTTAATTGATTTGTCCCACAAAGGGTAAAAAACCATAGCCATGTAACACACTAATGGTGATGATCAAACTGAGGCTTGCTCCAACCACGGTCTGCCAAACGTTGTGCCCTTTGGCTGATACACGAGCCCAGGTTACCAGAGGCAATAAAATCAACAAGGGCGCAGCCACCCATCCATACAAATAGACCATGGAGATCACTGGCCCGGCCACCCCGGCTGCATGTCCGCTGGCTTTATAGTGGACAAACTGGTTAATGATAATTAACCCAATGGTCACCAGTGTGTAGATCACTGCCATGGCTCTGAATATCCTGGGGGCCTTGATCAGGTGCAATACCAGAGCACCGATTGGATAACTGGTGATCATCAACACAAAACTGGCCCGACGTTGGCGGTGGAATATCTTTTCCCGGTCTCGGGTTTTACCGGGAATATAAAAAAACAGACTGCAAAGCGGCACCAGGCACATGAATAACATTGCCCAAAGATAACCAGATATATGATCGGATTCATAGCCGGGTAAACGAAGAAAGAAAAAAGTAAGCAAAATACCGGCCATAATGGGCACATTCAATAATTGAGATACAATTTCACCAAATAAACGGCGGCGAGTTGTATCAGATGGTATTGTTGACAAGGTGAATCTCCATCTCAGCGAGGATCGATTAACTGGCTGAATTGTAGTCACCTGTAAACATTATGAAGTGTGCCATAAGTCACATTTGGATGCATATTGTGAAAATTGTTCGCCTGTTCGGAAGTGCGGGGAAAATCATCAACGGTACACACATCGACCTGTTTTATCCCTATTCCCTTCAGGCGGTTCAGACCTGAAAGGAGTCATCTGTGGAAACCCGACCCTTTGGTGATACCGGCCAGTCTTTTCCATCCTCAGTTTTAGCGGTCAGCGTATTGTAGGTGAACATCATTGCATCACCGATGAAGCTGTTCAGATTGTCAACACTGCCATCGACCGTGGAAACCGCTACTTCGATACCGCCTGGGCTTATTCAAACGGACAGGCCGAGGAGCGGCTGGAATCCTTCGAAAACATCATCCATCTGGTTAAGTCGCAGAATATATGCTGGAAAGCCGGTGAATGGGATCACCCTGCAGAGTGGCAGCGGCGGCGCCTGCAAAAGGAGCTCGCGGCTTTTACAATGAGGGATTAATGGATTGAAGTACAATTGGGTGAAAGAACCATCTGTAATATCTCATCCCACATCCAGGAGCAGCTCACATGTCTTACACCCAATTGGAAAAATTTATCTTCGAGAAAGTCTCGGAAACAAAACTGGCCAGTACGGCCATTGCGCTGGTAAGAGATCAAAAAGTCATCTGGTCGCGCGCCGTCGGTTACAAAAACCTCGAACTTGGCCTGGCTGCCACACCGGACACCCTGTACGGCATTGGATCGGTCAGCAAATCGTTCACGGTTCTGGCAGCCCTCAAGCTGGTGGAAGAGGGAAAAATTTCTCTGGATGATCCGATCGACAAGTATGTTCCCTTTACTGTAAAACCCTTTGGAGAACCGATCCGCATCTGGCATCTGCTATCCCATACCTCGGGCATCCCTGCCCTGGGGCACGCCGAAGCGGTGATTGGCTCGGCCGTTGGCGATTCTGATAAATGGATCCCGGCTGCCACGTACAATGATCTTTTGGCATTCCTGCAGGATGCAGGCAGTTGGGTGCAGAACAAACCGGGTGAGCGCTGGTATTACCTGAATGAGGGTTTTGAGTTGGTGGGAGCCGTGATCGAAAAGGTGTCTGGCATGCCGCTGGCGGAATATATTCGCAAGAATATTTTGCTGCCGCTGGGCATGACCCGCAGCACGTACAGCAAGGCCGATATCGACAAAGATATCGATGCCGCCGTTCCTTACATCAATGCTGCGGATGGCACTCGCATCCCTTCCACCTATGCCTACGGTTCCATTAATGCCGCCGGCGGTTTGATCAGCAGTGTGCATGAGATGGCCAAAGTGGTGTCGATGTATCTGAATTGGGGCGCTTATCCGGGCGGACAGTTGTTATCCCGTGCGTCGCTGGAAAATATGCAGACACCGCGTGTTGACACCGCTCCCAAAGAAGGCCCGTTTGGACAATACCAATACGCACTGGGGCTGGGGATTCTTCCCAATTTTGTTGGACGCCGGTTGGTGGGTCACAGCGGTTCGGTCGGAACAGCCACCGCCTACATGGGTTTTATCCCGGATGAAAAACTGGGCGTGGTGGTGCTGGTCAACGGCAGCGGTTATTCGCCCAGCTTCATGGGGCAGTATGCCCTGGCGTGTGAGTTGGGAGAGGACCCGGAAAAGCTTCCGTTTGTCAAGACCGATCGTTCCCTGACCGAACTGACCGGCAATTATGAGACCTATATGGGCACCACAAAGGTGACCGTTCGCAAGGGCGGCGATTTCCTGATGGTGGTTACTCCAGGAAAATATGGTTCCACGACCACACCTCTGATTCCGGTCGGCCTGGAAGGTAACCATAGAACTTTTTACACGCTTTCGAGCAACGCAAAGATCTATGCAGAATTTACCATCGATGAGGATAAGACCACATTTGTATACGAACGTTACGCCTATCGAAAAACGGGTGATCTTGCCTGATTTGTTGATGATAAATAAGTAGAATATATCCAGCCGGTGCGCTCATTTTGCTATATGCGGGGTGGCAGTCTGGCGGATTATAGTTATAATTTACAGGTAAAGATGCGGAACATTGCAGTGCCCGATGATTTCAACATCAATGCCGGTTTTCGCTGTGCAAGGAAGTCTATCCAATGAACGGTGAGAAAACGCGAAAGAACCTCCCAGTAATCAAGACAATCAAAACCCGCTTGCGAATTTACTGGGATCTGATCAAAAGCCCTCAGACTGCTCTCTTGCTGCTTACCGGATTGGCCGGATATATCAGCGCAGGCACCACAGGCATTTCCGGCGGTTACATCATGGGCATCGCCGGCAGTTTGTTTCTGGCCATCAGCGGCAGCACAATTCTCAACATGTATTTCGACCGCGATGTGGATTCTCAAATGCCGCGCACCTGCTGGAGACCCTTGCCGACCGGAAAAATCAGCCCGCGTGAGGCGCTGCTGCTCGGACTGGTTGTCTCGATCATCGGGATCGCGTGGGCTGCCGCAATCGATTGGCTGTTTGCATCCATTATTTTCGCAGGCGTTTTCTTCGATGTGGTCGTCTATACGCTGTGGCTCAAGCGCCGTACTGCCTGGTCGATTGTCTGGGGAGGTCTCGCAGGGGGTATGCCCGTTTTGGCCGGACGTTCCCTGGCCTTGGGGCATATTGACATGATCGGTTTGCTGCTGGCCGCTGCGATCCTGTTTTGGATTCCTACCCACATTTTGACCTTCAATATGCGGTACTTTGACGATTACAATAAAGCGAGCCTGCCCACTTTTGCGTCGGTTTATGGCTTTCAGACCACGCGGGTCATCATTGCGATCAGCAGCATCGCCGCCGCGCTGGTGATGATCATTGCATCCGTCGGCATTGGATTGACCGCCGGGTTTCTACGGTTGTTGATTGTGCTTTCCAGCGGTCTGCTTCTGCTGGCGTTGACCAGCATGTTTCGCCCGTCAGAGCGGTTGAATATGGGATTGTTCAAATATGCTTCCCTGTATATGTTTGGCTCAATGCTGATGATCGTCATCGAGAAGCTGTAATGCAAGGTTCTGTTTACTCCGTTTCCAAAAGGATACCTGCCATGGAATTGCTTTACCTCTCCCGGCGTGACGTAGAGACCACCGCGCTCGGGATGTCTGAGATCATCGAGATCCTGGACAGGGCCTTCAAAGAAAAAGGCAAAGGGAATGTGGAGATGCCGCCCAAACCCGGCATCCACCCCCTACCGGATGCATTTCTGCATGCCATGCCGGCCTGCATCAGCGGCCTGCAATCGGCAGGCATCAAATGGGTGAGTGGATACCCCGGGAACAAGAAAAAGGGCTTACCGTACATTTCCGGTTTGATGATCCTGAATGATTTTGAAACCGGCATCCCGCAATGCGTGATGGACTGTACGTGGGTCACCGCCTACCGCACCGGAGCAGCCACCGGCCTGGCTGCCAGATACCTGGCCCGTCCCGGGAGCAAAACGGCCGGTGTCCTGGCTTGCGGTGTGCAAGGGCGCACCAATCTGGAAGCCTTCAACACGCTGTTCCCGCTCGAAAAAGCTTATGCCTACGACATCGATCCGGAGGTTCAGAAGCATTATGTAGAGGAAATGTCCGCCAGCCTGAACCTGGAGATTACAGGCGTGGATACGCCAAAGCAAGCCGTTGAAAACAGTGACCTGGTGATTACCAGCGGCCCCATGCTCAAGCATCCCAACCCGGTGATCGAGGCCGGCTGGCTGCAGCCGGGTTCGTTTGCCTGCGCGTTGGATTACAACAGCTACTGGAAGTCGGAAGCGCTGGAGGAGATGGATTTGTTCATCACCGATGATCTGGCTCAGATCCCCGCTGCCCGCGCAGAAGGCTTTCTTGGCGATGCTCCCGATCCGGTCTGCGATTTGGGACAAATCGCGGCGGGTCTGCATGCCGGGCGAACCGACCCCAGGCAGCGTACTATGGCGATGAACTTTGGCCTGGCCATGTGTGATATTGCTGTGGGAGCCGAAGTATACCGGCGGGCCCGCGAAAAAGGGATTGGTATGTGGCTGCCGTTGTAAACGATACCCTGTACAAAATTTCAGATACTGGCGGACGATTTTTTCCCGCCTTGCTGAAAACCCTTTTTACAATTCATTCAAATCCGGAAAAACAATTCTGCGAAATCCAAATAAGAGAGAAGACCGATGACAGACATTCTTGAAACAATTTTCAAACGACGCAGTATTCGCAGTTATGAAGACAGGCCGGTGGAACGGGAAAAACTGATCCAGCTCCTGCAGGCCGGCACGGCTGCTCCCTCAGCATGCAACAACCAACCGTGGGAATTTGTGGCCGTGGATGAACCGGCTGTCATGGAGCAGTTTCATACCCGCCTGGAAGATGGGCCTTATAATGCACCGGCGGCCATTGTGGTGTGCTATAACCCGCAGGTCGGCCAAACACAACGCTGTGACCGGTTCTGGGAGCAGGATTGCAGCGCAGCAACTGAAAATATCCATATTGCAGCCGTAGGTCTTGGGCTGGGAACCGTCTGGCTGGGTGTTCACCCGATTGAAGAGACCATCTCCATCGTCAAGGACATCGTTAAACTGCCGGAACACGTCACACCATTGGCGGTGATTTATATCGGCTACCCTGCCGAGAAAAAGGAGCCGCGCACAAAATACAATGAGTCCATCATCCATTGGCAGGGGTACGGACACAAAAAATAAATAACCTCTGGCATACAATCGGCATGGGGTAAAGGAAAACCTGGGTTTCATGCGGAACGGACATCTGCTGGCAGAAGGTTCGGCGGCCGAGTTATGCAGCAGCGCCTCCGCGGCCACACCGGAAGAAGCCTTCTGGCTCCGGGAACGTTGAGTATCCGCCGCGAAATATCCTGATTTCACCCCTTACCCTGTCGACAGCGTAATGGTTATGGCAGGGGTCAGCCGGCAGCAGATGCGGAACCCGTAGCCGCATCTAGAAGACATCCAGATCTTTTGCAGAGACTACTTCGCCGTCAAATAGCGAGCGCACTTCAGACAGCAATTCTTCCTCGCTGCTGCCCCAGAATAACTGGTGATACAGGATCAGCAGTTTCGGCTGAGCCTTTTGGGCCAGTTCTCCCAGTTCATGGGCGGAGGTGTGCATATTGGCGTGATAGGTTTGCCACTCGGGGGGCCGTGTGCTGAAACCTTTCACCGAATAAACCTCATGCACCAGCACATCACAGCCGCATGCCTGCTCGAGCAGGGTATCCACCGGAGCAGTATCTCCTGAAATGACATAGACGCGTCCGGGAGTCTTGACTTTGTAACCATAGGCCGTCCAGGATCCATGCCGGACGGGAAAGGCAGTCACCTGCACGTTATCATCCTGATAAAAAAGACCCGGTCTGACTTCATGTACGTTGATGATATATGCATTGGGAGTGACGGGTTCAAGACCTTCGATGCGCTCGCGCAGATCTTCACGATATGCTTCCAGGATATGCCCGGTCATGGCGGATATTCCTTGCGGGCCATAGATTTCCAGTGAATCCTTGCGCCCGATCACCCCGGGGGTGAGAATCAAATCCGGAAAACCGGCGGTATGGTCGGAATGTAGATGGGTGGCAAAGGCGCGTGTCAGTCTCCAGGGAGCCAATCCTTCCATACCTGCCTGATAGGCGGCAGCGCAGCGGCGTACCACCCCGGGTCCAAAATCAAACAAATATGGCTGGTTGTTGACGACAATCGCCACCGCCGGGCCGGAGCGTTCAGGTTCGGCATTGGGAGTCCCGCTGCCCAGCATGACCAATTGAGAGGAATTTGAGGAAGGTGGGAAAGTCTTCACAATCAGGAATATACCATAATTCCAGACGGGAGGCATCCTGCTGCCACCTCCTTCCCTGTTCTGCCAGGCCAAAATACTGTATGATGGATGAGAAGAATCGCTATCTTTATTCAGTTTGAGAGGAGATCTGCAAATGCTGGCGAAAGAAATCACCACCAAAGATGGTCGCCCGATGGTATTGATCCCGGCCGGGGAATTTATCATGGGCAGCAACGAATTTCCCCCTGAAATGCCCATGCGAAATGTATACTTGCCGGATTACTATATCGATCGTTATCCGGTTACAAACAAAGACTACAAGAAGTATATGGATGAAACCAGGGCCTTTGCTCCCCGACACTGGGGCGGGCTTGAAATTCCGGCTGGTTTTGAAGATCACCCGGTGCACCGCATCAGTTGGTATGAAGCCTGTGCCTATGGAGAATGGGCCGGCAAGCGTCTGCCCACCGAAGCCGAATGGGAAAAGGCAGCACGCGGGACCGACGGTCGCCGCTGGCCGTGGGGAAATGAATTCTGCGAGGAAAATGCCCTCGTGTGGGATCGTGGTGAGTTTTCGATGACAGCCAGTGTCTATGCCCACCCCGCTGGAGCCAGCCCATACGGTGTCTATGAAATGGCCAGCAACGTGGAAGAATGGACCGCTGACTGGTACGAGGCTTACCCCGGTTCAGATTATCACTGCGGGGCATACGGAGGCAGCTTCAAAACCCTGCGCGGGGGTTCCTCGTTTTTTACCATGAACCATGCCCGCTGCGCCTATCGCTGTTTTACCCGTCCGGAGGATTTTGGAATCGACAATATTGCCGGATGCGGCTTCCGGCTCTCTTTAACCGCCGCGGATAACGAATTAACCGCCCTATCAGCTTAGGCTGCCCAAGGAAGCCTAAGCCGATTACCAGGCTTCCTTGATCCGCTTCCAGGTAGTTTCCAGATCTTCGGGCAACACACGGACATCACCGGTGGTGGACATAAAATTGGTATCCCCAACCCAGCGGGGCACAATATGAAAATGGACGTGTTCGGCAAAGCCGGCACCGGCTGCACAGCCTATATTCGCTCCAACATTGAACCCATCCGGGCGATATACAGAGCGAAGTACCCGGATCGAATGGGAAATGAGGGACATCATTTCTGCCTGCGTTTTTTCATCCAAAAGCTCGATTGTGGCCTGGTGGGCGTATGGAGCAACCATGATATGGCCTGAGGTATAGGGAAAGCGGTTTAGAACTACAAAACCCAGCTTTCCGCGTTCAACAATCAGGCTGGCCAGGTCAGAACTATCGCGGGGCAGGCTGCAAAATATACACCCGGTCTGTTTATCCGCATCTTTGATATATTTCATTCGCCAGGGAGAAAAAATACGTTTCATTCAGGGTTCGCTTTTGATGACAATTGTAATGCACCTCTGAAAAATGGGACAGGACATAGTGGAAAACCCATTCGAATAAACCGCCAGACAGCATTTAAGCGGTATGCCTGTCTCTCCCGCGCACCAGGACGTTGCGATCCTTGTGCAACCGCATCAGCCCATCTTCACCTGAAAAAAATTCAACCTGTGATTCTGCGCCCGGTCCATTTACAAAACCAAAACGGCGGCAGGTCGGGTCACTTGTGTTGAGTGGGTAAGTTCCCTGGGGGCTGTTGCCATTTCCATCCAGAGATTCCCACCATAACTGTCCCTGGTGAAAGCTGATTTTGACAACGATGGCATCGCCGCGGCTGGTGTAGATTCCTTCGAGGGAACGAAATTCCTTTTCCATTTTGAAGGTCGAAAACACAGAAAACGGGTCTTTACCCAAGGCCTGGGCAACAACCATGAAGGCAAATAACGCAAAAATCCCTTCTCCATTACCGCCGTTAGCAAGTACCGCAATCCCAAAACCAAGCTCCCGGTTATAAAAAATGGAAGACGAGAAATTTCCCGTGCTGCCGCCATGCGTGATCACCCTTGTCCCAAGAAAATCGGGGTAAATCATCAGGCCCAGGCTGTAAAGTTCCTGGCCAAAGCCCTCACCAACCAAAGTAGCTGCGGTTTGATGCGGTATCCGCCCGATTTCCAGTTCATGGATCACCGATCTTGGGAAAACACGCTTTCCACCCAGGTTACCCTCGCAAAGAAGGGCCTGCACATATTTTCCCATATCTGCAACAGAGCTTAGCACGCCGCCTGCCCCGGCTATCGCCGGTTCATAATAGACCCCGGCAAGACGGCCATCTGCCAGATGTCCGCAGGAAAAATCGCTTCCAGCCGGAAAATCTTGCGGGCGGTATCCACTTGACTTCATTCCCAACGGAGTAAATATGAGCTCATCGACCAGATCGGGGTAAGCCTTTCCGCTTGCCTGGGCCAGGATATGAGCCGCCAGCGAAAAGCCCTCATTTGAGTAGATGAATTGTTTGCCGGGCGCTCCAACCATTTCAGCATCTGCACCCTGCATAAAGGTGGCGATGGTTCCACCGTCATCGAATGGGTATTTTTCAGCGTATATGCCGGGAATTTTTCCGTAAAGGTGCTTTCCCGATACAATCTCGCTCAGCCCCATGTTAGGGAGACCGGAGCTGTTCGATAGCAGATGGATCAATTTTACTTCCTCTCCATTTCTTTCCAATTTATAGGGGAGGAAATCGGAAACTGGACGATTTAGGTCCAGTTTCCCGGCCTGCGCCAGTAATGCTGCACATACTCCGGTAAAGGACTTTGAGCAGGATCCAATCATGAAGATGGTGTTTTCATCAGGCGGTTCATTGAACCCTTTCCGTTTTGTTCCTTCAGTCAAGGTTCGATGGTCGCCATCTTCAAAAACCAACTGAAGCGTGAAACCTGGGATGCCTGCTTTTTCACACATTTCGGTTAAGAGCGGGCTGAGCTTGTCAAAAGCCGCCAGAATGGAATTTTTCCGCACTATTTTTCCTCCTCGGTGAGGGGCATGGCATGCATGGCGTCAATCTTACTACGAATAACCGCCATTTTCTCCGGTCCAAGATCATAATTGGCAGCGAAAATGATCGTCGATATTAGCAGAAGGAGAGCACTGGCTCCCACCATTTCGAAACGAATTCCAAACTTCATGGTATCGGAAATTTCAGCACTTTGCATGATTTGAGGGGTAAAACCGGTTATTCCACGTACAACCCAGTAAATAACCGCTTGAATGATCAGGGCAATGCGGGAGAAAAAGACTTTAATCCCAAAATAGACGCCTTCATTATGCCTTCCGACAGATGCGGTGATCTCGTCAATTGTATCTGTGAGAAGCGGCAGAATACATACCCAGAATCCTCCCACACCCAAACCGATCAAAAAGAAGACCACGTAGCAGCCTGTGATGGATGATACAAAGAAAATCGGGATGACTGCCAGGACGAGTAAGACCGCACTGGTTGCGGTTGTTATCTTCATACCTTTTTTCTTAATCACAGCCGACCAGGCCGGAATGGAAATAAAGACACCGACAAACTCCACCATGATCAACAGGGTTTTAACGGAGTTGGCATTTTCTGCCGGTATATTCATGACGAATTCAAGGAAATACGGCAAAGAAGATATGGCCGTAATCGTCAGGGTGTTGAAACATAAAAATAAAACGATGAACAGCAGGAAATTCCGGTGTTTGAATGATTCCTTCAACACACCGAAGAAACCGGCCGGGGTTTCCTCCTTGTCAGCCTGTGCAAATAATTTCTCAGTCAGCTCAGGCTCTTCCTTGACACTGGGGCGCAAGATCAGCAGCATACCCAGCCCGATTACAGCTCCGATCATCATCGGAAAAGTATATCCTGTGGGGGAAGAGATGTCGCCAAATTCAGGGACGATAAAGCCTAGAAGCATACTAAAGGTGGAAACAACCGTCGAAATGGCACCAAGCCGCCTTCTCTGGTCTGCGTCTGTGAATATATTGGGCGAAAGGCTTTGATGATTTACAGAAAATATGGAGAAGAAGGTATCGGTTATGCAAAGTGTCAGGAGCATCCAGATAAACAGCCCAATCTGCGACCTGAATGGAGTGTCATATATCAGAACAAGAAAGATTAATGCCCCGATACCGCCCAGCATAATCCATGGATAGTTGCGTCCAAAGCGTTTGCTGAAACCATATCTCTTGTTGGTCAGATAACCCACCAGTGGGTCGTTGAGGGCATTGTAGATTGCATAGATACTTTGTGCAGCCAAATACCACCCATTCGATAAGCCCATTGTTCGAACGTAGTAGTAATTCAACAATGCGGTAACCAGAGCGGACAAGAATTCCGCAAAGCCTACCCCAAAGCTGTACCTCCAGATATCTTTGTTCGTTCTAACCCTAATCATCGAATTCTCCTTTTCTATATATTGCTGTCGCTCCGCCGCGCGGAACGGTAAAGCCTTGTTTTATGGGTTGACTGAAGGCTGGTTTTCCGGACTTACATTTTTTCGAAACAGATAATCCCCATATTGCAGCCAGATTTCTTCTCCGCTTTCTGAACGGATGAATACACAGCTCGCACGTCGAGGCGGTATTGGAAAATCAGCAGCAATGAATTCCGCCCTGGAATCTGAAAGGCTTGAGGCTGCAAAGGGAAGTTCGCTGACAGACTCAGACCCTGGTATGTTGACCCTCAGAATTAAGATCCCGTGCCTGAAATAAACTTCCACGGTGTAAACATCCGCATAAGTTGTATAAACACCGCTCAATTCATTCATGGAGAACATCTCACTTTGTGGTGGCGAGACTCTATTTTCGAGCCCTTCCTCGCCTAATATCAGGTGGAATACATCACGCGTAAAATCGACCAGAATGGGTGTGCTGCCGGCATTTTGCCCAATAACAATGCCAAGCCCATACTCGGGTAGCACGGCGCAGATACCGCCGCTGAAAAGGATGTCACCGCCATGATAAATGAATGGCCCGGAGAAATCATTTTCCTGAATGTACCAACCTAAACCATAGAATTGACCGGTTGATCCATTTCTTGGAATCACTTTTTTCCATAATTTTTTGGAATAAGTGCTTATCCCTTCCCCTGCCAGTTGTCGGCTGCCAAGGAGAAAACCCAGGTATTTTGACAGGTCATCGATGGTGGTAACCAACCCTCCCGGCCCATAACTGGCAACCGGTATTTGCAAGGGAACCGGCAAGGGAGGATTTAATGCTGGAACATAACCGGTAATCACAGCATTTCTCGGATCCGATTCCATATATCCTATGGATGAATGAGTCATTCCCAACGGCATGAGGATTTTGGTTTTGATAATTTCTGCAAACGGTTGGCCGGTGACCAATTCCGCTATGTGTGCAAGGAGGACATAATTTTCATTTGAGTAAAGGAATTTTTCTCCCGGCTGGAGATAACGCTGTTTGGCAGCCTCGCTCGCGCCAGGCAGCAACCCCTTGTTGTCATTCAAGTCATACGGGCCTTGAGTGTTCACACCACATAACCTGAAGAACTGGGACACCACCAGTCCCAATTCGGGAATACCCGAGCTGTGTGAAAGAAGGTGGCGCAATAACAGAGGACTCTTTTCTTTTGGGACAGTCTCGCCGATAAAAACCACAGCCTGGTCGACATCAGGCAGATATTTACTGACCGGATCGTCAAGCGACAAAAAACCCTCGCGCTCCAACAGGAGAAACGCAAGGGCTGTAAATGTTTTCGAGATTGAGCCAGCGCCAAACAATGTCGCCGTGGTCATGGGGATTGATTTCTCCAGCGAGGCTGCACCTTCTGACATGGAGCAGATGATTTTCCCCTGCCACATAACCGCAAGTGCAGCGCCGGGCGCACCGCTTGAGTTAAGGTAATTCTTGAGAAGGTGAGAAATTTCCGAATGAATCTTTTCTTCATTCATAATAAGGCTTACCTCATGATAAGTATTCAAGCAATTGATTGAAAATAGTGTAACACAATCATAAATACTTTTCAAGCAATCGTTTATAATTTATTTCATGAAAAACAATTCTGATCATCACGAACGCAATACGCGCGGGGAAAAAAGCCGCTCGGTGATCCTCGCTGCTGCCGTTGAGGTGTTTTCAGAGCTTGGGCCCGATGCAACTACCTTAAGGAATGTTGCCAGAAGATCCGGGGTAAATATCGCCACCCTGATGTATTATTTCCCGGACAAAGAAAGTCTTTTTAATGAAGTGATCGCCGCGACAGACAATAGCGAAATGCGCATTGTCGCGTCCTGGCGCGATACGCTTTCTGATGAAGATTTATCGGATATCGAAAAGTTGAAGGAAGTCCTGACAGATTTGAGTATCAAGATCATTGACCGGGTCATCAAAGACCCAAGCAGGTTTCGCCTGGGCGTTTATACTGCGTTGGATACATCCCCGCCTGCCGGGCCGGTTGTGGCTGGCAAAGGAAATGAAGATATCCCCATTTCCAATGGATCCAGGGTTGAATCTGAGGCTGCCTTTGTATCAATTTCTCCTGAACACAATGTAGTTCGCGAGGTCCTTCACCGGGCTTTGGAAATTGGCACCCTCCAATGCAGCACGGAGGAACTGGAAGATTATATCGAAGGCTTCACCCATCTGACCCGGGGATATACCATTGCCCATATCAAGGAGATTGCTCTTAATTCTACAAAGCGGGATGAAATTGTTCCCCGCTTCAGAAAGATGGTGACGCGCTATGTCAATAACATGCTGCCTTACGGCGGTTAACATAAATTTATCCAATTTTCAGGATATTTTTCTGTCTTGAGTAAATATTTACATCAACTTGCTCAGCAAGTTTATGAATAATTTACCTTGCAGTTTCCAGTTGCCCATGCTATAATTTCCTTGAATTTTCCACTGATGGTGATTGTTTGATAGATTCGTGCTTCCAGTCTACAGGGGACTGACAGGGAGCCAACTACCCCGACCAAACTCCATTTAAACCCCCAGCACCAGCCTGATTTACCAGGCAAATTGTGTTGTGTACATTAAACCATACCATACAAGGCAGAGTAAAATAATTATGGATATCTTGGAACTTGAAAAAATGACGTTAACTGAACTGCGTAATATTGCAAAAACCCTGGAGATTCCGCGTTCCAATCTTCTAAAGAAAGAGAACCTGATGATCCGCATCCGACAGGCCGAAGCCGAGAAGGAAGGCCAGGAAATACGGGGCGGAGTCCTTGAGATCATGAATGAGGGAATCGGTTTTCTGCGCATGAATTACCAGATCGGCCCGGAGGATGTGTATGTTTCACAGGCACAGCTCCGCCGGCATGATCTGCGGAGCGGTGATATGGTTATCGGTCATGTCCGTCCACCGCGTGAATCAGAACGGCATTATGGCCTCTTAAAGGTGGAAAGTATCAATGGCCAAACGCCGGAGGAAGCCCGTTCACGCCCCAATTTTGAGAATCTCACCCCGATTTTCCCGGAAAAACGTTTTGACCTGGAAACACGCCCGGAGATTCTCTCCTCACGCCTGATCAACCTGATTGCACCCATCGGACGTGGGCAGCGCGGTATGATCGTCTCACCCCCCAAGGCTGGCAAGACGACCATCTTGAAAGAAATTGCCAATTCCATCTCAACCAATGACCCCCAGGTACATCTGATCATTGCTTTGATCGGCGAACGCCCGGAAGAGGTTACTGACATGGATCGTTCGGTGGAGGCCGAGGTGATTGCTTCGACATTCGATGAACCGGTTAGTTCCCACGTAAGAACCGCAGAAATTACCCTGGAGCGGGCAAAACGGCTGACCGAGATTGGCCGAGATGTGGTAATTCTGATGGACTCGCTAACCAGGCTGGCACGGGCGTATAATCTGGTTGTGAACCCTTCCGGACGCACCCTTTCAGGTGGTATGGATCCTTCCGCCTTGTATCCGCCCAAGCGTTTCTTTGGCGCGGCCCGCAACCTGGAGGAAGGCGGTTCATTGACCATTATCGCCACCGCACTGGTGGATACCGGATCACGCCTGGACGATGTTGTTTATGAAGAGTTTAAAGGCACAGGGAATATGGAGCTTCACCTTTCCCGTCGTTTGCAAGAACGGCGTATATTCCCGGCCATCGACATTGAACGATCATCAACCCGCCGTGAAGAAATTTTGCTTGGCCCCGATATTTTGCAACGCGTTTGGCTTTTACGACGTATGTAT
This sequence comes from Chloroflexota bacterium, assembly GCA_021372725.1. Taxonomy (GTDB): domain Bacteria; phylum Chloroflexota; class Anaerolineae; order Anaerolineales; family Anaerolineaceae; genus JAJFTV01. The sequence continues at coordinate 30,706 of JAJFTV010000091.1, read as the reverse complement.
ATTCAAATGATCTCACCTCAGCCGCAAGGCGCAGGGATGGACCCTTCTGTTGCAACCGAAGCAATTCTGACACGCATGGGCCGGACAAAAAATAATATTGAATTTCTGCAAAACATGATGGAGGATATGTGAGTCAAAACTCCCACGAGGGAGACAGAAAGCCGCATAAATTTTTCGACCGCTGGCTCCCCACCCTGGCATGGGGGATTGCTTTCTTATCGGTAGGGATCATTGTCATTCTGCTGGTACAAAAATGGGTTTTGGGCAAATCAGTCCTGGAATGGACCCCTGAGCCTACTCTTGCCCCGCTAGTTGTTGAAGAAGATATGTCTGAATCAGGCGGCGAAAATGCTGCCCTGCCCGGTTTTGAACTGGCCAGCAATGTGACGTCCATCGAGCGCCGGGCCAACCCGCATACGGTCATCCCCACCGGAGGACGTTCCGAAGCAACGACATACATTGTTCAGCCTGGCGATTCGGTTTTTTCCATCGCCACATTTTATAAGCTCAAACCTGAAACAGTCTTGTGGGCCAATTATGACCAGCTCAATGACAATCCCAATATGCTGTCTATCGACATGGAACTGGTCATCCCCCCTTCTGATGGAATTTATTACACATGGGGTAAAAACGATACGGTCGAGAAGGTGGCTGCCAAGTACTTTGTCACGCCAGATAAAATACTTACCTGGCCGGATAACAAAATTGACCTCACCAATCCGGTAATCGTAGCCGGAACTCAAATTATGATCCCGGATGGCTGGCGCGAGAATCAGCAATGGATTGTGCCTACAGTTTGGGCAGCCAATTCCGGGGCCTCGAGGTCCATTTCAGGCCCGGGTTCTTGTGATGTTCCCACCTATCTGGCTTATGGTTCCGGTTCATTCATCTGGCCGGCCGATAATCATTACCTGTCAGGAAATGACTACTGGTCAGGTCACCTGGGTATTGACATTGCTGCCGGCACCGGGGCACCGATCTATGCTGCGGACAGCGGTATGGTTGTTTACGCCGGATCGATTGGTGGCGGATACGGGAATATGGTGATGATTGACCACGGAAACGGGTATCACACACTGTATGCCCACCTCAGCTCAATCAATACTTACTGCGGTGCTGCCATTTATCAGGGTTCACTGCTGGGTTTGGCAGGCAGCACCGGCAACTCTACGGGGCCTCACCTGCATTTTGAGGTGCGCTACCAGGGCGGTTTTATCAATCCGTGGTATGTGCTGCCATAATATATAGGTTGAGTTTTTCGTCAGGTGAAACTGACTTGTTCTTGTGTTGGGCACACTCAAAATGTAATCACTGTATCCAACTGTGGAATATGTGGCTGAACTACCTGAATAAAATTGCCCGAAATTTGATGGCTCAACAATTCATAGACTGCCAATAAAATGGGTATCAGGAAAATCAACAGGAGGATCACTGCCTTAAGGCGATACCCTCTCTCAGGGGTTATCTCTTCCGGGATGTCTGCCGGCTCAAGAATTTCGGGTATTTTGTTGTCCATAACCTTCAAAACCACTTTCCTGATTGGGTTTAATGCTTTCTCGCGAATAAGAGCAACTCCCAATACCGATATCTTGTTTTGATTATAACGAGAATCAACCGGTGAAACAATAAAACCATTCGGTAACATTATTTTTTAACTCGCCAGATAAAATCAACATGCGATGGTCATAACAGGCCGGATTGTTTGTGGTATTTGTATCCCTTGCAACATAAAGTCCATATTTGGAGTAGAGGGATAAGTTTCACGGTTTATTGTGAATTGGTAATTCAAACTGATACACATTGATGGGACAAAGTGTAAAAAAGGTTCACAATTGGATAACAATTGTGAACCTTTTTTGTTAAAATGAAATTACCCGGGCAATTCCTCCGGACAAGAAATATGGAACATAAAAAATTTCTGGCCACATTTGCAGCAATATCCCTGATCGTTGGCTGTTGCGTCATGATGCTCCTCTACCCCTTACTGAAGGGCGAGGAAATTTTCAATCCTGAACCTGCTCCGGAGGAGATCAGTTTCTCATTTCTGAACGCATTGGCGAATGATGACTACCAGACAGCTTTTAATTTATGCGATGATTTGCTCCAGGAAGATCTGATCGACCCGCAAAATATGCAATCTGAGATCGAAAAAAATCAACTTCAACCGGCCAGGTGGGAAATATTATCCCAGAGCATCTCTCCGGATGAGGTGGAATTCAGCGGTTCGATGGATTTTCGAATTCATATCAGCGGCACATTTCGAATCACCTTGCGCCATTATGAAGATGGTTGGAAAGTGGCGGTATTTTTCCTGGATTACTGAAAAACTCAATTGGCTCTCGAGAGGATCCTTTACTGTCGCTCCATGACTAAAGCGAGTGCATCCTCGTTTTCCTTGTCACCGTGAAACGATTCGGCACAGAGTTATAATAATCCGGGAAGTTTTTTGGGGTCAATAACAAATTACTATTTGAGGATAACTGGAATGGAAAACATTGAACAAAAGGTCGACCGGCTTTTCTCCAAATGGGATAACACCTATTCCCCCGGCTGTGCTTTGGCATTGATCCAGGATGGCGAGATCATTTATTCGCGCGGATACGGCATGGCCAGCCTGGAATTTGCCGTACCCATTACTCCGCACACCGTATTCCAGATCGGCTCCATATCCAAGCAGTTCACCGCCATGGCTATTGCCATACTGGCAGTGGAAGGCCGTCTGAAACTTGATGATGACATCCGAAAATACGTTCCTGAAGTACCGGATTTTGGAAAAATGATCACCATCAATCATCTGGTTCACCACATCAGCGGAATGCGCAGCATTGGCGAGGTGGAAACCATTGCAGGTTTCCGGTCTGATGATGTCACATTGATGAGCGATTACCTGGGCCTGTTATATCGGCAGCGTGCCCTGAACTTTACACCCGGGGAAAGATACCTCTACTGCAATACCGGCTACACCGTTTTGGGCGCCATCACGGCGAAAATTACCGGCAAGAGTCTTCAGCAGTTTTGTGATGAACGGATATTCAAACCATTGGAAATGAAACACACCCTCTTTCAGGAGAGCCACCGCCTGGTGCTGCCCGGTTTCGCACAATCCTACGCGCCTCTGGACACGGGCGGTTTTGAAAGAGAGATCCTGCCCCACGGTCTACCGGGCAGCACAAGCCTGCTGACCACTGTGGAAGATCTGCTCTACTGGGATCGTGAATTTTATAGCGGTGCTGTGGTGGGCAAGCCGGTGATTGACCTGATGCATGAAACGGGGGTTCTCAACAATGGAGAAGCGATCGATTACGCATTTGGCAACCACATCAACCAGTACCGGGGGTTGAAAACAGTCAGGCATACCGGCTCCGATGCAGGTTTTCGGGCCTGTCTGCTGCGTTTCCCTGACGAGCGCTTTTCGGTGATCATCCTCAGCAATCTCTCTACATCCGACCCGGAAAAAAGCGCCTGGAAAATTGCCGATCTTTACCTGGCCGACAAATTTACCGAGCCACCGGCGAGTGAGGAGGAGAAGCTGCAGGCTGTGAGCCTGCCGTTGAAAAGCCTGGAATCCTATGCCGGTCTGTACTACAACCCCGATGCCGATGCAGGGCCCGGCTGCCGTATATTGGTGAGGGACGGAAAACTGGTCAGGGATTTGGGCCCAGGTTATGAACTGATACCGCTGACAGAGAACCTGTTTTGTACGGCAGGTTTCGAAGACCAGAAAATCAGGTTTGACCATGATGTGTCCTTAAACCCGCGCATGAATCTACTGGCAGAAGGTAAATGGATACCCTATTCAAAGTTGAAGGAACCGTTGCTGGATGAAGCTCAGTTATGGGATTACACAGGCCGCTACTATTGCGATGAGACAGATTCGTACTATCTCATTACCGTCCGCGATGGTAAATTGTGGGTGAAAGCCGGCAAACAGAATAATTTGCTGCTAAAACCCTTTATGCCGGATGTTTTCTCATTGGATGTTTCGAATCTGCTGAAGGAACCGTGTGCCTTCAAGGTGAATTTCTTTCGTGAAAAGGGTAAAATCACCGGCTTGTATGTGACATCCGAACGGATCAAGAATATGCAATATCTAAAATTGTGATGCAGATTTTGTCTGTTTGAGCGACAGCGAAGCATCCACCCGTGAGCCGGTGATTAATTGGCCTGATGTGAAATGCACCCTTGGGCGGATGCTTTGTGCGGACGAAGACGAATGCCACTGCGTCATGACAATTCCAGTCACCCGCAGGTGTATAATCGATCCAAAAAGGATGCCTTTATGGAAAAAAGAGAGGTTGTTGTCCAGTTCGCTGCCGATTCAAGGAAAATCGAAATTAACATAAACCCCTATACCATTGTCGCCGACGGCGGAGATCGAACGGAACCATCGCCCGGTACACTCTTTCTTGCCGGTCTTCTGGCCTGCACAGCATCGACAGCGCGCGGTTACTGTTTTCGAAACAATCTGCCTTTACCCACCGGACTTAAGGCAACCGTCAACTTCGATGATGACGAACACCTGGTTGATCATATTGAAATGGATTTGTTGATCCCACCCGAATTTCCCCGCGATCATGTGGAAGCCCTTGAAAGGGCGGCCGGAAAATGTACCGTAAAAAAATGGTGGATGAACCCGCCTGAGTTCTTTCTGCGAACGAGCGACAGTGCCTGATTTGTAGATCCCTGCCTGAAAATTCACCTGCATCCTTATGTCTGCCATCGATCTTTCCAAAGACTGGTCAATTATTCTGATGCAATCCCATCCCACGGCGAGCCTGGCTGCGCGTGAACTTGAAACATACCTGTCACACATTAGCGGCCAACAGATTCCGGTTGTGAATATGCTCATGCCGGGTGGGTCGACCTTCTATCTGCAATATGGCGGAGAGAGCAACGACGGATTTACCTGGTCTTTCGATGGCCGGAACGTGATGCTGAATGGCAACAACCCGCGCGGCTTGTTGTATGCCGTTTACAGTTTTCTGGAAGAGCTGGGCTGCTGCTGGTTCGCCCCGGGCAAGCAGGGTGAAAGGATCCCGCACGGAACGGTATTCAATCTCCCTCAGCAGCCGGTTTCTGAAACCCCGGCGCTTCCCGGACGCTGCCTGATCATCGGTCATCACGCTTTTATGCAGGATGTGGCCGACTGGATAATCTGGGCAGCCCGAAACCGGTTGAATACAATCTTTTTCCATACCACCACCGGTTCCCTGGCATTGGGAGCCGTTCCGGAAAGCCAGTACCAGGCATTGAAATCAGTTTTTCTGCCCTTGATGAATGAACGAAGCATGACTGTGGAGCATGGCGGCCATGGGCTGACTGATCTGCTGCCCCGCGAACTCTTTGCCACCCTACCCGAAGCCTTTCGCTTTCGGGATGGGCAGCGGACGCCAGATCATAATTTTTGTCCCTCCAGCGAATCGGGTCTGAACATAATAAAACAGAATGCGGAACGACATTTTCGAGCTCATCCTGAAGTGGAAATCTTTCACCTTTGGGGAGACGATATTCCCGGCGGCGGCTGGTGTGATTGCGAGGCCTGTTCTGAATATTCAGCCAGTGATCAGCTTCTGCTGGCCGTCAATGCCCTGGCAGATGTGCTGGCAGGAGTGAATCCGGCGGCACAAATCAGTTTCATTGCCTATCACGATACTGAAGCGGTGCCGGCCAGTGTGATCCCGCGCCAAAATGTTCATGTGCTGTGGGCGCCGCGTATGCGCTGTTATGCTCACCCGGTGAATGATGCATCGTGCCGGTTGAATGTTCCGAAATATACCCAAACCTTGCAGGATCAGGTGGAGTATTTTAAGTCCAACGGCTCATCGGCCACCCGGGTTTTCGAATACTATCTGGACGCGGTGCTCTTCAAGTCATTGATTCCCCCGCTTCCAACAGTCATCCAGCAGGATGTTATTTTTTATCGGGATGCCGGCGTGCATACCATGCAGGCATTAATGACGGGTGATTACGCCTGGACTGCACCGCAGTTGAATGTCTGGTTGTTTCCCAGGCTGGTCTGGAACCCTGACCAGGACCTGGACCCGCTTATCACCCATTTCAGTCGAGCCGCCTATGAGATGGATTTACTGCGTTATTACCGGGCGTTGGAACAGGCTTTTTCACTTGCCCTGGATATTGTGCCCGAGCAGTTGAAAATTAATGTTGTTCATGGCATCCGGCAACTTTGGGAGGCTCCTCCATCTGATATGGGGGATCCGGTTTTCGCTCCTCTGAATGTTCTGGAAGAAAAAATACACAAAAACTCAGCCATCCAGACGTACCTGGAAGCTGCCCAAAGGGAGCTCGATGCCACAGTCGATACACGCAATCCATTACTGCCCAATGAGCGGGATCATTTTTGGTTGGTAAAATCCTGGCTGCAATACGATTTCAACCGGCTGTGCCTGTATGCGGCGGTCGCTGCCGGCTCACGAAATGAGATCAGCATCTGCTGGCGCAAGGCAAACCATTCCATCAAGGAAGTCTATCGCTGGGGGCGGAGATGTATTCACTCGCGAAAACACCGCCTGAATTTTCACTTTATGCGGTTTTATACCTGGAACATACGCCTGAACAAAATTCGCGCCGGTCATCTTTGTGGTGGGTTTGGCCGGCGGTGGATTGAACTGGTAACAAAATTGCATCTGCTTTATCTGTATTCAAGACTGCGGCATGTGTATGATGTCCGGAATGATGGATCGTGAGGGAAATTACATCAAAAATCGGAATAAACGCAGTGGGGGAAATCGGGGCAAATCCTGTTATCCAATTTTCAATCGAGTAAAGTCATTTGCCTTGATGATGTGAATTTTTTCAAACACCCGCTTGAGAGATTGATTTTATCAACAAGGTGTAAGTTTCAGGAAATGGAGGTGAGAAAAATGTTATTTGCGCCGAATGAAAAAGGCCAGGGACTGGTTGAGTATGCATTAATACTTGTCCTGGTGGCAGTCGTAGTCATTGTCGTTCTTGCCCTGCTCGGCCCACCTATCGGCAATATTTTCAGCAATGTTGTTAAAGCTGTCTAATTATTCATTACTTCATCAACGATCATACAGAAAAGGCTCCTGATAAAGGAGTCTTTTCGATTGGGCTGATATTCAGCGAGGGGCATCATAAGATTGTCCACGTTGCCAGGTAATACAGGGCCAACCAAAGAATCCATGCTGAAAGCGTGACAACGAGGAAAGTTACGCCAGGATGATCTCAGCCGAAAATCAACATCAGTGCGTAATACAAACCCAATGAAACAAGAATAGCCGAACCTGTGACAATAAATATTCGCAGGATGTGTTTCCACATCCTGTTTTGAGCGATACCCTTTCGGAGATAGTCTTCGCTAAACACAATACCGGCCAGCATGATAATGGCGCTGAACAGTACTGCAAGATTTGAAATTCCTTTTACCTTAACTTCATTGTTCCCCAGCAAGAAGGCAATCTGGATCACATTCGCCCTGATTCTAAACAACAAAAAAACCAGCAGAAACAGGAAGATAGCAAAAAACAGATACCCCAGGACATAATTTCCCACTATCCGGAAGCGGTCGGTTTTGGATGTTATTTTCCTGTCTTGATTATCGGAAGTCATGATAGTCTCCAAAGTGTACACTATAGCAATTCAATTTTACTCAATATTTTTCTTATTGGGTCACCCATACAGAGTTCGTGTCACAATTTACAGCGGATATCGTCTGTGGAATCTTTTATGATAAACATTGGACAGCTTCCCACAGGCTGTGATATACTTTACCGGCTCTTGCCAATCCTGGCGGGAAGCCATTATTTCACACGCTTTCCATGAACTTCCCTGCGTGCTGTTTGGGGGCAAAACAGTGTGGGAAAAGAAACCTGAAAAGCGGAGGACAAACGCAAAGGAGAATAAAATGTCCACAATTATTTCCATGAAGGCCTTATTGGAAAGTGGTGTCCACTTTGGGCATCGAACCAATAAATGGCATCCCTTGATGAAGCCTTACATTTTTACTGAACGCAATGGGATTCATATTATCGATCTCCAGCAGACAGTAAAGGCTTTAACCACCGCCTACGAGCTTGTTCGCGATACCGTTGCCCAGGGTGGAGTTGTTTTGTTCGTGGGTACAAAACGGCAGGCCCAGGAAACCATCCAGGAAGAAGCCACACGCTGCGGAATGCCATACGTCACCGAACGCTGGCTGGGTGGTATTCTGACCAACTGGCTTACCATCCAACAGCGCATCCGCGAACTCGAACGGCTGGAACGCATGTTTGAAACCGGTGAAGTCTATCGACTGACCAAAAAGGAAGGCCTGTTGATCGAGCGGGAAATCAAACGCCTTAATACCCGTCTGAGTGGTCTGCGGACGATGAATCGTGTTCCTGATCTTCTCTTTGTCGTGGATGTCACCCATGAAGATACGGCAGTTCACGAAGCGAACCTCAAGGAAATTCCTGTCATTGCCCTGGTGGATACAAACTGCGATCCCCGCAATGTCGATTATGTGATTCCATCCAACGATGATGCGATTCGTGCCATCAAACTGCTGGTTGGAAAAATTGCCGATGCAGTCATCGAAGGCAAAGGCCTGCGCAAGGATGAAGATCTTCTGACTGAAACTGAAGCAGAACGCGCCCCTGTATTTAGCCCCGCTGTATCTTTGGTTGAGGAAGAGCTGGAAGACGAGGATTTGCTGGGAGCAGCTACCCTTGCCAAGCTGAGTTCACACAAATTACTGAGTGAAGAAGAGGATGAGGAAGAAATCGAAGTAACTGAAGAAGCCGAAACGACTGAAGAAGTTGAAACGACTGAAGAAGTCGAAGCGACTGAAGAAGCAGAAACCGTCGATGAAACCGAAATAACCGAAACAATCGCGTCTGACGATATTGTATCGGATACCAATCAGGAGTAGACAGGGTAATAAACCCGGAGTCTTGCATAACACACTTGAAGGGATTTTAAAATGGCAGTATCTACAGAGATGATTAAGAAATTACGAGAAACAACAGGCGCAGGAATTCTGGATTGCAAAAATGCTCTTGAACAAACCGGTGGCGACATGGATAAAGCGCTGGACATCCTCCGTGAAAAAGGCCTGGCAACAGCAACCAAACGCTCCGGCCGTAAAGCCTCGGAAGGTGTAATCGACCTGTATTCTCACGGTGATGGACGCGTTTGTGTAATGGTTGAAGTCAACAGCGAAACCGATTTTGTGGGCCGTTCAGAAGCATTCCGCAAGTTCGCGCATGAAGTTGCTCTTCAAATTGCGGCATCTTCACCTTTGTATATCCGGGAAGAGGATATCCCCCAGGCTGATCTGGATCATGAGGCAGAAATTGCCTCTGCCAAGGCCCGCGAAGAAGGAAAACCCGAGAGCATTTTGCCCCGTATAGTAGACGGCGCACTGAAAAAATACAAAGACGAAACCGTTCTGTTACGTCAATCCTATATCCGCGATGACGCAAAGACAATCCAGGATTTGCTGAATGAAAACATCGCAGCCCTGGGTGAAAATGTCATCATCAGGCGCTTTTCCCGTTGGTCACTGGGTGAAGCTTCTGAAGAGTAAATCAATGATATGATCAACCCTGTGGCATGTTTTCGAAGTCGATTCTATACAATCCAACACCCTGTCAAAAATCCCTCCCCAGCCAACGGGGAGGGTAACAGGACAAAGAGGCGTTTGTGCTGCACTTTGCACCACAGACGCTTTTTTTGACTTAAGAGACAATATGGGATGGTGAGATTTTCAACCACATTACCATCTGAAATAAGGAGATGACGTGAGCAGTGTAACGAATTTGAAATACAAACGGATTCTGTTGAAAATCAGCGGAGAAGCCCTGGCAGGCGATCAAGGTTTTGGCATTGATATGCAGCGTGCACAAAATATTTCCAAACGTGTGCGCGAGGTTCGTGAGATGGGGGTGGATGTTGCGATCGTCATCGGCGCTGGAAACCTGTGGCGCGGCAGTTACGGACTGGAAGGCGGCATGGATCGCGCCACGGCCGATTATATGGGCATGTTGGCGACGGTCATGAACTCGTTGGCTCTGATGGATGCATTGGAGAGTATGGATGTGGTCACCCGGGTACAGTCGGCCATCGAAATGCGCACTGTTGCCGAACCATACATTCGCCGGCGTGCCACCCGTCACCTTGAAAAGGGAAGAGTGGTCATCTTTGGCGGCGGTACGGGCAATCCATATTTTTCCACCGATACTGCAGCAGCCTTGCGGGCCATGGAAATTGAATGTGATGTGCTCATCAAGGCCACCAAGGTGGATGGTGTATACGACTGTGATCCGAAAACACACCCCGAAGCCAAAAAATTTGAACACCTTACTTATATCGAAACACTCAACCGCCGGCTGGAAGTGATGGACAGCACCGCCATCTCGCTGTGCATGGATAACAAACTTCCCATCCTGGTCTTAAACCTGTGGGATGAACATGCCCTGCGCCGGGCCTTGCTGGGAGAACCGGTGGGCACCCTCGTGGAAGGATAACAATCCTTTTGCTAGTCAGTTTTCTTCCGGGTCTTTTTAACCGCTGAAGCAACCATCGCATCGATAACCGGGTAAATCAATTTGCCGAGCAAATTGACACCCCGGTAGAATACCTTGTTTTCAAAACCGCTCAGAATAAGATATTGATTTTTGCTGATACCCCGCAAAATCGAATCTGCAACGGTTTCAGGTTTGGCCAATCCTCCCACGCTCGATACAATTCTGGTGACCTCGGGTTTTACCTTGTTTTCAGTTTCAAGACCCGGGGTATCGGTATCGGGTGGAAAACAAAGCGAGATGGAGACGCCCGTCATTTTCAACTCGGAGCGCAGTGCATCGGTAAATCCTCGCAGCGCAAATTTTGAAGCACTATACGCTGTAAAGCCATAGAAAGTAAGAAATCCTGCAGTGCTGCAGATATTCACGATGTACCCGCTATTTCGTTCCAGCATGGCAGGCAGAATGGAACGGATGGTATTAACACTTCCAAAATAATTAACATCCATCTGATTGGAAAAGATCTCGGGCGGGATATTCAGAAAGGTTTGGGGATAGGCATAACCGGCTGCATTGATCAGCAGATCCGGTACATCGTTCTCGGCCATAAATTGCCGGAGTGTGTCCTCCAGGAGTTCCCGTTGGGTGATGTCACATTTCAGGCTGCCAAAGGTTTGATCGGAGTGTATGCCGGCTGCTCTGATTTCTTCCATGGCCTTTTCCAGGCGGGCAGCGCTGCGGGCCAAAATCCATACATTGGCGCCCAGCGAGGAAAGTTTTTTTGCCAATGCCAGGCCAATACCACTGGAACCGCCGGTAATCAGAACCAGTTTGTTTGCATATTGTTTCATCGTTCCACTCCATTATCCATAATCCCAAAGATTTATCTATTCTAACCGTTAATCCATTTATCAAAACCCCATTCGTAGGGTATCGATGCCTGTCATAATTTCTACGACCCGGATGCTTCTGATCGAATTAATCAGTGCAAGTCTCGTGGCATCGTTGTTGATCTGAAGGTTTAGTTTGGGTATAATCCAGTTACCACGCTGCCTGGCGATACTCCCAAACAGTCGCAATGGGCCTGGTTCTTGTAGCCTTACCGGCCGGGCAATATCGGCGAATTCGTCGAATTTTCAATTTTCAGATTTGATTGCGCTTGGAGTAATTATCATGAAGAGAACGATATCATTTGCCATTATTTTGATCATTTCCTTCCTTACAGCCTGCCAGCCTGCTGTTCAAACAGCCTCGCCTGCCGTTGAGCAGACTGCTGCAGTGACTGATACGGCACCCGCCCTGGCAACCGAAACATCCCTGCCAACCCCGCGGCCTTCCCTGACAAATACTGCGACCGAACCGCCCACGCCCACTGAAACCATCATGCCTACCCTGCCGCCCACCAGTACACCACCGGTCATTTCATCCGAATCGGTGGGTCATTTAGCTTATACCGGCCGGCTTGGCGGAGGAGCACTGGTTGCTGTTGCACTCGCACCCGATGCTGCCCAGGTGGTGGTTCTTACCTCTGCTGCACTGATGGCCTATGATGTATCCACCGGCAGCCTGTCCTGGGAAGTTCCCACCGATCATGTATATAACAAGGCTGTCTATTCGGATGACGGGACGCAAATCATTACCAGCACACGCGGCGGGACGGTCAGACACTGGGATGCCGGAAGCGGGAAAGTGATGGGAGAAGCGCTTCCCATCGTCAATAATACCCGTGCCGTAGCCTTATCCAGTAACGGGACGCTCCTGGCTGCCTTGGATAATTTCGATCAAACATTTGTGTGGGATACCACCACCGGCGAAAAGCTGCAAACCAATAACGGCCTTGCCTTTCCGTTTGGAGCCATGCAGGTGGCTGTCTCATCTGACGGAAAGACATTCCTCAATTCAGGCATCGATTCAAAGGTGAATTACCAGATCCGCCTGTGGGATGTAACCCGCGGGCGTTTTCTGACAGGCTTGCAGGGTTTGCCCGGAGAGGTCTTCGATTTGGATTTTTCACCCGATGGCCAGTATGTCGCTGCATTGGCAACACGCGTTTCGGGCGGTCTGCGTGGAATGCAATATCTCTATCTGTGGCGTGTTTCTGATGGAGCTTTGCTGGATACCGTCGACCTCAGCCTGGATACATCCACTTATGCATTTCTGGAGAATGGTTCGACCATTCTGGCCGGCACCGCTTCCGGGCAGGTGATGTTTATCAACTTTCGATTTGGTGACCGGTATACATACGGTTTTCTGCAAGACCAGATTGCAGCCCACCCGGCAGCCGTCGTCAGCCTGTCGTCTTCGGCAGACGGGTTGAAGTATGCATCCGCAGCAGCCGACGGGAGCGTAAAGGTATGGGATGCTGCCACCGGGGAAGTATTGTTTTCCACCCAGGTGGAAAATCTGTCGCTGCAGAATATTCATGATGAATGGGTATATGAAGACCTGAAGGTGATCAATCACCAGCACGAAAGCGGTTTTTCGGCTTCGCCCACCTCTGCGATCATCGCCCGCACTGCGTCAGATCTTCGATCCATCGACATCATTGACCTTCTCACGGGTGAAATCATCCGCAATCTGAAAATTGAAACAGCGGTTTACTTCAACTCACCGGTCTTCTCACCGGATGGGAAAACCGTCGCCGCAGTATTGGACAATACCCGTATTATTGTCTGGGAAGTTGATAGCGGTGTAGAAGTACTCCGGTTGTCGACACAACATATCAAACCCATTACAAAGCTCCAGTATTCCCCGGATGGAAACTGGATTGCTTCAATGAGTGATGGAGAATTATTTGTGTGGGATCTTGGAACCGTAAGCCAGAAACATGCATTGACGGCTTTCAATACCTTTTCCTATTCACCGGATGGCCATTCCATGGTGACCGATGTACAGGATATGGGGATTAATCTGCTGGATGCCAAAACCGGGCGAAAAGTCACTTACATTGAAACCGGCTATGTAAATGATCTCGCCATCTCACCTGATTCAAAGTATGCAGCCGTAGCCGGTTACCGGTCGCAGGTTCGCTACGAACAGGATAATCTGGTTTATTTTATCGATCTTGAACAGCAGAAACGTATCCGAACCCTGGAAATTACCGGCTATCCGGCAGAGGTGATGGATGTGGTCTATACGCCTGACGGAAGCGCCATCGTCACCATCGATTTATACGGTGACGTCTATATTTGGGGTGCTTCAACAGGGGCATTGTTGCAGCATTATGAAGGGCAGGTGGCCATGCCGGCCCAAACTGGATTTACTTCAGACGGGCGGACTCTTCTCATCCTGGGCGCTGATAATTCGATACAGATGTTTCAGGTTACTGAATAATAATAATCTGTCATAATCCAATACAAACCAGATTCCAGGTTAATGTCTCCGACCCGGAAGATTATTCTCTGGCTGGTGGAGGATTCCATCGGCCTGATGATTGTGTGGCTTATTATCCGCATATCCTTATCACAACTCTTGTGACAATCGTATGAAGATAACGGTGAAGAAATTCAGCACAGTTTATTCCTTAAGTCAATTATCACCCAATCTTTGCAATAGTACACTTGATACATAATCAGGGTTATTCAGTGAATGCAAATTATTCTTATTGGTTGAAATTTGCTGAAAACCATGGTTGACGATTGATTTCCTCCTTTTCTCACCCTTTTTGAAAGAACCTGCCATGCGGCAGGTTCTTTCGTTCACCAGGGTTTATGAATTGAGCCGGCGGGTTTTAAGGCTAAAAGAAGTAACATTGGCCAATGACAGGGCGCGACAGCAACACTATACAAAAACCTTTTTTCACTTGGCAAAGCGGTGTCCAGTTTTCCATTTGAAATAACGGCCAATGCGATGCTTTGACAGCGAACGTTCCCGTCTGGTTTTCTATTGACAAGTAGTATGTACTTATCTATAATTCTTTTTTTGGATATTGGCATGGTTAACCAATATTTCATTTTTTATTGGTTCAACCAACAAATATGCAATCTAAAATTATTGATGCAATTTTTTTATCCGGGAAGACTTGTAATAGCCCCAAATATTCGCACTAAATTAAGAACAAATTTAAATAAGATTAAGTATCAAAATATCTCGCATAATTGGGAGTAACACTATGAAAAAGTACTTATTTATTCTTTTGGTTGTCATTCTGCTTGCCGGATGCGCATCACCTACGTCAACATTGATTTCTACATCAACGCTGGTTTCCACATCGACAGTGGTTTCCACAGCAACGCCGGTTCCCACCTCAACACAAATCGAAACCACACCTGAAGAAATTTCAATGACGGTATCAACCCCGAAAGAAAAGCGGGTGGAATTTATCGTCCACATTCCTGAGAATTCTCCATCAGGGGATACGATAAATCTAGTACTGTTGCCTTTCTGGGACTGGGCGGAACTCCAACGCATCCCCATGGTTTCCAATGGGGATGGGACGTGGAAAGCTTCAGTTGAGCTTGATGAAGGCTCCATGATTCGTTATGTCTATGACCGAGGCATCGAAGAAGGAGCGGAGCAAAAAGCAACCCGTGAAAAGTTCAGTGGTGATACTCCAATCCAGTATCGTTATCTGTATGTCTCCACCGAAACCTCTTCCAGCGAAGATACTGTGGCACAGTGGAACGATAGCCCAAATACTCCATTGACTGGAACGATCAGCGGAATGATTACCGACAGTGTTACCAACGAGCCTGTAATGGATGCCATCGTCTCGATTGGAGGTGTCCATCTTGCTTCGAATTACGACGGCAGTTTTTCATTGCAGGATGTTCCCACTGGCATGCAGCGTGTTACGGTTTTAACTCGATTGGGAAACTATAAGTATTCCTCCGAGGTTGTTCAAGTCAACCAGAATGAAACCAGTGATGTTGAATTTGCAGTCGAACCTGCACAGAAAGCAGCAGTTACCTTTATTGTCGAGACGCCTGATGACACACCAACGAACGCGGTGGTTAGATTAGTTGGCAACGTGTATCAAATGGGGTCATATCCGAGCCCAGAACTGAATGAAGGGTTTTCCCGCTGGTCCCCTTCCCGACAAGTATTCATGAACAAGATCACTGATAATCAGTTTTCCGCCACGGTTGATTTGTATGAAGGCAGTTACATTCAATATGTCTATACATTGAATACTCCATTTCTGGGGGATGAAAAATCTCCTGTTATGTATCCCATGACACGAAGTTTTATCGTTGAAAAGGCAGATACGACCCGTAATGAGAAAGTTGCCTCCTGGAAAGAACAGGATCAGGTAAAGGTGACCTTTAACGTTACAGTGCCCGTCAATACACCATCCACTTCCACTGTTTTTGTGGAAATTGGTGGCCCGTCCCTGGCGATGGATAAAGTAAGTGATACCCAATGGACCATCACTTGTTTTATGTGGCCCGGGGAAGAGAATGAATATAAATACCACATTGGGCGGATGGGACAGGAAAGGTTGGAACCTGACGATGTTTATAGAACGATTTCTGCCACTGATCAAGACATTACAGTAGATGATGTGGTTGAGCGCTGGCGGTGGTCACCTCTGGCAGTCGTACCGGAAGATGGAACTCCTATTAATGCCACATTCCGAGTGACTGTTCCTCTAAATACTCCTGATAATGATGTCGTTTACCTGATAGGGGATGTTGCAGAACTGGGTTCAGATTCAGACATAAACGCAATCAAAATGACACAAGTGCCGACCAATCCTTGGATGTGGGAAGCTACAGTGCCTTTTGATTCAGCAAAAGAGGTAAATTATCGGTATACCAGAGGCAGCTTGGCGAGTTCTGAAGGTGAGACCAGAACCCTGAACATGGCATATGATGGACAAACCATTAACGATGCAGTTCTTTCCTGGGTGGATATCCCCACTACGTTTTCCAGAGAATTTGTGAGAGCGGTTTATCCTGATGATCTATGGGATCCGGAATACTTGGCATCATTTAAATCCACTCTGGAAAGCATCGAGAGCTTGAATGCCGAGTACGTGACGTTAAGTTCCATTTGGAGTTATGGTCAGATCAATCCTTTACCTGAAGTCGAATCCTCACCGATAAAAGCTACAACTGTCCTTACACCAACTGAAGATCTGGTTGACTCTATCGATATGACTCATTCCATGGGGATGAAAGTGTTTATATTGCCTCAATTCAATATGGAAATGACCACCGATGGGAACGATCTATGGGGAGCACATTCCAATGTATGGTGGGATCAGTGGCTTGAGGAAGCGGAGAAATTTTATTTGTATAACGCTAAAGTTGCTGAACAAACTGGTGCAGAAATGCTTCTCCTTCCTGGACCAGGATTTCAGACATTCCTTGGTGAAGAGGGTTTCGAGGATACAGCGTATATCAGTACCTTTGATCAAAAGATGCAAGAATTGATTGGCAAAGTGAAGGAACAATATAGTGGATCTCTTGTTGTCAGTGCAGCGCATTATTCACTCTATGATTTTCCCGGGTTGGCTGATTATGTGCTGATCACCCCGTTTGATATGGGGGTGACTTTGAATGTTTCTAGAAACGCTTCCGTCCAGGAAATCGAACAGGCTTTGGGGAAGAAGTTCGATCAATACGCAAAACCACTATCGGATAAGTATCAAAAACCGGTAATAGTTCAATTTACATACGATAGCGTCGATAACTCTGCGAATGGTGGTACTGGTGATGCCCCATGGGATGCTGATGATCCGGCATCAGTTGTAGATGTTATAGAGCAGGCAAATATCATGGAGGCATTCTTCCAGGTGATCGTGGACAGGTCATGGGTAGGCGGCACGATCGATTACACCTATCATTATTATGATCTGCCAGAAGATGAGACGGCTTCCATTCGCGCCAAACCCGCCGAGGATGTGCTAAGTAAGTATTATTATGAATTTAAATAATTCATATTACTAAATCAGGAAATTCTTTTTATCGAAAATGACTGTGTAAAACAGTCAGAACAATCAAACAAAACAGCGGTCCGTGTGGAAAAGCCCTCGGACTGCTGAAGTTATTATTTAACTATTGTATTCTTTTGACTAAAACGACTTTTATACATAATCCAAGACGAGAGAAAAAGTGTAAGGCGGGTTTCAGTGCTCTTTTGGGTAATCTCAAGCATTGAATTACCCGTATACTAAAAGTAAAATCAGTTGGGACGAATTCCGATTTGACGCTTAGTTGCCCATTGGAGATCAATCGCTGACACGACAAAGAACGTTCCTTGAAATTATTCTTTAATCATGGCATAATAAAGTCACAATAAAAAAGGCCAGGACAGAGGAAAGTAAACAGGCGAAAGTCAACAGGGACGCCGGAGCTGAGACTGAGACCCCGGCGGGATGGAAACCGGTTGAAGTTCCCTCTCGAGCCGCCCGGGGGAACGCAGAATTCGGCCAGTAATCCGGGACGCCCGGTGCAGCGTTATCATGCACCGCCAATCGCCATTTTGGCTGTTGGGTCAAGTGAGCTGTGTGAACAGCTAAAAAGGGTGGTACCGCGGAAAACCCCGTCCCTTGGGATGGGGTTTATTGTTTGGTGATGAAATATTGTAGCCGGTAATGGCCTAATTACTGATGCAGTCAAAACAGGAGGCAGTATGCAGGAAGAAGTCGTCAAGAAGCTGGAGGAGATTCAAAAGGCCGGTCTTACAGACCTGGAACACGTTCAGGAAGAACAGCAACTGAACGAGTGGCGGACATGTTATTTGGGTAAAAAGTCCGAAGTTCTACAGGTGATGAAAGAAATCCCTGATCTCTCTGTTGACTTGCGCCCCAAAGTGGGTATGCTGACCAACCAGGTAAAAAGGAATTTCGAACAGGGCTACGAGCAGCGGCTGGAAGAAATCCGCAAAGCTGCGCTGGAACGTTCCCTTCAGCAGGATCGGCTGGATGTCACTCTACCCGGCCGTCGCCCCGAAAAGGGCAGACTGCATCCATCCACACAAACCCTGCGCGAAATTGCCAATATCTTCGGCCAGATGGGTTTTCAGGTTTATCGCGGCACGGATGTGGAGACTGAAGAATTCAATTTTGAACTGCTGAATATCCCCAAGTATCACCCGGCCCGCGACATGTGGGATACCTTTTTCACCACCACGCCTGAGGTGGTCATGCGCACACATACCTCGCCGGGACAAATTCATTCCATGCGGGAGAATGCGCCCGACCCGGTGCGTGTCATCCTGCCGGGTATGTGCTATCGCTACGAGCAGGTCACCTCGCGATCCGAATTCCAGTTTTTCCAGGTTGAGCTGCTGGCAGTGGGAAAAAGCATCGATTTTCGGGGTTTTAAAGGGACGCTGCAGGATTTTGCACGGCGCATGTTTGGCGATAATGTCCGCATCCGTCTCCGCCCGGATTACTTCCCGTTCACCGAGCCAAGCGCAGAGATGGATGTGGAGTGTTTTATCTGTCAGGGAGCCGGCTGCCCGGTTTGCAAGCATACCGGCTGGCTCGAAATCATGGGCTGCGGCATGATGCACCCCACCGTGCTCATGAATGGCGGTTACGACCCGCGTGAATACACCGGTTTCGCGGCCGGTCTGGGCCCCGAGCGGATCACCATGCTCCGCCACCACATTGAAGACATCCGCTACTTCTGGGCGAATGATGTGCGGTTTCTGGAGCAGTTTTAGGAAAAAGGAATAGAAAATATGAAGCTCCCCATTTCCTGGATTAAAGAATACGTTGATATCGATCTTTCCACCAATCAGCTTGCCCAACTGCTGACCATGCTGGGACTGGAGGTGGAAGAAGTAAGACTGGTTGGGCTGCCCATGCCACAGGGTGAACGTCTGGCCACCCGCTTCAGCGGTCTTGGCTGGGACCCCGAAAAGATCATTGTCGGACGGATTGACGAGGTCATGCCGCATCCCAACGCAGACCGCCTGGTTCTGTGCCGCCTGTTTGACGGGGATAAGGAACAGATCGTATTGACAGGTGCCCCAAACCTGTATGAATATAAAGGCAAGGGCCCATTGGCAAAACCGCTCAAAGTGGCCTACGCGACCGAAGGATCACAGATCTATGACGGTCACCAACCCGGCTTTCACCTTGTCACCCTCAAGCGCGCCAGGATCCGCGGGGTTGAATCGTACTCGATGGCCTGTTCTGAAAAGGAGCTCGGAATTTCTGA
Organism: Chloroflexota bacterium; assembly: GCA_021372725.1. Lineage (GTDB taxonomy): Bacteria > Chloroflexota > Anaerolineae > Anaerolineales > Anaerolineaceae > JAJFTV01. Next base: position 11,106 of record JAJFTV010000091.1, on the reverse strand, counting down.
TCAGCATGAAGGCATCATTATTCTGGACGATGATGCGCCGGCCGGCATGCCGCTGGTGGATTACATGGGCGATGCTGTGTTCGAGATCAAGATCAATCCCAACATGATCCGCAACGCCTGTGTGGTGGGTGTGGCGCGCGAAATTGCGGCTGCTACCGGTAAGACACTCCGCAAACCGCAGCTTACACAGCCCGTCAACGGCTCTTCCATCGCCGGCAAGGTGAATATTCAGATTTCTGATCCTGAGCTCAATTCGCGCTTTGCGGTGGGTATGATCAATGGTGTTGAAGCACGCCCAAGCCCCTACAAGGTGCAATTACGTCTCACTCTGGCCGGGATGCGTCCCATCAACAGTATTGTGGATGCGACCAACTATGTGATGCTTGAGCTGGGAGAACCCCTGCATGCGTTTGACTACGATACCCTTGTAAAACGGACCGGCGGAAAAGCTCCCACCATTATCACCCGTGCCGCCCACCCAAACGAGCGGCTGACCACGCTCGATAATAACGATCGCAAGCTGGATGATTTCACCATCCTGGTCACCGACACAGCCGGTCCGCTTTCATTGGCGGGGGTAATGGGCGGCCTGGAGAGTGAAGTAATTCCGCAAACCACCAACATTTTGTTGGAAGGCGCGGCATGGAATTTTATCAACATTCGCAAGACGGTCAAATCGCAAAAACTCCCCTCTGAAGCAGCTTACCGCTTTGAACGGGGCATTCACCCCGCCTTGTGCATCCAGGCAGTACAACTGGGTCTCGAACGCATGGCAGCCTGGAGCGGTGGCCGGATAGCCACCGGTTTTGTGGATGCATATCCGCGTGTTTATCAAGACCCTATTGTGGCAGTGACCACTGCCGACGTACTCCGGCATCTGGGCATCAAATTAACCGGTCAGGAAATTGCGGATATTCTGTCGCGCCTTGAATTCGAATGCCGTGTGGACGGAGACACCGTGTACGCCAAGTCGCCGGCTTTCCGCATCGATATCGGCGAAGGATTGATCGGCCTGGCGGATGTCATGGAAGAGATCGCCCGCATTTATGGGTATGAGAATATCCCCGGCAAGCAGTTGGATGATGCCCTGCCTTACCAAAAGAATGACCCTGCCCTTGAAAAAGAAGACCGGCTGAAAGATCTGCTGGTGGATCTCGGTTTGCAGGAGGTGATCACCTATCGTATGACCACACCGGAGCGGGAGGCGCGCATCCTTCCCACGGGTACCGAAATGCTGCAGCAGGATTATGTCCGCCTTGAAAACCCCATCTCACAGGATCGAACAGTCCTGCGCAGGAGCCTGCTGGTTTCTGTACTGGAAATCCTTGAGCGGAACAGCCGTTTGCGTGACCGGCTGGCATTTTTCGAGATTGGTCCCGTATTCTGGCCGCGCGCCGGCGAAAAGCTTCCCCAGGAAGAGCCGTTCCTGGTGATTGCCATGACCGGAGTGACTGATGAGAGCACATGGGATCGCCCGGCAGGCGCCGAACTGGATTTCTATGACCTGAAGGGCGTCATCGAAGCCATGCTGGAAGGGCTGCATATCCATTCAAAATCAATCCATATTGAAGAAGGCGAGGCACAGCCACACCCCTCATTTCAGCCCGGTAAATATGCCTCCCTGCTGTTGAATGGCGAGAAAGCAGGTGTTTTTGGGATCATCCATCCACTGGTCAAAGAGAAATTTGATTTTGATAAACCGGTTGTGCTGGCGGCAGAATTCAGGCTGAATGTCCTGCTGGAAGCAACGCCCTGGCAGTATGATGTCAACCCGGTTCCGGTTTACCCCGCAGTTCACGAAGATATTGCCATCATTGTGGATGAAACCATCTCCAATGGACAGATTGAGCAGATCATCTATGAGACGGGCGGGGAGATGCTGGCCGGTGTGCGTTTGTTTGACATCTTCCGCGGCGGGCAGATTGGAGAGGGTAAAAAGAGCCTGGCTTACAGCCTGACGTATATCTCACATGCACGCACCCTCACCGACAAGGATGCCGCCAAGATTCGCAACAAGATTGTGGGTCGGCTGGAGCATGAACTTGGGGCAGTGTTGAGAAGCAGTTAACGACAGGTTCGTGAAGATTTTTTTAGAGGCTGGCTGAAAGGTCAGCCTCTATTTGTATGCCAACAGGTTTTGTCATCCCGAACGAAGATTGTCAGCGGATTTTGATCACGGATTGAACGGATTAATCCCTACATTTCTTTGCTTCCCTTATTGTCATCCCGAACGGAGTGAGGGATCCGCGCAAGGGAATATCCTCTCAATCATCTCAATCTGGAAATTGTTGTTCCATATCTGGTTAATTGTTCCACCAGACCTTGGGCGGATGCTTCGCTGGCGCTCAGCATGACATTGGAGGTAAAGTATTGTTACTCGAAATATGAAAAATGAATTCCACCGTACGCGGATTGTTATTTTTCTTCTTTATATTCCGCGTGCTCAATCTTCACGTTACCAATCAAACCCGCAGCGGCCTGAAGGCAAGCCAAATACAGCAGCACCCAGGGATTCTTCTCCGCAGGCGGTGTATGAAAAACCACGCGCCGGATGCCTTCATCACGCAGTTTTTCGGTTATATTCACTGCCATCGCCGACAGGTCCTCCACCAAAAGCGGACGTTCCTCCGGCGGGACGGAAAAATCCACACTCACCAGGCCAAACTCACCGGAAAAGATATAAAAATCGACCTGGTCACGCAGGGCATGTCGATAAATTTCTTGTAAATGCTTCCCCTGGTAGCGTTGAATGGCCGGAAGGGTATCAACCTCTTTCCCGCTGATGCCTTCCACCAGACTGACATACGCTGTTTTGGCGGTCTCCTCTGCGGTCTCCTCGCCCCAGATCCATTTGTTGAACCATTCAAAATTGCTCTGCATGATGCGCCGTTGGGTACGCGGCTTGTTACTGGAGTGACGCATGCCGGGGAACACCTGCAGGCGGGCTTCCACGCCCACATCCAGTAAACCCTGGTACAGCTCATACGCATTGGGGATTGGCACCCGTTGGTCCTGCTCACCGTGTTGGATGAGTGTGGGCGTACAGGCAGATTTAATATAGGTCATCGGGGAGGTTTTTTGGTAAACCCCCATGTTATCCCACGGCACTGACTCAAGATATTCACGGGTGAAAGGATGGATGTCTGTATTAACGTAATAGGTGATCCAGTTGGAAATTCCTGCCCCCACCGAGACGGCTTTGAAGCGGTTACTGTAGGTGGTGATAAAGGCAGAGATGTAACCACCCTGGCTCCAGCCCATGGCACCCACGCGATCTTTATCCACCCAGCCGTGTTCGATCAAGGCGTCTACCCCGGAGATCACGTCCCAATAATCGCCCAGGCCCAGGTTACCCACATTCAACTGGCGAAACTTTTCTCCATAGCCGCTGCTGCCGCGATAGTTGGGCTGAAGAACCAGCGCTCCTTTTTGCAGCCATTGTTCGATGGGATAGAAGCGACATTCCGGGCCGGCCAGTTTCCCCATCACTGACAACCAGGTGGGTCCGCCATGAATGACCACCAGCAGCGGGTATTTCTTGGCGGGGTCAAAATCGAACGGTTTACTCAAAACACCCTCGATCAGGGTTCCATCCTGGCTGGCCCATTGGATTACTTCCTTGCGGCCTATCTGCCAGTCGCGGGTGGCTTCGTCAAAACTTGTCAGGCGGCTGATGGCATGGGTTCTGGCATCGATACGTACGATCTCGGCTATGTGATCTTCGTCGGCTGCCGCGGTGGCGATTTGCGAGAAATCGCTGGAAAAGCTGTAATCCATTGCCAGCCATCCCATGCGATCGGCAGGCGTGATTTGCTCGTAAACTCCGCTGGCCGGGTCGATGCGAAACAAATGGATGCCGGTGCGCTGCATGGCGCTGAAATAGATTCCATCCGGGCTCCATACTTGCAATATGGTATCCTCGTCAAAACTATGCGAAATGGTTTTTGGCTCTCCTCCAGCCAGACCCAGAACGCAGAGCTCAAGATTCCTGACCTTGAGCGGCTCGGGGATACGGACAAAAACGATCTGTGAGCCATCCGGTGACCAATACGGCGAGCTGGCTCCATGCTCTGCCAGCGGGTGCAAGCTGCCGTCTTTTAAATCGAAGACCTGCACTGAAGCATTGTTATACTCTTTCATGTCGGGCGAAGGGTAGGTCTCCAGCAGGATTTTTTGCCCATCCGGCGACCATTCAATGACAGTGATATGAGGATCTTTTTCACCAGTCAGCCGTTCCACCTTTTGGGTTCCGACTGCCAGCAGCCACAAACCGGCGCGCTGGTAATCTTCATCTTCCACGCGGTATTCACCGAATTTCTCCTTGCGTTTTTTGGCTGTTTCCGTTTCTTTTTCGGTGAATGTGAAGGCTATCGCAGCCGAATCAGGCGACCAGGCTAATGTCTGTATCGATCCTTCCAGACTGGTCAAACGCCGGGCTTCTCCCCCAAAAGGAGACATCACATAAATCTGCGGATCAGCATCCTGTTCGCGTTTGGAAAGAAAAGCCAAATTTTGCCCATCCGGCGACCAGCGCGGCATCCAGCTACCGGTTTTGGACCAGGTAAGCTGGCGCGGTTCAGGTATGTTATCGCCAACCAGCCAGATTTGTGAAATGCGCTCGTTCTGCTCCCAATCAGGTGTGCTGATGGTAAAGGCAACCTGTCGCCCATCCGGTGAGATGCGGGCATCTTCGGGCTGGGGCAGATTGATCATATCGTCTATGCCAGGGAAATAGGGTGTCTCTGTCATGTTTATTTTTCTTTCAATTGTGCAGCCAGTCCGGGGACGACCGTTGTATCCACAAGAACCTGAATGCTGGAACCAGAAAAGGCGTCACCGATGGGTTCATAACGGCCGCCCAGATGTTCGGCCAAAAAGGCCTCCGCAACCGCAAAAAATGAGATGTTATTTTCCGGACGGGCAAAACCATGCCCCTCATCAGGATAGAGAATATAAGTTACCGGAATGTTTTTTTCCTGCATGGCATTGATGATCTGATCCGATTCGGTCTTGTTGACCCGTGGATCATTGGCTCCCTGGCCGATAAGAAGCGGCTTTTTTATCCGGTCGACATAGGTGAGCGGAGAGCGACTTTTGAGAAACGCCCGGCCTTCTTCGGTACGATGGTCACCCATCCGTTTGGCAAACAATTCAATGGTGGGCATCCAATAGGGAGGCACCGAGTTGATCAACGTAATCAGGTTGGATGGGCCCACAATATCCACCCCGCAGGCAAAAGTATCGGGTGTGAAGGTCAGCCCGACCAGCGTTGCATACCCGCCATAACTTCCGCCCATGATGGCAATCCGTGCGGGATCGGCAAGCCCTTCCTTCACTGCCCAGGCAACCGAATCGATCAGGTCATCATGCATTTTTGCCGCCCATTCCAGGTTACCGGCATTCAGGTGCTCTTTTCCAAACCCTGTTGAAGCACGGAAATTGACGCTCAAAACTGCATAGCCGCGGTTGGCCAGTAGTTGATGATGTGGGTTGTATCCCCATTCGTCCCTGCCCCATGGGCCGCCATGCACATACAAAACCAACGGCAATGGCTGATCAGGTTTTTCCATTCCTTCATATTCAGGCGGCAGGGTGTAGTAATTAACCAGTTTCAGGCCGTCACGCGCCTCAATGATCACCGGATGCATGCTGGACAGTTTAACCCCTTCGAGCGCCTTGCGGTTGGTGAAGAGGAACTGCGCCTTGCGGGCAGCACGGTCATACAGATCATAGGTAATCGGGCCGTTATCCAGGGTATAGGCCACAATCCATTTGGTGATATCGCGCGTCCAACTGACCACCTCACCGTTTCCGTGAGCGACCGTTTCGAGATAGGCCAGATCGGCAGCGACGGATTCATCCAGAACCTGCCACTCCTTTTTTTCATAATAGAAAGCTGCTGCCAGGAGAATTTTTTGTTCCGGGTGGATCATCACATCATTCACATCCGAGAGCGGGTGTTCGCTGATCAAGGTCTGTACGCCGGTATTCAAATCCAGCATAAACAAGGCTGAGGTGTTTCGCCCGCGGCTGTCGATGAGATACAGAACCTGGCCGCTTTTATCAAAGGCGACCGGATTGGTGGAGAGAGTGTCTTCCATGGGGATGTTGAAAACCAGCTCCCAGCCGCTTTCGGTCTTTTTATACAGATCACTGCTGCCATCTGCTTTCATATTCATGCCAAAACGGATGCGAAAATCTTCGTCGGCCATGTAACTGGCGAAACCCTGCGTGTTTTCCTCGATCAAGGTACGTTGCCCTGTATCGATATGGATGCGGTAGATATCGTGCAGTTGTGGATCGCGGTCATTGATGCCAGCCAGGATCTCGTTTGGAAACTGTGGGCTGATCTCGAGCACTTGTACCTGAATGTTTTCCAAAGGAGAGAGATCCTTGATCTCGCCGCTGTCCAGGTTCACACTGTACAGACGCCAGTTTTCATCACCGGCTTTGTCCTGTAAATAGAGAATATGCCGGTTGGTAAAGGCCCAGAAATACATCCGTATGCCGCGGGCTGTATCCTTTGTGACGGGTCTGGCAGCCTGGGGGTTTTCAAGCGGAGCGACCCATACGTTTAACACCCCGTCAACCGGAGCCAGGTAACTGATGCGGGTGCCATCCGGGCTGATGCGTACGGCAGCCCGGTCGGGGTTATCAAAGAGCAGCTTTCTGGGAATGAGTGCCGGGCGGGTATTTTTCATATACACCTCCTGTGATGGGTAATATCGAACTCTGACAGCGATGAATTTTCAAACCACGGGCGAGAAAACACCTTCAGCTTTGAGCTGCAAATTCGAGGTAATCAATGGCAGGATCTGGTAGGCATATTCTTCTGCAGACGGATGGTTTTTTTCACGACTCCATTGTAATGCCAGGCCATAGATCGTCCAGCTTGCAGCGATGGCGGCCGTTTTCATGTCGATGCCATTGCTCACCTGTGCCAGCCAGATTTCAAGCAGATCCTGCATTTGATTTCTAACCTGTCTTTCGACGAGTGTTTCGAACTGGCTGTCTGACGTCTTGCAATGAACATTGGATCGGGAAATGAATTCGCAAACGGTCACAATCAGGGCATGCAGATTCTGATTGCTGATGCAGCAGGTGTTCAGCGTGCGTTTTTCCAATTCCTGCCGAAATAACTGTTGAATGCTGGCCTCGAGCAGTGCATATTTATCAGTATAGTGTGCATAAAATGTGGCACGATTGATTTCCGCCTTTTGGGTAATATCCTGGACGGTGATGGATCTAAACTCCTTCTTTTCAAGCAGATCCATGAACGATTGTTGAATTGACACCCGGGTACGTTTGACGCGTGGGTCGATTTTTTCTTCTTCAGGAGATTTGGTCAACATATTTGCTCCTTTGTTGTTTTTGCAACAATCACAACAAGTTGATGGTTGACAGGGTTAGGCAACTAATGTTTAATAAACAATAAATGTTAACATAGTTCTTTAGGAGGGTCAAGTTGAACATTGTATTATGGATCGCCCAGGTTTTATTGCGCGGTTCGTATGGCACGACAGGTGTGATGAAATTTACATTCAAATTTTATTTTCAAGGAGCTTTTTAAGATGACACAATCAAAACTTATCCCAAACATGGCTTATTCCCACTTGGCCAGTGATGAACAAATTGAACGCACTGCCAAAGCGCTGGAGACGCATGGCATCCATGTCCTTGTTGCTGAAAATGGTGAGGATGCCAAAACCAAACTATTCGAGACCATTCCTGCAGGTGCAGAAGTGTTTACCGGCCTGTCCGCCACACTGAGTACGCTTGGCATTCCTGCCGAGGTGGATAAACGTTACAACTCGGTGCGTGTCAAACTTGCCACCATGGATCAAAAAACCCAGATGCGCGAGATGGTTAAACTCGGCGCGACACCGGAGTACATCGTCGGCAGCGTTCACGCCGTAACCGAGGACGGAACGGTCGTGATCGCCTCCAATACCGGTAGTCAACTGGCCGGGTATGCCGCCAGCGCCACACATGTCGTCTGGGTGGTGGGTACACAAAAAATCGTCCCCAACCTGGACGAAGCGATGAAACGCATCCGCGAGTATACCCTTCCATTGGAAGATGAACGCCTGCTCCAGGCCTATGGTATGAACAGTAATATCAGCAAGCTGCTAATCGTTCATAAGGAAGTCACGCCTGGACGCACGACGATGATCCTTGTCAAGGAGAATCTGGGATTCTGAGGAAATATTTCTGGGGAGGTTGTATTTTTATTTTTGTTGGATTTTTTTAGCCATTCATACGGCTAAAAAATCCAACAAAATAGTTTTCTTCCCCTTCCGCCGGGGGGTTGGGCGTAGAAGCAGGGTAAATAGCATATCCAAAGTGGCTGTCCATTTTTTAGGTTTGCCCTATAAAGGAGCGGGGTGACAAGAATCTATCATGAAGTTCGAGAGATAACCGCTCTAATGGCTGCCTGGTAGGGAAAGGATACGGCGTGAAATTTGCCGGTCCAACTTCCCCATCGGCAGGCTGGCCAGATCTTCCGGACGCACCCAACGGATCTCACTGGCTTCGAATGCCTGAGGTTCCCCTTTTTCAAGCCGGCACAGGAAGGCATGCAGGGTAACGCTGAAATGGGTGTAGGCATGTTCGTATACTCCAAATGCCTCGCCGACCTGCACCTCCACACCCAATTCCTCCCACAGTTCTCTTTTCAGGCAACCCGGCAAGCCTTCGCCGGGTTCACATTTACCGCCCGGAAATTCCCACATTCCCCCCAACAATCCGTTGGGTGGCCGGCGGGCCAGAAAGACGTAGCCATCCCGCTGGATCACGCCCGCAGTGACAATCAGGTGTGGGATGGATTGGCGGGTTTCGAGTACAGGTCGCTGCTCCTGAATTCCAAGCTGGTTGGCTTCGCACAAACTTGAAACAGGGCAGGCGGGACAGTTCGGGTTACGTGGTGTGCAGATCGTTGCTCCCAAATCCATGACTGCCTGATTGAATTGACCTGCTTTTCCGGGCGGGATCAGTCTGCCGGCCAAGTCCCAAAACAAGGTTTCAGCTTCACAGGAACGCGCCGGCAAGCTGACGTTGAAGATACGGGCCAGGACCCGCCGCACATTTCCATCGAGAGCCGCTTCATCCTGCCCAAATGCAATGGATGCAATGGCACCGGCTGTGTATCGCCCGATGCCCGGCAGTTTTTGCAGCACAACCCTCCCGGCGGGAAATTTGCCGTCATAATCTTTGGTAATGATTTTGGCAGTTTTATGCAGATTTCGGGCCCGGCTGTAATAACCCAATCCTTCCCATTGCCTGAGCACCTCTTCTTCGGATGCCGCAGCGAGGGAAGCCAGATCGGGAAACCGACTCATCCAGCGTTGGAAATACGGGATCACTGTGTCGACCCTGGTTTGCTGGAGCATGATTTCGGAAATCCAGACTGTATAAGGATCTGTCCGATCACGCCATGGCAGGCCGCGCCCATGCTGTGAATACCAGCTTATCAGACGTTCGGAGATCCCGTCAGGCATACGAACCGGGATTAGAACTGGAATCCCCCGCGGGCTTCCACGATTTTAAGGGAATAATTTTGGATAAAATCCATCAACTGGTTATTGAGGGACAGCCACCCCTCGGAGCCAAGAATACTGTGTGCTGTGGTAAGCGAAGGAAGCACGGCTGTGATAAGAATTTGCGGGTGTGCACCGTAGACCGTCGCCCAGGCATCATTCAATTCCAGGCCCAGGTGCTGAATACCCGGCATGAACTCCCGCACTACAAATTCAAAATATTCCTGTTCGTGATTGGGCGAGATGTCCCAGCTCATGATCAACTTCACAGTCAATGCAAACTTCCTTTAGTTTTTACAATTCAGTATCACAACTCGTGTCTCTTCAGGCAGGGCGCTTTTACCTGTCACCTTGAAAGAGTCTTCCGTTTCGATGCTGGAAAGGCCCATTTCTTTGAGAAACTTGGAGAGCGGGTCCAGATTGATTTTGGCACCCGGGATGGCATAATGCATGGGAATGACGATATTCGGTTCCAACAGGTTGATCACTTCGGCTGCCTTGGCGGCTGTCATGGCATCTGCACCGCCTACCGGGACAAGTGCAATATTCACCGGGCCCAAGGCTTCAACCTGTGCCTGCGAGGGGGTTTTCCGCATCGCACCCAAATGAGCCACTGTCAGTCCTTCAATATCAATGACGCTCAGGATGTTCCGCAATTCGGGATCTTCGCGGGTACCGCCATTGGTTTCAATTGCGGTGATAAAGATGCCACCCACTTCATACTCGCCCGGGCCTGAAACAACATACGGGTCCGGCTTGACTGCCGCTACGTAGTTATGTGCGGGCAGATTCCGGCTCACTGTCACAATATCCGCCTTTAATTTTAACGGATTGAGACCTGCTTCCCGATAATCAAACGGATCCGTAACCACAACGGCCATACCGCGCTCGACCAGTCGAAAACATGAGTAACCATACCAGTTTATTTCCATCCAGCCTCCATCTCAGAAAGAATTATATCTGATTTTCCTCCAATTTTCCTTGACTCTAACAGGAACATTTGATAGACTCATTCACCTGTCAGTGATAAGGTTAAATCCACCTTGCCTTTACAATCGGGGTTTGGTATAATTTGCCCGCTGATCTGGCACATTTACAATTTATTTGCCGACGTAGCTCAATCCGGCAGAGCAATCGCCTTGTAAGTGATCGGTTATGGGTTCAAGTCCCATCGTCGGCTCAGTTGCAGGCTGGCGGGTGAAGTGGAATCCAATTCACCCTCGAGCCGGTAACGGCGAGATTTGGGCGGTTACCCAAGTGGCCAAAGGGACCTGACTGTAAATCAGCTGGCACACTGCCTTCGGAGGTTCGAATCCTTCACCGCCCACTGGATCAACCAACCGGATGATTGGCTGAACAACGAGCATTCGTTGTTTAAGAGCCCGAAAGATGGAAATCGACCGGTTATTGATCTGTTTGCTCAACAGGTTGCCCTCATAGCTCAGTTGGTAGAGCACGTTCTTGGTAAGAACGGGGTCATGGGTCCAAATCCCATTGAGGGCTCAAGTTGGGATTGATCAGGAATACAATGTATTTATTTAAGGAGAAGCAAGAGCATGGCGAAGCAGAA
>JAJFTV010000048.1 GCA_021372725.1 Chloroflexota bacterium | reverse complement strand
CGTCCTGTCACGAAAGCAATAGCGGGGAAAGACGCGGCTAGGTATGTCCAAGCAGGTGATAGAACAGTTTCGTTGTCATGGATATGTTCGTGGCCGTGCTGAAAACAAAATTTCTGAACGTATGGGAAAGGTTGTCGTATTCCTTCTGAAGCGCCGCGCTGTCCAGAACATCGGCCTGGAAAGGGCTCGATGTCATGACGGACGCGTATAAAGGTTCATGACCGAAGGCCATGAATGGAATCTTACCGAATACATCGTCTGTTCCCAAAGACATGAGATTCACATCTCCCTTGATACCCTTGCCAATGATATCGGCTGTTCCCTCCCTGATAATATAGAACTCCGTATTATTGTGAAACTGGCTTTCAACAACCTTGTCCTGTGGCATTTCTCTTGAGTATTCACCGACATAGGCCTGAATAGCATTTATGTTGATCATCCTGAACCTGTTGTCAAGGCTCAGAAGAATCTTTCTGAAATCCTCCGACAGGGACGAGTACTCCTGGTTGAGGGCTTCCGCATCGAGCAGACACAGCTGAACGTTATCTTCGGCAATCACCGAGGCGCTTCTCTCGTATGCACCGTAGAGGAAAGACCGGATGGTCCCGATAAAACATCCTTCTCCAAGCCTGGCCAGTGTTATGGCGCCTTTGGGTGTTTCCTTGATGATCTTTACGGTACCGTCAGCGATGACCCACAGCCACTTGCCGTGATTTCCCTCTTTCACGATCGTCGCGCCGGCGGAATAATTTTCTTCGATTCGCACATACCGGTAATCAACGTTCGGCCCTTTAATAGGTTGCAGAAAATCTGCTTTTACACCGCCGGTTTCGGTTTCCTCTCCTTCTTCCGGACTGACGGGCCCGGAACCGACCAGGGCTATCCCTCCGTCATCCACCAGCCGCAAAGCATCCAGCACAATCTCCATCATGCTCTTTTTAATCACACGCTCAACACCGGTTAAATCACCTTCTGCAAAATCATACGTTCCGTCAGTCCACCCGACAAGAGCATATACCGCGTCCAATCCTTTCAGTTTGCCCAGAACGGCATTAATCGGATTGCCGTCGATAAAATGGACAACACCCTTATCCGCTGAATATTGACTTCGCAAGGTCAATGTTCCCGTACAATTATTTCCTCCCAGCAGCTGAAATACATCAGCAAGCGTTAAGAATATAAGACTCCCGGAAAACACGATGTTATTGGACATGGTTTTTTATTTCCTTTTTTTGCGTTGAGGAAAGCCGTCTGCCTTCCTGATCTATCACCGATTGACCGTTTGTTCTCGAGGACGACAGGCCTGTCAGAAAACATGATGACCTGCAAACACTCCCTAAATCTTTGTCAATATAGAAAACGCTGTTTTGGATGTCAAGAAAATCTTCGTGCCATCAGACTAAAGCGTATATTCGATGTTTTCAGCTACAGAATAACCGGCGGTTCGCAATATTTTGAATCGATGGTTCCCGCCCGGTCGTCTTTCAATGCCTGCGGCAGATGTTCCAAAATATCCGTTGCGGTGATGCCGTCCAGGCCTTTCTGTTCGGCAGCCAGATCTCCCGCATATCCATGAAGGAATACACCCTTGCGCGTTGCCATTTCCGAGCTCAAACCAAATCCCTGTAAAGCTGCGATGCACCCGGTCAGCACATCACCGCTTCCGGCTGTCGCCATTCCCGGGTTGCCGCTCAAATTGACATACACCCGGCCATCCACCAGCCCGATCAGCGAATGTGCCCCTTTGAAAACAACGGTGGCGTTGAATCTCGCAGCGGCCGCCCGCAAAATATCAATTTTATCGGCATTTACCTCAGCTACGGTCTTGCGCATCAAACGCGCCATCTCTCCCGCGTGAGGGGTGAGAATTGTTGCCGCTTTTCTTTTGAGCAATATTTCCGGCCGCTCGGCAATCGCCGTCAAACCGTCGCCGTCAATCAGAAGAGGCTTGGAAATGACAGCAGCCATCTCCCGCACGAGCTTCGTCGTTTCCTCCTGCAAAGACAGTCCCGGCCCGATTACCACCATATCGGCCTTCTCCGCAAAAGACAGGAGTTCCGGTTTGGCTTTTAGAGACAGGCTGAATGCCGCTGTTTCTCTCTGCGGCAGATAAACAATTTCGCGTCCCGACTGAGCAATGAACGGAATGATCGAAGCGGGCGCCGCAAGCCTTGCATAGCCACCACCCGCTTTCAAAAACGACATGGCGGAAAAATATGGTGCACCAAAGTAGTTGGCCCCACCGGCTATAAACAGCACATCCCCCATCGATCCCTTATAGGCCTCGGCAGATCGTGGAGGCAGCAACACCCGTTCATTGGTCTGTGTCAGAAGGCCATCCCTGTCATAAAGTGACGGGGGAAAGGAAATATGCGTTACAAAAAGCTCTCCGCAATGGTCATAACCGGGATAAAGCAGGGTGCCGATTTTCGGCAAGCCAAACGTTACGGTGTAAGCGGCCCTGACCGCGGCCCCCATGACCCTTCCCGTGTCGCCTGAAATCCCGGAAGGAATATCCAGGCTCAATACCGGACGTCCGCAGGAATTGATCAGACTGATTACATCCGCGGCCAGCCCCTTGACATCACGATCCAGTCCCGTACCGAAAACAGCGTCCACAACGGCGTCGCAGTGTAACACGTCTTGGCGCGCTTCATCGGCCCGGCTCAGCAGTTGAACGTCACCAAAGAGATTGCATAAAACATCATAATTCGTCCTTGCCGCCCCGCTGTATTTCTTCGGCGAAGACACCAGGAATACCTTCGCCTGCCCGCCCGACGAGTAAATCAAACGCGCTACGGCCAGTCCGTCACCTCCGTTGTTGCCGGCTCCGCAAAAAATCACAAACGTTTTGCCGCGGATGCCGATTTTTCTTTGCAGCAGACCAACAGACGCCAGTGCAGCGTTTTCCATCAGGATTTCTTCAGCAAGACCTAATTTTTCTATTGCGTGCCGATCCATCCCTCGCATTTGTTCCACGGTGGCCAGTTTCATGGTTTTTTCCTCACATTCCTCATGATTTGATTTGAAAAATTCTTCTTATAGTATAAAATAATTCATCATTATTTACCAATAACATTTTAAGGAGAAGCCATGATGCCCATATCGGAAATCATCCGAAAACGCTATTCCTGCCGTTCTTATTCGGTCAATCCAGTCGAAGAATCCGTTCTGCAGAAATTCAGGAAACAGGTCAATGAATCCCATAGCGGACCCTTTGGAAATGCTCCGCGCTTTGC
>JAJFTV010000026.1 GCA_021372725.1 Chloroflexota bacterium | reverse complement strand
GAAAAAGCATCTCATGATGCCGGACGATGCAAGAATGCTGATTGAGGCCGCCTTTTCCGAAAGTGCGGAAAGAATACCTGAACCGCTCCAGCGCCGCGATCAGCAGGCGGATGCAAAATGGCAAGCGGATAAAACCCTTGCTCATATTAACATGCTTAAATTGGATGAGGGTTACGAAGCCACTGTGACCCAATGGCGGGAAGACATGAAGACGCCGACCCGTCTAGGTAGTATGGACACTGCCGTGCGACTGGCCTGCTGGGATGGCGCAAAACTAACACCTTGGTACTTTCATGGGCGATTCCCGTGGGATATGAGTCAAGTCAATATCCGTAGCAGTTTGGTTAATGCTGAAGTTATCCACGATGGAACATTAGGTGAGGATATTTCCAGTTTAAGAGAGATGTTGCCGGACAAAGGCAAGTGGTCGGTTCTTGTTGTCCTTCAGCAAGACGAAAATGGCCACTGGCGCGGCAATGCGCTGAACAATAAAAATGAAACCGTGTTGCTGGAATATGATCGGCTGACCGGCGTGAAGATCATAACGAAGGAGGATTAAATGCAGTTCAACCTGATTGATGAACGATGGATACCGGTAAGAAGACTGGATGGCACCAAAACCATGATAGCGCCCTGGGAGGTTACGGAGCAGTTCAAAGAAAATCCGGTTGTGGCGCTTGACGCACCGCGACCGGACTTTAATGGTGCGCTGATTCAATTTCTGATCGGGCTTATCCAGACGGTTGCCGCACCGCAAAATGGCGCAGAATGGCGTAAGAAACTTATTGAGCCACCATCGCCGGAAGAATTGAAAGCAGCCTTCTCATCAGTGCATCATGCCTTTGAGTTCGGTGGTGATGGCCCAAGATTCATGCAGGATTATGAGGAGCTTGACGGGCAACCGGCTTCTATTGCTACCCTCTTGATAGCTGAACCAGGGGAAAATGCCCTGAAAAATAATACAGATTTTTTCATCAAACGAAGCCCCACTAATTATTTAATGTGTCCTGCTTGCAACGCTGCTGCCGTTTTGACATTGCAGATGAATGCACCTGCGGGTGGTCGTGGTTACATGACATCATTACGTGGTGGTGGGCCTTTAACTACACTGATTAAGGGCTTGGGTAGGCACGATCTACTCTGGCATACCATTTGGCTGAACGTCATTGAACTGACAAAATTTAATAATCTTGCCAACGCGCAACTTGATGAAGAGGCGTACAAATATCCGTGGCTGTCAAAAACAAAAAAAGTAATCACTGAGCAACAGATGCATCCAGCCCAGTATTTCTGGGCGATGCCAAGACGGATAAGTCTTATCCAGGAGATATCGCATGGTAGATGCAATTTGTGCGGATGCGAAAGCGACAAGCTGATTTCGCAATACAAAGAAAAACCAAATGGGATAAAATATCAGGAACCAATGAAACATCCTTTATCGGCATTTAACGTTAACTCTACAAAAGCAGTTCTTACTCAGCCAGGTGGTGTTGGTTATAGGCATTGGCTTGGATTAGTTGTTTCTGACAATGATGGTAAGAACGAGCCCGCAAGAGTAATTCATGAGTATATCGAACATCGAAAGAAGGATGATTGGCCTATGCAGCTTTGGGCATTCGGTTATGATTTTGTATCTGGTCAAAATAAAGTCCGCTGCTGGTATGAGTCAACAATGCCGTTGCTATTTGCGGATGCTGAATATCGTTTAGCATACGAGTTGCACATCGCTGGAATGATTAGAGCAGCTATCGAAATTGGCAGGAATACGCGGAGTGCGCTGAAAAAAGCATGGTTCAAACGTCCGGGTGATAGCAAGGGAGACATGAGCTTTGTTGATAATAGCTTCTGGCAGGCTACGGAACCTGATTTTTATTCGGCTCTGCATGCGCTGCGGACCGAGCTGGAAACAGGAAATAATGTGCAAACGCTCAATAATCAATGGCTTTCCGTTATTTGCAAACAATCATTAAATCTATTTGACAATTACGTCTGGGAAGGGCCTATCGAAGATGCCGACCCCAAACGGGTTGTCATAGCCCGCAAAGAATTGGAACAGTATAACAGAGGCAAGAAGATCAAGGAGATTCTTGGCCTACCGGTTGAAAAATCTGCCA
>JAJFTV010000014.1 GCA_021372725.1 Chloroflexota bacterium | reverse complement strand
CTGGCATAAAAGCAAATGACAATATTTCGTTTGCCATTGAAAAAGGGGAAATCCGTGCCCTGGTAGGTGAAAATGGCGCAGGTAAAACAACTTTGATGAAAATCCTGTATGGTATTTATCAGCCTGATACCGGAGAAATTGAAATTAATGGTGTGCACCATGTATTTCATTCACCACTAGATGCGATTAAGAGTGGTTTAGGTATGGTTCACCAGCATTTCATGCTCTTTTCGCAACTGTCAGTTGTTGACAATATTATTTTCGGGATGGAACCTCAGCTGGCCGGTTTTATCAAAAAAAACCAGGCCAAACAGGACGTAATACGCCTTTCCCAGCTATACCACCTGGAAGTGGATCCGGATGCGAAGGTGGGTGATTTGCCAGTAGGTGTTCGACAGCGTGTGGAGATCCTCAAGACACTCTACCGTCATGCGGAGATACTGATTTTTGATGAACCGACTGCGGTGCTCACACCACAGGAACAAGTCAAATTCTTTGAAGTTCTTCACACATTGGCTTCACAAGGTAAAACGATCATCTTTATCACTCACAAGCTGAATGAAGTTTTGAGTGTTTCTGACAATATTACCGTTATGCGCCTGGGGAAGGTGACTGCACAGCTCAAGACATCGGAAACAAATGTGGAAGTGATTTCCCGTTATATGGTAGGACGGGAAATCCAATTTGCTCTGGAACGGGATAAAATCGATCCCGGGAATGTAGTCCTTTCAGTCCGGAACCTGTGTGTATTCGATAAAGAGAACATTCAGGTATTAAATAACGTGTCTTTTGATGTCCGGGAAGGGGAGATCATAGGCATAGCAGGGGTTGCCGGGAACGGACAGGATGCGCTGATTCGTTCTATTTCCGGTCTATCCGAAGCAAATTACTCATTTGGCAGGATACTGCTGAACGGTGAGGAAATCACCAATTCTTCCAATTGGGAGCGGCGTGAGGACGGCATGGCTTATATTCCGGAAGACCGTTCGACAGTCGGGCTGGCTCTGCAGGCAAATGTAGCCGAAAACCTGCTTTTAGGTTACATGGATGACCCGGAAATTTCAAACGGGATATTGATCAACAGGGTCGGGTTACAGAAATTCAGTCAGCAATTAGTGGAAAAGTACAATGTAAAGACCAGTGATGTCTTTGAACCGGCTTCCAACCTCTCCGGCGGTAATTTGCAGAAACTGATTGTAGCCCGTGAGATGGAGCACAATAGTAAATTCCTGATCGCCGAACAGCCCACACGCGGGGTAGATATCGGTTCTATCGAGCTTATCCATGAGTTCATTCTGAAGCAGCGTTCCATGAAGAATGCAATTTTGCTGGTTTCAACAGAACTAAGCGAAGTATTGGCTTTATCAGACCGCATTCTGGTAATGTTCGAAGGGAGGATCATCGGTGAGATGGAACATGACGATGCAGACGAGCACCGCATTGGTTTGATGATGGCCGGAATTGTTCCGGATGACAGGCAGGGTTTGTTATGAAAAAGAATTTTGAGACCAATTCCAGATTCTTTGAGGAAATTAAAGGACCATTTCTGGCTACGATCGGCGGCATACTGGTAGGTGGAATAATCATGGTTCTTGCAGGTTACGACCCGGTTATAGGATATAAAGCATTGATAGACGGGGCTTTCGGCGGGAAGAATTATGCAAATCTGGTGGGTACGTTAGTCCGCTCTGCACCGATCATCGGTTTGGCCATCGCTGCAAGTATCGCTTTTAAAGCTGGTTTTTTTAACATCGGTATTGAAGGACAAATGGTTCTCGGTGCGGTCACTTCCACATTAGTGGCTATTTACTCGCCATTTCCGTTGATGATCACAGCTGTGTTGTCCGTGATTAGCGCGATCCTCGTATCAGGTGCGTACGCACTTTTCAGCGCCTGGATGGACGTTCGCTATAAGATCCCCATTTTTATCAGTACGTTATTACTGAATTATCCTGCGAATTATTTTACCAATTATCTGGTGAATAATCCATTTCGAGATAGAACAACAGGAATGGTGCAGACAGAGAAAATTCCTGAGGGTTTACAGATTCCCAAAATCATCCCAAGTACTCAGTTCCATGCCGGGATGCTTCTAATCCCTGTTCTGGTGCTAATCGTCTTTTTTGTATTTCGATACACCTTAAATGGTTATAAAATCCGGACGTGCGGATTCAATAAAGAATTTCTGAAATACGGCGGTATTGGCACAAAGAAATTAGAATACAGGGTAATGTTCGTTAGCGGCGCGCTCGCTGGTCTGATCGGATTACTGGAGGTCTTCGGCACGCGTTACAGATATATTCCGGGAATGCTCACTACGCCGCTTTATGCATGGACAGCAGTCACAACCGCCATTTTAGCAAATTCAAATCCAATCGGTGTATTTTTTGCCGGTTTATTATTGGCGGCAATTCAAAACGGCGGCTTTGGAATGGAACGCTCATCAGATGTACCGCGTGAGTTATCAAGAGTGATTCAGGCGATCATCATCATGATCGTTTGTGCTGCGACAGGTCTTAAAAGCGGACGTTCAAAATTATGGAAGGAGGACTAACTCATGGAAAGCACAATCAATATTTTGGATCCGATTTTTCTAAATTCCATTTTCCGATTTGTAACGCCCATCCTGTTCGCTGCATTAGGCGGGATGATGTGTACCCGGGCAGGGATTACCAATATCGCCTTGGAAGGAAATATGATTATGGGCTGTTTTGGTGCGG
>JAJFTV010000007.1 GCA_021372725.1 Chloroflexota bacterium | reverse complement strand
GGACCTGTTCGAGCAGTACCTGCCCATCAGCGATAAACCCCGCCGCCTGCTGCAGGAATGGCTGCCGGAATTCTTCTTCAAAGCCGCCGAAGGCACCTGGCGGCCGGCCAAAGACGAAGAGGAACGCCAGCAAAAGCTGGGGCTGCGCTCCACGGGCGTGCTGCGACACATCAAACGCTTTGCCAACGCCCTCAGCGAAGGCGTACCGCCTGGCGAGCGCGACAAACCCGCCAACGCCGCCACTCTGGCAGATTGGATTTATCAATGCCGCCGCGCCGGGCTGTACGATCTGGGACGCATCCTGTACGAGAAGGGCGGCCTGCGCTTCGATGGGCTGGGCGAGGAACTGCAGCTGCAGGTGGAAGAGGATTACCAGATCTGTGTCAAGCGTGGAATACAAACAAGCCCGAAAAAAAGCAGGAAGAAAATTGACCAACCCAAATTGGATGGGTTGGATGATTGACCAAGAGCATTGGATAGTGTGATGGCAAGAAGAATGAATGCGTGAAATGGAGATGATCAGATATGGCCAGACCTCTCGACCAAATCAGTATTAAAGGTTTCAAATCGATCCGGGAATTGGTTGATTTTCCCCTGGGATCGCTTAATGTGTTAATTGGGGCAAACGGGGCAGGCAAAACCAACTTTATCTCCTTTTTTAACCTTCTAAACCAGATCGTGCAAAACAATCTGCAGGTAACGATTGCCCAATCTGGTGGAGCAAATTCATTCTTATATTTCGGGCAGAAGAAAACTTCGGAGATAAAAATTCGCTTGGTATTCGGCAGCAACAGTTATGAATGTACACTGGTTCCGGCAGCCGACGACACACTCATTTTTTCTGATGAGTTGATGTGGTATCACGATAAAGCCCGATATGATCAACCTTTCAAGATTGAGTTGGGCGGTGGTCAGAAAGAAACCAGGCTGCATGAAGAATCACGTAAAAGACCGGTCACTTCCATCGCGGATCACGTCTTAGGAGCCATTAAGAGCTGGCGGGTTTATCATTTTCACGATACCAGTTCCAGCGCCAGGGTGAAACAACAAGGCGATCTTAACGATAATCAGATGCTTCGCCCGGACGCGTCCAACCTGGCAGCTTTTTTGTATCTTTTGCGCGAGACTGAAAACGACCATTACCGAAAAATTATTTCAACAATCCGGTTGGTTACGCCTTTCTTCGACGATTTTTCTCTGCGCCCCAATCCGCTGAACCAGGAAAAGATACAACTGGAATGGCAGGAAAAGGGTTCGGACACCTATTTCAATTCCCAAACGCTTTCGGATGGTACTTTGCGCTTCATGTGTCTGGCGACATTGTTACTGCAACCCAAGCTTCCCTCGACGATTATTATTGATGAACCTGAGCTTGGCCTGCATCCCTATGCCATCACCATGCTGGCGTCCCTACTAAAGAGCGCATCTCAAAAAACCCAGGTGGTGGTCTCAACCCAATCCGTGCCGTTAGTCAATCAGTTTGGGCCCGAAGAGATCGTCGTGGTCGATCGCAAAGATGGTCAGTCAACCTTCGAGCGCCGAACCGCTAAGGATCTTGAGAACTGGCTGGATGATTATGGAATGGGCGACCTGTGGGAAAAGAACTTGCTTGGGGGACGTCCTCGATGAACCGGGTTCTCATCTCTGTGGAAGGGCAAACGGAGGAAACGTTTGTCCGGGAAATCCTCACGCGGCATCTCTGGAACCTTAATGTAGATCCAATTCCTGTTGTGGTCTCTACGAAGATCGTAAAGCAAGGCAATAAGTTCAAAGGAGGTTTGTCTTCATATGCGCAGGTGCGAAATGATGTCCAAAGATTATTAAGAGACACTAACGCACTGGCCATTACCATCATGTACGACCTTTACAAACTTCCAACTGACTTTCCAGGTTATTCGACAAGACCTGCTGGAAATTGTTTTACCAAAGCCGCTTACCTGGAGGCTGAGTTCCAGCAAGAAATCAACCACCCAAGATTCAGACCTTATCTTCAGGTTCATGAGTTTGAGGCGCTGTTGTTTGTCAACCCTGAGATAACTGCGCGCATGTTCCCCGAAACCAATAAATTGAGGGAATTACAGCAAATAAGGAATGGGTTTAACTCACCCGAAGAGATCAATGATGGGGTAACAACCGCCCCTTCTAAACGAATTCTGCGATTATTTCCAAATTACGACAAGCCGCTGTACGGCTCTCTCGTCGCAATTGATGTGGGTCTGGAGAATATTCGGGCTGAATGCCCGCATTTCAACGAATGGATAACATGGTTGGAGGGATTGGGGGTTTAATGCTCGAAACATATATTTTGTCAAAATTGGAATCAATAAAAAATTCTTCCTTGATCATCCTGCGCGATCCGCAGCGCATGATCCGCCCGGGCGCAAGGGCTGTGGATGGCTGGGCGCAAGAACACGGTTATACCGTTTTACTCTGTACCGGGAATCTTGCGCTGCGGGAAATGTACGAGCGCCTGCGCAACACACCGGATGCCAAAATCCTTCTAGTCGACCGCAGCCGAAACGATGGCCAGCTCTTCTACCCTGATCTTGAAGCCACATCGCCCAAGCCGCCATTAGAGATTACCCTCAAAGATTTTTTGGTTGAGAAAACCGGCGACCCTGCCTGGCCTCACCTGGTGGCTGATCGCAACTTTTCGCGTCTCATTCTGGACAATATTGAGGGTGTGATCGCGGCGCACGAGCAATTGCGCCAGATTTCACCCACCCGGTTCAGTGACAGCGATTTTTACAAAATCATCCTGGGCGCCAGTCTTCACATCAACTCATTTAAAAAATTATCTACCGGTGAGGTGCGGAAAATCTGCCTCGAACAGCACAGCACGCTGGAAGAACTAAATCGTGTTTTGCCGGACGAAGTAAAAGAAATCCTGCAACAAATTATCAAAAGTGCTCCAAGGCCTTTCTGTTATTTACTGGATCGCGATCCTGAAGCAATCATTCGCGCCTTCACCCTGGCCGGCATACTCCATCAGCACGGGCTGGATTACTCACTCCTGCTTGCCAACCTGGATCCGGCGCTGCATGAATATAAGAGCATTGAGCCAGCCGTGCTGGATGCCGCCCTCAAGGATCAGATTGCATTCGATCCGGATTGCATTTTGTCCGATGTGCAAAAAGTTGAAGAATTCCTGAAGGAAGACCCCAGGCGTCTGTCCTTCCTGCTGCGCGACCATCTTCAACTGGATGAACCTAAATTCGCAGTCGAAGTGCTGAAAAAGGAACAACTCTCCAACCTGGTGCGCTCCATCGCACTGGCCACTCTACTGGTAGATTTGATCCTTGAACTCAACTGGCAGAAGCACCTCAAAGTATTAAAAAATCTCGAAAAACAGGAGCGTGAAGCCGTTTTTCCAGTTTTGCGCAGGCCAACCGAGCAGTGGCAGCAGTTGCTTTCAGCGTATAAACGGGCAATTTCTCTGTATGAATTAACCGAAAAGTTGAAAAACCAGTACATGGATCTAAAAGTTGCGCAAACAGAGGATTTGACTTTCACGAAATTTGATCAGCTTTGGAACCAGGAGCGGTTAAACCGGCTCGATTTTTATGTTTCTGACCTGGAACGGATGCTGCGGGTGAGTGATATGTTGCCCGTTCCGCATGCTCAATTGTGGCCTGAGTTTGAAAAACACTGGAATGATGCTCGAGCTGCGTTTAAATCCACTTCCGACGTGGTTGACAAGGTTTTCCAGGTCATCAATGCGCAGTTTCAGGATCTTTACCACAAAAACTATACCAAATGGATTCTGCAAAATGATTCGCCGGTGGTTTTTACTCATCAATTCCTCAACCGGATGTTAAAAGCGCATTGGGATCCAAAGTCTGGTGTTAAAGCCGTTGTCATGGTTTTTGATGGCCTGCGCACGGATGCCTGGGACGAATTTTTACGACCGGTGCTCGAAGAACAATTTGATGTGATTGAGAGCCGTCCTGGCAGCGCGTTAATCCCTACCGAAACCGAATTGTCGCGGAAAGCCATCGCAGCCGGGGCGCTCCCGGCCGAATTTGACATAAAGAGTAAACGCGAACTGGATTTGCTGGCAGCCTGGCTCAAAGGTAACATGAATCTCTCCCCTCAATTTTCCGTGCTGCGCGATGATGACACCATTGCTTCAGGAATGACAGTTCGGTACCAATCCAAGGAGCTGGATTACATCGTCTTCAATTTCACCGATGACAATCTCCACCACAACAGCCAGGACCTGGCGTTTATTTACAACACCACGGTTCGAGAGATCATTCGCCAGGATGTGCGCAGCGTACTGCGTGAGTTGCCGGTGAATGCGATGGTCTTCGTAACCTCCGACCATGGTTTTACCCCCATGCCTTCCGGAACCCTGGACGTTACCGATCAAATCGTTGGAGATCCGGCTCTGATCAAGTACCGCAGTGTGCGAGCAGCGCACAATTTCACCGGGGCGGAAGCCACTCAGGTCGTTTCGTTTGATATCCGAGCATTGAAAATCCCTATCCCGAATGTGCCACATGGATATGATCCGGTTCAATCGGTGCTATTCCCGCGCCCCGGGATTAATTTCCGGAGAGATTCCTACAAGCA
>JAJFTV010000171.1 GCA_021372725.1 Chloroflexota bacterium | reverse complement strand
CGCTTCGATGGAGCTGCCGAGTGTTTCAGCAAGAGAGCTTTTCAGGATCACGGTATCCGGCTGCAGCGGAGCGATTTGTTCGGCACCGGATTACTTGTCCAGAACGGCTTTGGCTTCATATTCGGGGTCGATCAGCGAAATAAAGTTGCCGGAACCCTGGTTGGTTTGCCCAATTCCGGCAATTCGTTGGGCTGCATCCGGGAACAGGTATAAGGCATCGGCCACCATGAACAAGGCTCTGCCAGCCAGCACAATCCGCTGCGGAACCTGCTGGAAAGTGATCTCGCGTCCCAAGGCATCCACAACTGTATAAGAGGTATCCTGAACGGCAGGTACGGCAGTGGGTTCGACCTGAACGCTGGTAGGAATTGTGGTCGATTCAACAATGAGGGGCGCTTCGGGGGTCAGGGTGGCTGTACTGGCCGGTGCCGGACCACAGCCGGACAGTATTGTGCATAGAAATACCACCAACGTAAATACAGGGAATTTTTCAGGCATTTTGATCACCCATTTCCTTTGCTTTTTGGGTTTGGCCGTCAAGGGATTTTTCCAGATTAATCAACCACTCCTGCATGGCGCTCACCTGGCCGATGCGGAAGAGCAGCACTTCCTGTTCGTAAAGCTGGTCTGCTGCCAGCTTTTGGATTTGCTTTTGCATGCGGGTTTGCCAGTTGCCACAGATTTCCGTCTGCCGGGAAATGATTGCGGTTGCGGGTTTTTGTGGGTCATGGAGGATGAAATACAGACGGGCTAAAAACTCCTGCCGCAGCCGGTGGGGAGTGGTCACCGGGCTGGTCAACCAATTCTGATAGGATTGTTCACCCGCCGCGGTGATGTGGTATTGCTTGCGTTGGACAGACCCTTCCCCGGTTTGAATTTCAGATTCCAGCCAGCCCATTCCCTCCAACTTATCCAGTACCGCATACATGTGGGCCGGTTTGACCTGCCAGATCATACCAATACCATGATCACGCTGAAAGGAATGAAAGAGTTCATACCCATGGACAGGCTGAAGGCGGATAAGCCCCAGCAGAACGAATTCCAACGCAGGCGGGTCAGCTTTTCTGGGCGACATGGCATATCCTCATTCTTTATTAGTCATTTAATGACTACATTGTAACACAGGACGATATGCTGTGCACATCCTAAGCAGACGCATTTTCTGATGACCGGTTGGATTTTACTTTTGCAACAATACTTGCCGGGTATATTTTTTATATTGGCTTGAGGTACCGCCCTGGGTCACAACCCGTGCCACCGCGAAGGGATCTTTCACCAGCGTGCCTGCCAGAACATCGACACCGTTCCCGAACATGACTGGTGATAAAGGCGTACTGGGCCCCAGCAGCATCACCTCTGCATCCGGGCGGCATAATTCCAACAATCCTTCGCAGGTATGATTGATCAGCGTCGTGGCAGTGATGGCTACAATATCGGCCTGGGGGATAATTTCGGGAGCAGCCTGCGCCGGGAAATCACCAGGCCGGGGATCCAGTTCCAGCACCCACAGTTTTTTCACCTGGCTTTGAAGTCGTTCAATAAAGTGAAAATGCCCGACCATTGCCACGTTCTTTTGACTGCCGTGTTCCACCAGCCAATTGGCAGCCTCGATGGAGCTGTACTGCCCTGATCGGCGCGGCAGCAGGGCGTTGATGGCTGCCAGGCCAATGGATGCTTCGGTGTGGCTTTTCGAGTGGATCAGCGCAGCCAAATCGCGAGTGGAAAATCTCTCCAGTTCGCCGGGTTTGCTGACAAGCGGCAAG
>JAJFTV010000162.1 GCA_021372725.1 Chloroflexota bacterium | reverse complement strand
GTGGACATGATCCGCAGAATTCTAAAAGACATGCAGGGCGAAGGTTTGGTGGCATGCATCAACCGTGGCCGGTCGGCTAAATGGCATAAAAAGGTAAATTAGGTAATAACTCTTAAATTAGGTAATAAATTAGGTAATGACACGGTTTCAACAACAATCGTTCTCCTCCTTTGCGGCCTTGCGCGATGCTCAAAAAAAATAATACGACCTACGGTTGTCGTTTTGACATTGAAATGGCCGTTAAAACATCATAACGTCTATCCCAAACAACGGCGAAGGTCTCTGTGTACCGGTTTTGAGTCAGTCATGATGAGCATCACATTGCCGCCAGAGCGCATTAAACGTGTAGAAACTTCATCAATAGGCTGGGCAAAATTTATCAAATTGCAAAAATTATGATGCAACCATTGAATTTGCCTGAGAATCGGCGTATGAAGGCATGCAGACATAGCGGTCAGGTCATCAGAAATGATGACGGATTCAATCCGGTAAAGATCCTGGACGACCTCCATGCAAAATCAGTCAGAGAATTTGAAGAGAAGAATATTTGTCCATTCAGCATGGAAGGGACAGGTATGCTCAATCTATTGCGTTTTCGCGCGGGAAGACCGGGAATGACGAAATCCTCGGAACTTGCTGGCGCGTGTGCTTGGCCTTTGCCGCCAAAATTTTTTTAAATAAAAGGATCGAACATGACGAAGGGTTTTAAAGAGCTTCAAGATAATGAAAGCGGCGAATCAATATAACAGAAAGGAGGTCTTTTGATGAACAAATATGAGATAGCGCTGGAAATTGCGGGTGCTACTGCCATGTGGACAAGGCCTGATACTGGTGATTGTCCCGTCAGTTACCCTATACCCACATATTCAGCGGCGAAGGGTATTTTTGAGTCACTGCTTTGGGGACCGGCGGTGCAGATAGTACCAACAAAAGTTGAGATCTGTGCACCAATTCAATATCATAATTATCAAACGAATTATGGCGGCCCTCTTAGGAAACCGGGTATCATAGAAACCGGTGGCGGCTATCAGCTTTTAGCAACGGTGCTAATCGATGTCTGCTATCGATTATATGCCGAGGTATCGCACGTTCCGGCGGTTGTAAAAAACCGACTACCTGATAGGGCGCTGAAGTGGGATGGCAAAACCACATCGCCAGGCCACGCTTTTCAAGATATTTTCTTCCGTCGCCTAAAACGCGGTCAGTCTTTTACTATACCTTTCTTGGGCTGGAAAGAATTTGGGCCATCCTATTTCGGTGGATTCCGTAAAAGCACAAAAGTGCAGACTGAAATAAATATGATAATCCCTTCAATGCTAAGAGAAGTATTTTCCGGCGGTTATGCTTCTAACTGTGCTTTCACTTATGATCAGAATGTAAAGATATCAGATGGTGCGCTGGACTACTCCAAGCAAGGAGGTCTATATGCTCAATGAGCTTTATCAACTGTCTGTAACACTTCAGAATAGCGGCATTGTACCACACGACTGGCATAAAGATCTTAAACCATTGCCAAACGCCACTCGAAAGAAACCTTGCTATAAAATCTTACTTGATGTGAACGGAGCTATAGCGGGCATTGAACCTATAAATGAGGACCTTGTGGCATGTCTTCGTAAATGGGAACATAGCAACGGCAGTTCTTTCCCTGGTTTCAATATTCAACCCCTTTATCGCCTTACGGATGAAGCCACAAAGAAGAGTCTTAAAAAATGGCGGGAAGGCAGGGAATCAATTGATGTTGAACTGTTGAAGGAATGGTGTAGCGACGAGCATGCGAACTGGGACGAAAAATTTGGGAAAAAGATGGAAAAATGTCTTGTCACTATTCCCAGTGAACTCAAAAATAAGTGTGTTGATGCTCCCAGTAAATTCAAAGCGCTCGTAAATCTTTGTGAACGCGTTGCACTTCTTGGCATGGATGGTACAGTTAGATTTTTTCAAGAATTGGAATCCTTTATCATAGGGACCTTTATTAAGGAAGATTCCACTTCGTTACTTCCTTTACTTATCCATGAAGGATCTTCAAAGAAGAAAGCCGAAGCTGATCGCGGCGCAGCATCCGTATTCATGGATGTCCCAGACTGGAAAGAATATCCTGTTGCTGGCAAAGATACCATTGATTGTATTAACGCGTGCTTCTTGAATCTTGATAATCAGGAAAGCGGGGAAGCCGAAATAAGCACCAGAGATGCATTTGGTGGTAATAGCAGCGGACATGAAGAAAAACTGCCTGAAGTGAAACTACCAATTATCGGGTCTGTAAAGTTACGGGCCATGAATAGCGAATCACCATGCCAGTACCGATATGAAACAATAGATGCCAAATCTTTTCGTATTGGCGCAAATAGCCGGAGACTGACAAAAGGTGCACTCGAATGGCTTGGTGCTGATGAACGAGAAGGTGTTACTTGGGGTCGTGCTGACACAAAAGAACTAATCTTTGCCTATCCGACAATTTTACCAAAGTCACCCCTTAAACTGGCCGCTTGTTTCGGTGCGCACAGAGCTGATGATTCTGATGCACGTTTTGAAAACTATGCCAAAGATGTTATCGCTTGTCTGAAAGGTGCGGCACCGGCACTCAAAGAGATTGAGCTGCGCATTTTTTCTCTTCGAAAAATGGATAAGGCCAGAACAAAAGTTGTTTTTCACCGCAACTATTCGGCCCAGCGGCTGGCTGATGCAGCAATTGAATGGCAGAAGGGGTGTGCCAATATTCCGAGCATAGAATTCAGGTCTTGGGGGCAAGAAAAAGGTAAAACCATACTTCTTGGTCCCGAAACACCGTTTCCACTACAAATTGCAGATTGTCTTAATCGCGTCTGGAAGCTTGATGGTACAAGCAAAAGCGAGGTCATGGCGATCCCCAAATCTGCGGGTATTGAGCTACTGCTCGATGAAACTGTTTCCATACGCCATGTGCCACATTTATTGTCTGTGGCGTTGCAGAATGGGAACAATCTCTTTTTATCACTGGGAAGCGCTATGCATAGCAAAGAAGTTATAAAACTTGATGCTCATGGTAAATACAAACAATTTATGCCTGCAATTCTAGGGCTTCTGCTCTGGAAATTAGGTATCAGAAAGGAGAGTTATATGAACAATCCACCTTATCTCGTCGGTCGTATGTTGAAAATTGCAGATGAACTCCATGCTGTTTATTGCAAGGAAGTACGCAAAGACAATTTACCACCACAGCTATTGGGTAATGCTTTGATGGTGGCAGCACTTGACAGTCCGACACAAGCTCTTTCACAGCTGGCGTTACGTATTGCGCCATATTTGGGATGGGCCCGTACCAATTCTACGGACTCTGCCCGTTTATCACGATTCTTTTTAAAGGAATTCGGCTTGATCGAAGAAAAGCTTCGAGACACGACACTACCTCAAAGGTTGGATGACGCAGCAAAAGCGCAATTACTGTTGGGTTATATCTCCGGCAACGCACAAGCAGAAGCAACTAATAACTAATACAGATAACCAATATTGAAAGGATAATATGATGAACGAAAATATCAAAAGAGCTACCGGCCTTTTAATTCTTGAAGCAGTTAATTCCAACCCCAATGGTGATCCTGATAGAGAAAGCGATCCCCGACAGCGACCGAATGGTCTAGGTGAAATTTCTCCCGTATCTTTCAAACGTAAATTGCGTGACCTTGTCGAGGACGAAGGGGATGTATTTCAAGCGATATGCAAAAAACTGAATTTGGCAAAAGATGATTTTAAAATCCTCGAATCCAGAGGTCGCATAAGGGCAAACATCATTAAAGAAATGGGTGAAAACATAAAAGAGTTTGAACAAGAGAAGTTCTTAAAAAGTCAATTTGTTAAAAAATACTGGGATGGTCGTCTGTTCGGGAATACATTTCTCGAAGAAGGCGGCAATAAAGGTTACATTAAAACGGGGGTCGCCCAATTTACAATGGGGCTTTCTGTTGCACCGATTCTAATTCAACGACATACGAATACGAATAAGGCAGGCGTTGAAGAAGGCAAAACGCAGGGGATGGCACCGCTAGCCTATAGGGTTGTTGAACATGGTGTATATTGTATGCCATTTTATATAAACCCGAGCAATGCCCATAAGTCTGGCTGCGCGCAAAAAGATATTGATCTCCTTAAGGCTCTGCTCCCCTATGCTTATGATCATACGCGCTCGGCAATCCGCCCTGATGTCCGTATAAGGCACGCCTGGTATATGGAACATGAAAATTCACTTGGAAGTTGTGCTGACTGGAAACTTATTGATGTACTTACTCCAAAACGTAAAGGCGACGACCTTATGAAGCCATCGGCTTCTTGGAGTGATTACGATGTGCCGGTTACGCTTACACCTGAACTTACAGGAAAGGTATCTTTTGTTGATCTAATGGAGAATCTCTAATGCTTTTTGCACACAGTCCAGATGAAGAGCATGGAATTCCTGCACAAGACTACACCGCCCATGTTGGCGGTGTAGTCAATCGTGCAATAACTGCGACCGACGAGGCTGCCCGGTATGCGGCGCTTGATGGCACATTGCTTAAAAAGGTTGTTCGTCTGGCGGCTGAATATCATGACCTCGGAAAGTTGGATAAGAAAAATCAGGATGTATTGTCAGGAAAAGTCAAAGCGAAAAAGCTACCCGTTCAACACACCGATGCAGGAACAGCTTATTTATTAAATAGTCTGGAAATATCTGTTGGCGCCGCGCTTATACGGTCACATCATATTGGATTGCCCGATTTTATAGATGAAGAAAATCGTAATGATGAAAACGTTCTGCGCGATGATTCTGTTCGTGAATGGGTGAATCAGACGCTGTCTGAATTGATTAAATTACATGACAGTGTATGTCAACCATTGCAAAAAACAAGCAGGGCAGATTTGGAAATTAAAGGTACGGCATCACTATTTTTCCGGATAGCACTTTCTTGCCTTGCTGATGGTGACCACACTGACACCGCTAACCATTATGGCGATCAAACCGCCGATGAAACGCCAATTAAATTGCGACCGGCGGAGCGACTTGCCACGCTGGACAAATATGTTGACAGTTTGCAAGAAGACAGTGATCGTTCACGACAACGTTCTGAAGTTTATGAAACCTGCCGTAAGTCGGCAACATCTGTGAGCATTGCCTCGTGCGATAGCCCTGTTGGCACAGGCAAAACCACGGCCATTATGGCACATTTGCTGTCACAGGCAGAAAAAAGGGATTTACGCCGGATAATCGTAGTATTACCCTTTACAAACATCATCAAACAATCTGTTGAGACCTATCGTAAGGCGCTTGTTCTTCCAGGCGAGAATCCTGAACATATCGTAGCTGAGTTGCATCATCGTGCAGATTTTCAGGATGCAAAGTGCCGTCAATTTACGGCTCTTTGGAAAGCACCGATCATAGTAACCACTGCCGTAACATTTTTTGAAACTCTGGCATCCAACACCCCTGCCACCTTAAGAAGGCTTCATTCATTACCGGGTAGCGCGGTTTTTATTGATGAATCGCACGCGGCGCTTCCTGCCAAATTGTTGCCGCTGGCATGGTATTGGATAAAGCGTTTTGCTGCTGAGTGGGGATGTTATTGGGTAATGGCGTCGGGTTCGCTCAACCGCTTTTGGCAGATTAAAGAGTTTGATTTGGAAAGACCGCAAATACCAGAAATCATGCCGGCTGCATTACGCAATCGTCTGGCAAACTATGAACAGGGCAGGATAACTTACAAGTTCAACGATGCACCTCTAGGCGCTAAAGAACTCGTTGAATGGGTTGCTTCACTTCCCGGGCCACGCATTGTTATTTTAAATACAGTACAAAGTGCGGCAGTGATCGCACAGATGTATGAAAAGCTCTTTCGACGTCGTGCTGTTGAACATTTATCCACCGCACTTACACCAGCTGACCGCGACAGAACCTTGGATAGGATAAAATTACGTTTAGTTGAGTCGAATGATAATGACTGGACGCTAATTGCAACATCTTGTGTTGAGGCAGGTGTAGATTTGTCTTTCAAAACCGGGGTGCGTGAAGTTGCCTCACTGGTCTCACTGTTGCAAACAGCAGGGCGTGTTAACCGTCACAATCATATTAATGCCTCTGCGGTCTGGTCAGTTACTCTCAAAGAAAATGACAATCTCAAAAAACATCCCGGCTTGCGTGACTCTTCAAAAGTGCTCCTTGAACTCCTGTCAGACGGACATGCCATATCACCCGCGTTATGCACGGACGCCTTAAAACGTGAAATACGCCTTGCTGGGAATTTTCTATCTTTGCTCAAAAAACATGAAGAAATGTTACAATTTCCACAAGTCGAGAAAAACTTCCGGGTTATTACATCGGATACACGAACTGTTGTTATTGGTGATGCGTTGATTAGTAGACTTGAGAGTCGCCATCCAGTTGATTGGCGCGATATACAAAAATCCTCTGTGCAGATTTGGGGCTACCGCCTTGACTATCTGTGCATCCCGGAATTTGAAAAATATCGTGGTATGTACAAGTGGATTTATGACTATAATGATTTCGTAGGCTATATGGCTGGTGTTTTAAAAATGACGAATGATCCTAATAACTTTATTGTTTAAGGGATGCGGGAATTTAGAAATATGGATGAAGAATTAATTCCAATATCCGCTTTGACACATTACGCATATTGCCCGCGCCGTTGCGCTCTCGTCCATATTGAACAAATCTGGACTGAGAATAAATTTACCGCTGAAGGACGGATCATGCATGAGCATGTGCATGAGGAAGGCAACGAATCCCGCGGTGATGTGCGCATTGAACGCGGTGGGTCACTGCGATCTTTGTGGCTGGGGCTGATCGGCAAGGCGGATGTTGTGGAATATCATCAACAGCCGGATGGATCGTGGCAGGCTTTCCCGGTTGAGTATAAACGCGGCAAGCCCAAGCCGGACCATAGTGATAAAATTCAACTTTGCGCGCAGGCGATGTGCCTGGAAGAAATGCTCGATACTCATATTCCGGCAGGCGCGCTTTTTTACGGCAAA
>JAJFTV010000069.1 GCA_021372725.1 Chloroflexota bacterium | reverse complement strand
AAAGCCCGTAGCGATTGTCCAGGCAACGGCAGTTATTACCGCCACGCCTAATGCGATGTAGAAAAGCCATCCGGCGGCGCGGTCGGCCAAAATCTGGGTATGACTCTTTGACTGTTGGGCCTGCTCAACCAGGCGCATAATACCTGCCAGGGCGGTTTGGTCGCCGGTAGCAGTGACCTGCACACGCAGACTGCCGTCACCGTTAATCGCACCGCCGATAACGCGCATACCGGGCAACTTGTTTACCGGCTTCGATTCTCCGGTAATCATCGCCTCGTTAACCGCAGACTCACCGTCAATCACCTCACCATCGGCCGGAATATTCGCTCCCGGACGCACCAACATACGGTCGCCGCTGCGTAACTGGCTGACCGGCACCATTTCAGTGCTGTCATCGGGAAGGATGCGCTCGGCAATGTCCGGCATCAATTTGGCAAGCGCATTCAACGCACCGGAGGCCTGCCGCACGCTGCGCATCTCGATCCAGTGGCCGAGCAGCATAATGTCTATCAACGTGACCAGTTCCCAAAAGAAATCCATCTGCCCGGGCAGAAACAGGGTGGCGACACTGTATATGAAAGCGACTGAAATCGCCAGAGAGATGAGCGTCATCATGCCGGGTTGACGGTTTTTCAACTCGGGCACAGCCATTTGCAAAAAGGGCAGACCGCCGTAGATGAAAACAATCAATGCAAACACGGGTGCCAGCCACCGGCTGCCCGGAAACGCAGGCAAAGCGATCCCCAGCATCATTTGCATGCCGCTGCTGTAAAGTAATACCGGGATCGAGAGGATCAGTGAAACCCAAAACTTACGCCGGAACATTTGCTCATGGCCGGTATGGTTCGCATGGGCTGTATCGTGTCCGGCGTGTTCGTCCAACCCGCCATGACCTGCATGCATGGAATGCCCATTATGATTCATGGGAGAAGCAATCTCGATTTCCGAGAGGTGGGTTACGCCATGTTCTGTGTGATCATGGACGGAATCTGTCTGATGATGAGCATGATCAACCATGGAATGATGATCTTCTGCTTTTGAGCTTGCGTCTGCGTCGTGATGCATATGGTCATGTTCTTCTGTCATAATGGGCACTCCTGCAAAGCCTTATCCTTTGCTCCGTAAGCGTAATGATAACATTTTCTGAAGCTATGGGTATCATAAAGAGTAAAAAACTTATCCGAGTACTGATCCAATAACCCTGGTGGACTTTCCCAAGAAAAATGGACAGTAAGAACGGCTGGTTGAAAAGATTTCTTAAATATGATAATAACTGATAAACATACCTCTGAAGATTAGCAAAATTTTTACTAACTTTAAGAGGGTGCCTCATCGCATCAATGGGACCAGTCATGCTCGGTACTATTTTTGATAGAACCAACAGTTGGATAGTTCCGGTTTTAATCCTCTGCGCAGTCAGTATCGCCACGTTTTTTGTGGGTATGAATGCAGGAAAAATCCATCCGGAGGAACCTTGAAAACTCAATTGTTTTGTTTATTTGAACTTAAATCCTTCATATATAATCTCGATATTCTGATTTTTATTCTTGAAGATCTTCGCAAAGTCGCTCATCATTCCTGCCGGACCGCACATGAAAATTTCTGTGTCCTCTTTTATTGTGTAATTCTCAAAATTCAGCTTGTTACCGGTTGAGGTATCAATGAGGTTGACCTTGAAATTCTTGTTGTTCTTTTGATAATCTTCAAGGAAATCTTTGTAGGCTTCGCTGCTTTTCCCATTGTAGGAGTAATACATCTCAATCGATTTATCGGTTTCATTCCCTTTCAGGTAAGCCATGAAAGGCGTGATACCAATTCCTCCGGCAATCCAGAGTTGGTTGGTTTTGCCCTGACTGAAGGCCATATGGCCATAGGGGCCATCCAGGACAACCTTCGTCCCGACCATTAATTCATTGTTGATTTGGTTGGTAAAATCGCCGGAATTCTTGATGGTCAAAAAGACTTTCCTTCCATCCCCGCCGGATATAGAGAAGGGATGCGGAGCGTTTTCTATTCCATTCTGGAAGACTTTCACGAAAATGTATTGCCCATTGACGTAATCCATTTTCTGATCTAAGGTGATTTCGATTTCTGCGATACTGGAGGTCAGCTTGTTGATAGCTGTAACTTTGCCGCTGTATTTGAATCCGGATTTTTGATAGAAGAAAATGGTGTAGACGCCGGAGCAAATGCCAACAAGCGAGATGATTCCCGTCCAAATGCTGACAACATTGAATTGCAGCAAGTTGTACCGGTTCGACAGATACATATGTACCGTCCCGGCCAGAAAGGCAAGCACCATGAAGCGGTGAATGAGGCGCCAGGTTTCATATTTCATCTTTTTGTTGAATAAGGTGAGTAAAGTGATTATGACCAATAAAAACATACCAAATCCAGCTAAGACCAGGGTTGGGCTTATTGCATCAGATGTCTTCAAACTGTCGCCCAATATAACGTGGACAAAGAGCAATACGACTGAAAAGATCGCAATCCACTTGTGATAAACATAAACCTTATTAAGGCCATTGAACCAGCTTGCAATGGTTTTATTCCGGGTGGATAATAAAAGGACCAGACATAACCCGCTCAGCGATATTCCAGCGACGATGTGCCGGACTCTGTCCAAAGATGAAATGTCCTGCGCCGGAACGGCTGTAAGCCAGACAATCAGGGTGATGATCAGCGTAC
>JAJFTV010000138.1 GCA_021372725.1 Chloroflexota bacterium | reverse complement strand
CTAGGGAGGGCATCCGCACCCTGTGAATGGGTTAATCTGCGCTTGAGTAGGGTGCCGTTGAAGGGCAAAAAATGGCCTGTAATTATTGGCGGCAATCCGCCCTTCAACGCACCAATGAGATTTCCACCATTCCCGTTGGATAGCACACACCTTATCGGTGCGTTCTCACTTTGATAAAAACGTCAAAGTGCGAGCGAACGCACCCTGCGATTATCAGGACGCTATGTCTGCACCACCTGGAATGAAAACCACTCACTCGTACCGGAAGCGGACAATGCCGACGGTAAAGAATAGCGCAGCAAATCCCAACAGCACACCCGCCGTGGGCAGCACGGCCAGCGCATCCTTCCCGCGCACCAGAATATCCAGCATCCCTTCCATGGCCCAGGTGGTTGGCAGAATCTTGACGGCGGTGCGTACAATCTGCGGAAACAGTTCGATGGGATACCAGCAGCCACCCAACATGGCCATCACCATACCCATCAGGATGCTCAAGCCGCTGGCCTGCGCCTCTGTTTTCACAAAGGTACCCAGGGCAGTCCCCAATGCAGCCGCAGCCAGGGCCGAGCTGACCAGGATCAACGCCAGCGCGGCGGGATCACGTGCCCAATCCAGTTTCATGACAAGGATGCCAAAACCCACCAGCAGCAGCATCTGCACCAGGGCGGACAAAACCTGCCCCAATATTGTGCCGAACAAAAAGGTAGCCTTGCTGGTGGGGGTGGTCAGCAGGCGGCGAAGGGTGCCTTTCTGGCGTTCGTAGGCAAACATGCCTGATATGCCGATCAACGGGATAAACACCCAGGTGATGATCTGCCCGGCCGAAGAGTTGGCGAGAGGATTATATTCGATCTGGTCAGGGGTGTTCCCGGTCACCTGGGCAATGCGCTGCGGGGCATCTTCCAACATCGTTTGGGCTTGCAGGAGTGAAGCGTCAAACCAGGCCTGCCGGTCGATACTGCTGGCAAACGGGCGGAGAACCTCGGCTTCAGCCACGCTGCGATTGGCAATATCCACCACTGCGCTGGCCCGGTCGATGACTGACATTACTGCTTGCTCGGCGACGAGCGCATTGGTATTGTTGGGTTGCTTGCGCAGTTCAAGAGCAATACTTCCCTGCTGGAGGGTCTCCTGGTTGAGCCCGGAGGGAATGGTCAAGACTGCCGCGACCTGGCGGCGGTTAAACTGATTTTCTGCCGTATTGAGCGGCTGCACATCCGGGCGCACTGCCCCAGAATCCTGCAAGGCAGCGATCAGGTTGGCTGATAATTGGGACTGCGCCTGGTCAACCACAACCAGACGGACACGGTCATCCCCAGAACCGGCTGAACCTCCTGCCAGAACCAGGGTAAAGAGTATCGGCAGGATCAGAAAAAAGAGCCATTCCGTGAGGCCGGTAAAGCGTATTTTGGTGTCTTTCCAGATGATGGCGATGATCTTGTTCATTTCTCCTCCTACTGTTGGGCGATATTGTTGCGTTTGAATAACCATACCGATATTGCAAACAATACTGCACCCATCACCAGCAGCCCCAGCACGGAGGCGCTTATGTCGGCCAATCTGCCGCCCTGGGCAAGTGTGGCAAATCCATCTATGCCCCAGGCGTTGGGCGTGATCTTGCCGATTGTCCGAAACCAGCCCGGCATGCTTTCTACGCTAAAGAAAGAACCGCCCAACAGTCCAAAAGTCAGCATGACGGTCATACCGACCCACTGCACCTGGCCGGGGGTTTTAGCTACGGCTGTGATCAGCATGCCCCAACCAACAGCCGCAAACACCGCTGCCAGCACCAGCACGAGTACACCCAGGGAGTCACCCCATTGCAGATTGAAGAGCAGCGCCGTGGAGATGATCAGGATGAGCACCTGGGCCGCTCCGGTCAGAAAAGTGCCAAAGACCTTGCCTCCCAAGACCTGTACGGTGCTGGTGGGTGAAACCAGCAGACGCGGCAAGGTACCCTGGTTGCGCTCTGTCAGCAGCGCCTTGCCGCCATAAGAGGCGGTATACATGAGGAACATAAGTGCCATTCCAGGTGCCATATAGGCCAGGGCATTGAAATTCACCTCGCCGCCGCTATTGGTGACCCCCTTGAGGGAGATGGACGAGTTATCCGTTTCACCCAATGTTTCACCAACCTGTTGACCCACGATGGCGGCATCCTGCACGTCAATAAAACCATTTGCCAACAACTGCGTCACTGCCACCTCGCCGCCGATGCGGGCGATCTCCACCTGGTTGATGAATTGTTCCAGAATGGTTTTGATCACCCCCACACTGGTTGGGCGGGTTGGATTGGAGTAGATCTGGATTTGCACAGGGTTCGCTGCGGACTGCCCGCCGGTAGGGATGATGCTGTCTGTGAAGCCGGGTGGGATCACAATCACTGCCGC
This sequence comes from Chloroflexota bacterium, assembly GCA_021372725.1. Classification (GTDB taxonomy): domain Bacteria; phylum Chloroflexota; class Anaerolineae; order Anaerolineales; family Anaerolineaceae; genus JAJFTV01. The sequence continues at coordinate 6,460 of JAJFTV010000138.1, read as the reverse complement.
GGCAGTGTCATCATCCACCGCCAGCCGGGCGGTATCCACCTCATCCATTTCGGATGCATCCACCAGTTCCTGCAAACCGGCCGAGTTGAACAGGTCAACCAGGGCATTTCCGAGCTGTCCGCCATCCTGGTTGACCAGAATGACGGGAATACTGCTTACCCCGCTGGCATCGGAGCCTGAGAATGCACCGGTGACAAAACCCATACCGAGTGTGAGCAGAAAGGGAGCCAGAAGCATCATCAGCAGCGCCGAGGTGTCACGGAAAGTCAGCTTGAGGTCCTTAAGACCGATGAGAATCAATTTTTTCATCTTTTCCCTTGCTGTGTTTTTTTCAGTGGTCAGTCGCGCAGGGCGCGCCCTGTCAGATGCAGAAATACGGCTTCCAGGTTGGGCTCCTGAATTTCCACCGAGTGTATCTTAAAGTTCATTTCATTGGCGACACTGATGACCGGCGCGATAATTTCTTCAGCTTCAGCAGTGATGATCGAAACCGTATGATCTGTGACAATCACCTGCTGCACGGTGGGAATGGTGCGCAACCTGGCGGCCAGGGCTTCACTGTCCTGAAATTCGTCATTGTGCAGGACGAGGGTATCGGTTTCGCCCACCTGGCGGGTCAACTCGGCCTGGGTGCCAAGTGCGATCAACCGGCCGTGATCGATGATCCCCACCCGGTCTGAAAGCTCCTGAGCCTCCTCCATGTAATGGGTGGTATAGAGCACGGTCATTCCCTGCCGGTTGAGTTCCTTGACCGAATCGAGGATGGCGCGCCGGGACTGTGGATCGATGCCAACGGTCGGTTCGTCCATGAAGAGCAGGCGCGGCTTGTGCAGCAATCCCACGCCGATATTCACACGGCGTTTCATCCCGCCGGAGTAGGTTTTTATGCGATTGCCGGCCCGGTCAGCCAGCCCGATTTGCTGTAATACTTCATCCACGCGGGTGGCAAGCGCCTTGCCGGACAGACCGTACATCTGGCCCCAGAACACCAGGTTTTCGCGGGCGGTCAGATCGTCGTACAGGGCCAATTCCTGCGGTACCACGCCGATCAGGCTGCGCACTTTGTAGGGTTCCCTGGTCACCGAATGGCCGTCGATCAGGGCATCGCCGGCGGTGGGGGCGTAGAGCGTGGATAGAACCGAAATGGTGGTGGTCTTTCCGGCTCCATTTGGCCCGAGCAAGCTGAAGATCTCGCCTTCGAGGATATTGAAGGAGATATCGTTCACGGCGGTGAGGTTGCCGTATTTTTTGACCAGGTTTTGTACAAGCAGGATTGAATTCATGGATACTCCAATCAGCGGTTGTGCCCGGATATTCGAAGCGAAGCGCTCCATAAAACCGAAATACAGGTTGCCGATGCAACTGGAGGCAAACGGTTTTTCCACCAATGGCCGCAGAGGGATTAATCATCCCTGTGGCGATCATTATAAAAGAAGGTTCTGTTCCAATAAAGTGTGTTTTAGCACAAAACGGTAACAATAATAGAAATATTGATATATCTTTTTTTTATTGCATAATATTTGGGTTAATGAGACCTACATAACCTATCACACGCGAGACGGTTTAAGCTAATTCCAGATTCAGTTGCTTGAAGAACTAATTCCCGATGGAGTTCAGGAGGAATGCGTACCATAAAATGTCCACTGAATTTCTTTGTAGCTATCGGTTCAGGAATTTCTTCATTATTTAATTGCATATCTTCAACTGCTTCTGCCACAAGTTGTCGGATTCCACTTAAAGCCGAATCTTGATCGGCTGCCAACCAGCTTAAACTTGGAAATTCTGAGCATAAGCCAACATATTCATTATCTTCAACAGACCATGTAACACGGTATGTATAATAATCATTTTTCAACATTTTCTTTCTCCTCCAACTTCTTTATTGCCATTAGCACTTGGTTTACCTGGTAAAACTTTGCCATGCCTTTATCGTTCTGAATGTTAATCCGAGGATCACCCCGCCACGGTGTTTTATAAATTCTGTGACTACTTCCAGTTTGTCTTGGTTCTCCAAAATAATAATCACAGACCTTGCATAAATCATTAAAACTAACTCCTTTAGGATTTTGTTTCATTGCTGCGAGAATCGCGTTTATCTTTGTCACGAAAATATGATACCACTATTGATACCATTTGTCAAATATGGCATTAAATACACTCTTGTGGAACAGAGCCTAAAAGAAAAAAGGGTGAATGGGAACAGCCAGCCAACCGGTAAACCGGTTTAAACGCTTGACCGGGCGGAAACCGCCCATTTGCGTTCTGTCAGCAGCATGAAAACCATGTAAGCCGGAAAAACTAAAACCATAAAGGGGTTTTGATAATTACTGCCGATAAGGGTCAGGTAGAATAACAGCCACAAACCTGTCGTGAGCACCAAATAGTGGATCAGAATGGCAGGCACGGCTCTGGTTCTCCATTGGTGTCCCAGATAGCGGGGGTAGAAATCGTTGCCTCCGGGGTTGGCGGATGCAAATTGATCATTTGACCAGGTTAATCCGGCAAATACTGCGGCCAGCAGGACGACCAGTACAACACCCTTTAGCAATGATTTATGAGGCATTAATGATCAGTCCTGTTTCTGATTTCGGTTTGCTGAAATGATTTATCCTTGCATGTATCCGGCTGTCAGACCGGGTACATGCAAATTTGTCTCTCAACCTGGCCTTTTGCTCCGGCTCCCCATCCCAAACTGCAGCACCAGCTCGGGGCCGTGACCATAACTCTCGCCGTGGTACCCGCCCCAGCGGTTGACGATCTTAAAATCATGATTTTCAACCAGGGATTCGAAATCGTGCGGATAATAGCAGCGCATGACGATCTTTAGAACCGCTTCATCCAGCAATGTGTCTCCCCGGTAACGGCGGTAGATGATTTGGGGGTACAGGACGAGTTTCTCTTTATCCATGGCGGCGGCAAGGGATGAACAGACCACCCGCTCGCCATCCACCATTTTTTCCCAATCCGGTTGCTCCTGCGGGTCGACCCACTGTTCGCACAATCCCTGCTGATCACGGTTGGGGTGAAACACATTCAGGATGCAGTTTCCATCGGGGGCCAGATGCGAGCGGATCACCTGAAAGAGGCCATCCACCTGCCCATCGGTTTCCAGATTCTGCAGGACGCGGAACGGAGCGATGATCCAGTCAAAACGCCTGCCCAGGTTCAGGTTTGTGATGTCGCCCAGCTCCAGGCGCGCTTTCTCCGGTGGAATGCCGGCCTGCTGCAGCCTTTCGCGGCCTATTTGGATCATCGCCGGCGACAGATCAATACCCTGAATGTAGCTGCAGTGCCCGGCCAGCGGCAGCGTCACCCGGCCAGTTCCGCATCCCAGCTCCAGCACACTTGCGTCCGGTGGGATCAATCCCAGATAAAACGGGATGTCGTCCGGAAAATCCGGGTTTTGGTCATAATAGCGGGCGGCTGTTTCACGAATATCCATGATGTCCTTTTTGCAAATCCTGACTGCCATTTTCAAAACGAATTTTTTTGTTGCGGGGCATGCTTTAGCCGCGTCTTTTCTTCCGGCAAAGCGATTTGCTGAGGAACCACACTCCCAGACCGGCCAGGGCACCCATCAGCACATTGGCTTTTAGCTTCAGGCTTTGCGGATACGGGCGTTTGTAAAAATCATTTTGCTGCAGAAAAACCCGGTTTACGGAACCCTGCGAGTCGGTGCCGAAGACGGCGTCGATCTGCGTTCCCTCCAGGGGGCCTTCCTTGGCGAAACCCTGATAAAACCAGGGATCCTTTGGATCGGTTCGGAAAATGGGAATGCCTTTGGCCAGCGGGCCTGCCAGGCTGCGGATGGCAAGCTGATTTTGCTTGTTCACATATACTTCCAACTCACCGCCAAAGCTGGACCAGAAACGTGCGTTGGTGAGGAAACCCGGCAGCGGTCCGTAAAAGCCGGTCAATTCCGGCCAGCGATGCGGTTCCTGCAATACGCCCTTGGGGGGAATCTTTTCAGCCGGGTCCGCTTCACCCAGCAGTTTGCGCATAATCGCCTTGCCCAGCACATCGGAGATCATGTTGGAGGTATTGGTGAAAACGATCACACCCAGTTTGTCATCGGGTGCGACGCGGAATGACGAGATAAAACCTGGCCAGCCTCCGCCATGCTCGATGACGCGATGATTGCCGTATTTTTCCAGCCAGAAGGTGAGACCGATGCCATACACGCGCGGGTCGGTACTCAACTGGGGGGTCATCATCATATCCAGTGTTTCCTTGTGGATGATGCGGGTGCCATCGATCTGGCCGCCGTTCATCAGCATGGCTGCATATCTGGCCATCTGGTTCACGCTGGAGAAGATGGATCCGGCTGCCCCGACGATGATGCGCTGGTAGGGGACTTTTTCAAATTTACCCTTTTTGAAATTGTAGCCCTGGGCAAGCTGCTCATTAACCCGTTCGGTGAGCAGGTAATCGCTGCCGGTCATGCCGAGCGGGTCGAGCACGTGGCTGACCATATAGTCTTCAAATTTTTCACCGCTGATATCCTCGATCAACTGGCCCAGTGTGGCGTAGGCGTGGTTGGCATAGGCCCACTTCATGCCGGGCAGCGCTTCAGCACGCAGGCGGCCGTGATAGTACTCGCCGAGGGGGACGACTGGTTCATCCGGTTCGGCGGCGATCTCCAGTTTGCCGGCCAGTGTTTTGAGTGCATCCGGGATGCTGCGCGTCTCGCCGATGCCGGAGGTGTGGGTGAGCAGGTGCCGAAATGTGACAGGCGGGGCAACGGGATCATCGTGGAGAACCTTGTAGGTTTTCAGGTACGGGTTGACCGGGTCATCCAGGTCAAATTTACCTTGTTCCCATAGCTGCATTAAACCAATGGTGGTGAAGGTTTTGCTGATCGAACCGATGCGGAAGTTGGTATCGGGGGTCACCGGCTTATCTTTATCGATATCTGCCATGCCAAAACCTTTGGCGTAAACCAGTTGGCCGTCATACACCACACCCACGGCCAGACCGGCGGGGGCATGTTTGTTGAATTTTTCAATGACCAGCGCATCCAGGTCGCCGATCACTTTATCGACTGATTTTTGAGTCACCATGTTTCCTCCTGTTGGGCGGGTGGTGCATGTTGAGATGGGTAATATTTTATGAAAATAACGTTCCCTATAATTCTAAGCGGAAAATGGAGTTAATAGAAGTGGTTTGTCGTTTGTTTTGTCGTTTATGGGGAATCCACCTGCGAGTAAGTTGATATCCAACTGATGAATACGTGACAGGCGCCAGTGATTTGTTTTCCCTTTTGTATTTCGTATATTTCGCAATTTTCGTGGTTGAAAAACCATCAACGAAAATTTAGTAACCACGAAACACACGAAATTGGAAAAAAGTCAGAACACGCCTTGTTTCATTATCGAAATAATTGTCTGCCGGCTCTCGAGCGGATGTCTAGGTGCGTTCAAAGAACGAACGCCACCCTCCGACATGATAAAAGAAGAGACACCCATAAGGATTTTTTCATCAAGCCAACAAAAAAATCACGAAATCATCATGAAGCATCCATCGTGCGGTAGGAACGGACAGCCAGATTGAATGCCAACACCCCGAGACCCAGACTCAACAGGATCGATAATGTAAGGCCTATCATTCCTGACAAGAGAGTATTGATGAGTAAGGGGACAGCCGCCAATATTACTCCAAATAAAATTCCTCCCGCGCTTACCTCAGGCACAGATCCAGCCAATAATAAATTACTTCGAGAGCGTCTGATGACATCAAAAGCTGCCATCCCGGCAACCCCAGCAACAATCCCGGGAACTAATGTTGTAAATCCATCAAGTGGTGTCTTGAAAATGAGCGAACTGATGGCTATGCCAGCCAAACTTACCATTACTGACAGAAGACAGGCTGGGCCAAGCTCAAACAGAAGAAACTTCTTGTGTGAAATTGGAAGCTGCCGAACCAAAGACCAACGTGAAAGATCACTCCGAATCCGGATAACAGATACTTGTCCAATTTGAATGACCCAGACAGCAATCACCAATGCACGACTGCCAAGGTCAGGAAGTAAAGGCAGGCTCAACATAAGCAAAAATATTCTAAACCAGACAAATAAGGAGGACAGGCGGAACGAGCGTTGTGATTGTAGCAGATCTTTCCAGATGAGTATCTCCGGCCCTGCAAACGCCGGCAATCTGGAAGGTGCCCGTATTACGCCCAACCGTTGTTGAGTTTGCAGTTGTTCAGCATAGGATGTCAGCCCATATCGTTGTGCTGAATGGATGACTTCGATCTCTCCAGTTTCCTGTGCGGCGCGGCTGAGACTGAATGTGCCTGATACCCAAACCATCATACCAAGCATGGCTGCTGCAAAGAAACCACTGGACAGCATTGAAAGGGATAAATTGCCATACCCAAAACCTGCCTGAAGTGGAATGAGGAACACCTTGGCGATGGCGTTCCATGGCACGAGAAATGGAATATTCAGATCCAATGTAGAAAC
>JAJFTV010000117.1 GCA_021372725.1 Chloroflexota bacterium | reverse complement strand
TGCACAGCGACAGGGGAGGGATACGAACGGGAAATTCCTTTTGTGTAATAAAAGCCTCACGCAAAGCCTTGTTGGCCGAGACACCGCCGGCCAGAAGGACCATCGTTGGATGCAAATCGTGAGCCGCCCGCATGGTTTTTTCGAACAACACGTCCACCACAGCCTGCTGAAAACTGGCCGCCAGATCGGCAACCGGCAGCACACTGGAGTGCTTTTCAAGATTTCGCACTACCCGCAGAACAGCAGTCTTCAACCCGCTGAACGAAAAATTCCAGGTTCCATCCAGGTGTGCCCGTGGAAAGGCAAATGCCTGCGGGTCACCGGTGAGGGCTGCCTGCTGGATGGAGGGTCCCCCCGGATAACTCAAACCCAGCAGCCTGGCAACTTTATCGAACGCCTCGCCGGCCGCGTCATCCAGAGTACTGCCCAGACGTTCATATTTGCCGTGCTCGCGGATCAGAACCAGCTCGGTATGCCCGCCTGAAACCAGTAAAACCAGGATTGGAAATTCGGGTTGGGGTAATTCTTGTTTTTCATCGGTCGAGGGCTCCACCCAGCCGGAATAAATGTGTCCTTCCAGATGATTGACCCCCACCAGCGGAATGGAGCGTGACAGGCTCAACCCCTTGGCGTAATTCAAACCCACCACCAGTGAGCCGGCCAAACCGGGGCCGCGCGTGACTGCGATGGCATCAATATCATCCAGCCACAGGTGAGCCTGTTTTAATGCCTCATCAACAATATTATGAATGGTAAGAATGTGCTGCCTTGAAGCAATCTCCGGGAATACTCCCCCATAGGGCGCATGCAAATCAATTTGGGATGCCACGGTGCTGGAAAGAATGTGCCGCCCATTTTCCACCACGGCTGCGGCTGTCTCATCACAGGATGATTCAATCCCTAAAACCCGTACCAGTCGTTCTTCATCCATCGCATTCTCCATACTCTTTGCCCATTATTTTTCATGAACAGGAAGAACCAGATCCCAGGGATATTCCGCCAGTCGTCTGGCTGAACCATCTTCCAGGATCTGATAGCTGTCCTCAACCCGCATGCCGTAGCCTTTGCCCGGGAAGTACAACCCCGGTTCAACGGTGATCACCATGCCGGGTTGGAGATTATTTTCTGGAATGTCCGCATTGGCTGCCGGTAGTTCATGTACTTCCAACCCGATCCCATGCCCCACTCCATGCACATATCCCTCCTGCGTGGCAGGATTTTCCAGGATGGTTGGGTATCCCTGCTGCTGAAAAAGTTCACAGGCCATTTTTTGATAATCATAAAATGATATCCCGGCCTTGATCGCTCCGGCTATTTTTTGATGTACACTCCGAACGGCTTCGTGATCGCGTTGAATCTCGTCACTGGCGTGCCCCAGGCACCAGGTGCGGGTGAAATCGTAAAAATAACCGCCCCCCGCCTCCTGGAAGAAGGCATCGAAGATGATCGTCTCACCCAACCGGATGGGCGACGCCTGGTTTCCTTCATTGTGAGGGACGCCTGCATCCCGCCCGATGGAAAGAATGGTCCCCTGCTCCTGGACACCCTTTTCCAGCAGATTCAGGCGCAGCCAGGTCTTTACATCACCAATGGTAAGCGGTTCGCCATCCTTTTTGACCAGTTGCTGATTTCGAACCGCATGCAAGGTGAGAAAATCGGCCATCCCGGCTGCCACTTCGACCGTTACCTCACCCATCCGCTTGATACGGGTAATTTCCTGTTCATCCTTAACCGCTCTGGCTATGCGCAGTACATCGCTGGCAGGTTCCATCACAAATTGCAGGTCGGGGAAAAATTCTTCCAGTTTCGAAAGAAGGTAATGCCCCTGCCCCACATCCATTTGCCCATAAACGACTACCCTGCCGGAGGTCAAACCAGCCGAGGCGAATTGATCACGATAGCGGTATGCCGTTGCGAGCATGCGATTGCCGCCCGCTTCCTGCAGCAGCCTGCCGTAATGAAAATTTACCAGGCTGCGAAGCGGATAACCGCAGCGGGCTGCCCCGTCACGCTCGATGTCGCTGTGAAACAAGACGCCCGGTTTTCCCGGCTGGAGGATCAGATCTGCATGGTTGACCTCCATACCACCCGTCATATAGACCATGGCCGGGTTATCATGCCCTGCGCCCGTGATAAAGAGCCCGTCGATGGCATGTTCACGCATGAGTTGAACAAGGTCACTTTTCATGGGGTGACTCTCTTACTGCTCCCGTAGAGCTGAGTGAATCTTCTCGATGAGCCGCTCATCATCCGTTGGAAAGATAGTACGCGGATCGAACAGCACCTTGTCATCCTCGATACGGGCAATCACAGGCATTTCCCCGGCCCGCAGCCGGGCAAGAAAACGATCCGGGCTCGATACCGATAACTGCAAGGAATACCCCGCCAGAGTTTCTTCAGGAAGGCTCCCGCCTCCCACGGTGGAAAGGCTCTTTACCACCTCGCCAATGCCCAAACGGGTTTGCCATAGTCTTGCGCGGTGTGCCATTTCAGTGGGGGAGGCCGAGATCATCTGCCAGATGGGGATTTTTTGCTCCGCATCGCCTTTCAGATAATGCATCAGCGTAGCCGAAAGGGCTGCCAGGCACATTTTGTCGGCGCGTACGGCCCTGGCCAGCGGGTGCTTGCGGAGCCGGTCGATACATTCTTTCCTGCCCACCAGAATGCCTGCCTGCGGCCCACCCAACAGCTTGTCGCCGGAAAAGCAAACCAGGTCAACCCCGGCAGAAATGGAATCCTGAACCATGGGTTCCTTCACCAGGCCATATCGGCTGGTATCCAGCAGCGTACCTGAACCCAGGTCATCCATCATCCCCACGCCGTACCTGTGGGCAAGCTGAGCCAGTTCCGGCAGGGCAACCTCGCTGGTAAACCCGATGATGCGAAAGTTGGATGAATGCGCTCGCAAAACCAGTGCAGCAGGTTCCTTCAACGCCTCTTCATAATCGGAAAGATGCACCCGATTGGTTGTGCCGACCTCGGCCAGGTGAGCGCCCGACTGTTTCATGACGTCAGGGACTCGAAAACCTCCCCCGATTTCAACCAGTTGCGAGCGGGAGATGATCACCCGCCTGCGGCGCGCCAGGGCAGTCAACGCCAGCAGCACGGCACTGGCATTGTTATTCACCACCATGGCAGCTTCCGCACCGGTCAGACGTTTCAACAATTCCTCGGCATGAACCAGGCGCGAACCGCGCTTCCCGTTCTCCAGATTAAATTCCAGGCTGCTGTAACCATTCATCACTTTTACAACTGCTTCGATGGCCTCACGGCTTAACGGGGCTCTCCCCAGGTTGGTATGCAGGATCACACCGGTGGCATTCAGCACCGGCCGGAGGGTGGGTTCAAACCACCGCCGGAGAGCTTTATCCGCCTGGGCAATAAATTCTGTTTCTGATGGAATAATCTGCCCGGGTTTGTATGCCTCCCGAAACCGCTCAAGGGCTTCACGTACCGCTTGCAGGGTCAATTCCCGGCCGTACAGATGGATCAGTTCAGCAGCAGAGCTTGATTTAAGAAGACTGTCGGTGGAGGGAAGGTCACGTAAACCGGTCATTCCTTATTCGGTTTCCAGCGGGAATGTTCAATCACCCGTATTAGTATCTCAATCAGAATAAACCCGACAACGATGATCATTGCCGAGGTGCCCGTCAATTCCTGTCCCATTTGAAGCCAGACCAACAAATCAACGCAAGCCCCTACCAGAACCGATTCCCGAATAATATCCATCGTGTCAACCCCATTATCCCCCTGGAATCGATAGTTCAGAAACGCTGCAATGGGCATCGCCAATCCACTGACCCCGATCATAAGGAAAAAAAAGAACAACCAACGCGGCCCCAGGGTTGGCAGTGTGTTAAAAATGACATAAGCAAGACCGGTCAGGCCTATCAGAAATAACAGAACACTTGTGATGGCAATTCTTCGATAGAACACATTTCCTCACGGATAACCAGTTTGGTTTGATTATAACTTATTTGAATTTACGCACTGTGATTTATTTGTTATACTCGTTACTTCGGAGACAAACATGATTTTAACCAAAAAATTGTTCGATCAATTTCCTTTTAACCCGCCCTTCATCATCGGAGAGCGGTTGAACACACAAGGCAGCCGTCAATTCAGGCAGATTATGCTGGATGAGCAGTATGATCAAATCCTGCCCATCGCCTTGCGTCAAATCGAGCAGGGAGCGCGTGGATTGGATATCTGCACTGCGATGACCGAGAATCCGGACGAGCAGCAAAACATGATGCGGGTCATTCAGGCCATCTCGGGAAAGGTCAATACCGTCCTGTGTATCGATACAACCCAACCGGATGTCATGGAAGTCGCGCTGAAAACTGCCGCCGAACCCTGCATATTGAATTCCACCCATCTCGAGCATGGCAGAGCAAAAGCGGATCGAGTCTTTCAAATGGCAAAAGATCATTCTGCAGCAGTCGTTATCCTCACCATCGATGAACAGGGTATGGCGCACACTGCCCGGCGCAAATTGGAAGTTGCCCATCAGATCTATGAGATCGCTGTCCATGATCACGGATTGCAGCCTGAAGACCTCATTTTTGATGCACTAACCTTTACACTGGCCACCGGTGACCCGCAGTACGAAAATTCGGCCCTCGAAACCCTGGCAGCCATCGGCCAGATCAAGAAAGAACTGCCCGGTGTCCTGACCTCACTGGGCGTCAGCAACGTCTCCTACGGTTTTTCGCCCGAGGCGCGCATCATTTTGAATAACATCATGCTCGAGCAGGCCTTGATAAACGGGCTGGATCTGTGTATCTTTAACCCGGCTCACCTGGTCGATTTTTCGTCTATCCCGCTTGATCAGCGCAAACTGGCAGAAGACCTGATCTATAATCGATCCAGCAATGCATTACGCGACATGGCTGCCTATTTTCGAAAAATGCGAAAAAACAAACCTGCTGTTCAGGCATCGTAAATACGGTCACAATCATCGCTCCCCGCAGAAGGTGGATCAAAAAAATGAAAACGATGAATAAATTTCGGCAATGTCTGGAAGAAGGCCGCATAATCCTTTCAGATGGAGCCATGGGGACTCTTCTGCATCAGAAAGGGGTCAAGATCGACGAGTGCTTCGATCTGCTCAACCTGACCCAACCTGCCATGATTGCAGAAATCCACCGCGAATACATCGAAGCCGGCAGCAACATGATCCAGACCAATACCTTTGGCGCAAACCGCTATAAACTGCGCCGTTTTTCCCTGGAAGACAAACAGGTGGACATCAATCAGGCTGCTGTGGATCTTGTCAGGCGTGTGGCCAGTGCAAGTTTCAAAGACATCATTATCGCCGGAGATGTCGGCCCGCTGGGTGTACGTCTTGCGCCATTTGGCAAGGTGCAGTTGCCGGATGCCAGAAACGCCTTTCGCGAGCAGATTCAGTTCCTTGCAGAGGCAGGCGTGGATGTTCTGATCATCGAGACGATTACCGATCTGTATGAATTGAAAGAAGCCATTTTCGCAGCCCGCGAGGTTACACCTGACTTACCGGTTATCGCCTCGATGACTTTCACGCGTGACGATATTACCCTGCTGGGAGATTCGCCGCGCAAAGTGGCGCTGGAAGTAAGCAAAGCGGGTGCGGATGTAATCGGCGTGAACTGCTCGGGGGGCCCTAACCAAATATTAAGAATACTGAAACAAATGCGCCAGGCCGCACCGGACAAACATTTTTCCGCCATGCCCAATGCAGGCTACCCTGAAAACAGCGGTGGGCGGGTTATGTATTTTGCAGGGCCTGACTACTTTGGAGAGTATGCCGTCAAGCTGCGTGATGCCGGCGCGGATGTGCTGGGCGGCTGCTGCGGGACCACCCCACAGCATATCGCCGCCATGCGCACAGCTTTGGATACCCACAAAATCGCCAGGAAGGATCTGAACTCGATACAGCCAACTCCCATTGAGATGGAAACGGAAAAGTACCATCCCACCCGGCTGGCCGAAAGCTTGAACAATGGTGAATTTGTCGTCGCCGTCGAAATGGATCCCCCGCGTGGGTTGTCGGTGAACCGCCTGATTGCAGGTGCCAGCCTGCTGGCGGAAGCCGGCGCCAATGTGATCAATGTTTCTGACAGCCCCATGGCGCGTATGCGTATGAGCCCCTGGGCAGTCTGCAGCCTGATCCAACGCAAGGCGGGCATTGAAACCCTGCTGCATTTCCCCACCCGCGGCCGGAATTTATTGCGTGTTCAGGGCGATTTGCTTGCCGCACACATGCTGGATGTCAGAAATGTTTTTATCGTCATGGGAGACCCCACCGCCATCGGTGATTACCCGGATGCGATGGACAATTACGATCTTGCCCCATCCGGTTTGATCAAGTTAATTCATGAAGGGTTCAACTCCGGGGTGGATCACGCCGGGATGGATATCGGGCAACCGACCGCTTTTTACGTCGGCTGCGCGTTGAACCTCAACCCGCAGGATCTGCAGCGCGAGATGAAAGTACTTAACCGCAAGATTGTCTGCGGGGCCGATTTTATTATGACCCAGGCAATCTATGACATCCAACATTTGACCAAATTTCTTGCAAATTATGAGGCAGCTTACGGGAAACTTTCCATTCCCATGCTGGTTGGGGTGCTGCCATTGGCCAGCATCCGCCATGCGCAATTTCTCCAAAATGAACTCCCCGGAATTACCATCCCGCAGGACATTTTTGACCGGATGGAACAGGCCGGCGAAAAAGGAGCCTCTGAGGGAATAACCCTGGCCGTCGAATTGGCAAAGCAGATCAAAGAATATGCCCAGGGGATTTATCTCATGCCGGCTTTCAACCGTTTTGATTATGCCGCACAGGTCATCGAGCAAATAAAACGCGATGTATAATGGTGTCATATCCGTTCTCATCGATCACTAAACGCCGGGAGAGATCCAAAATGCTTCTCGCTGTTGATCTTGGAAACACAAACCTGACCATCGGGTTGTACGAGGGTACAAAATTGGAAGCCCGCTGGCGTTTGGCCACGGATCATGAACGTATGCCGGATGAATATGGCATGCAGATCCTATCACTGCTGCAGCACAGCGGCTGCTCACCGACTCAATTACATGGCGTCTGCATGGCTTCTGTTGTACCGCCGCTGACCGGAAGGCTTATCCAGGCTTCCCGCGAATATCTTTCCCAGGATCCGCTGATCATCACCCATCAGACCAATTTGAATATCAAAATATTGATCGACGATCCTTCCAGCGCCGGTGCTGACCGTATTGTGGATGCCGTTGCCGTCAGACAGTTGTACGGCGGGCCGGCCTGTGTGATCGATTTTGGTACGGCAACCAATTTCGACATCATCGACACGGATGGCAATTATATCGGAGGCATCCTGGCTCCCGGCATTGGCATTGCTGCCGAAGCGATGACGCTGCGTACCGCCAAACTGCCCCGTGTAGACCTTACTCCCCCGCCCAATGTAATTGGGAAAAATACCATCCATGCCATGCAGTCCGGCCTGATTTTCGGCTACGTGTCACTGGTAGAGGGATTAATCGCCCGCATTCGTAAAGAGATGGGAAATGATGTCAAATTCATCGCCACCGGTGGCCTGGCCGAGCTGATCGCCGGCCAAACCGACCAGATACCCATCGTCGCCCCCTGGCTCACACTTGACGGGTTGCGCATCATTTGGGATCTTAATCACCCGCAGGATGTCAACCGTCCCCAGGATCAAAACCCATCCCACGAAGAGAAAAAACCATGACCAATCCTCTCCAAAACAAACGAATTATCCTCGGTGTAACCGGTTCCATCGCGGCCTACAAAGCCGCCGATCTGGCCTCAAAACTGACACAAAACGGTGCCCTGGTCGACGTCATTTTGACAGAGTATGCCGTTCGATTTATTGCGCCGCTCACATTCCAGTCTGTTACCGGTCGAAAAGCTTATACAGAAAGTGATCTGTGGGGCGGGGAAGGACATGTAACGCATGTAGGCCTGGGACATAACGCCGACCTGGTTTTGATTGCCCCTGTCAGTGCCAATACCCTGATGAGGCTTGCCAATGGCTCTGGTGACAACCTGCTCTGCCTGACAGCATTGGCATCCCATTGTCCACTGGTGCTCGCTCCTGCCATGGATGTGGGCATGTACAGTCATCCTGCCACCCAGAAAAATGTCGAAATCCTCAAGGAGCGGGGAGCCTGGTTTATCGGCCCGGCATCGGGTCATCTGGCATCGGGGCTGGTTGGCCCGGGCCGGTTTGTCGAGCCACTCGAGATCATGAATACGGTGCGCTGGATACTGGCGAAGAATGGTCCGCTGGCCGGCAGGAAGATCGTCGTCACCGCGGGGGGAACACAGGAAGCCATTGATCCGGTGCGCCTGATCACCAACCGCTCATCGGGGACGCAGGGATATGCCGTTGCCCAGTCCGCCATCGATGCCGGAGCAGACGTCACCCTGATCACGGCACCCACCTCTCTCCAGACACCCATCGGCTGCACCGTGATACAGGTAAAAAACGCCGCCGAGATGTTTGCCGCGGTTAAAAGCGAAACAAAATCAGCCGACGGGCTGATTATGGCAGCCGCAGTCAGCGATTTTCGCCCGGCCAGCATATCCAGCCAAAAGATAAAGAAATCGGATACCCACTTGCAGCTTGATTTGGAGCCTACGGCTGATATTCTCCTTGAAACTGCCAAAGAACGCGCCATCAGCGGCTTTCCGAAATTCGTTGTCGGGTTTGCTGCAGAAAGCCAGGATTTGCTGACCAATGCAAAAAGTAAACTGGAACGGAAAAAACTGGATTTAATCGTCGCCAATGATATCAATGCACCGGATTCCGGATTCGAAGTCAATACCAATCGCGTGACTTTCCTCTACCCTGATGGCAGTCATCAGGACATGCCTCTCATGGAAAAGACCCAGGTGGCCGACAAAATCATCGACCAGATCATCCAATGGATGGGAAACCCGGAATGACCCCCAAGATATAACATGACCAGGATATTGGTAATTTCTGACATCCACGCCAATCTGCCTGCATTGGAGGCTGTCCTGTCTGATGCTGTGGGGTATGACGGCGTATGGTGTCTGGGTGATTTGGTGGGTTATGGCCCCCGGCCCAACGAGTGTATTCAGCTCATTCGATCACTTCCAAATCTGGTATGTCTGTTGGGTAATCACGATGCTGCCGTCCTGGGCCAGATCGATGTCGAATCATTCAATCATGAGGCCAGCCAGTCAGCGGTGTGGACACAAAATAATCTGAATGCCGGGAGCCTTGAGTTTTTAAAGACCTTGCCGGAAAGCACCGTGGTTCAGGATGTCAGCATGGCACATGGCAGTCCGCGCAACCCGGTATGGGAATATTTGTTGGATATTTATACAGCGCGTGATAATTTTGAGTATTTCACTACCGAAACCTGTCTTGTGGGTCATACCCATGTTCCGCTGACCTATGAACTGCTTGAAAATCCCCGCCGGGCAGTGCTGACTCAGTTCGTGGGACCTGGCGTTCACCGCATCACTACCCGGTCTATCCTGAACCCGGGGTCCGTGGGTCAGCCGCGCGATTATGATCCCCGCACATCTTATGCCATTTACTCGCCGGAAGATAAATTGTGGGAATGTCACCGGGTGGTTTATGATATTCCCACCGTTCAGAAATGGATACGGGAAGCCGGTTTACCCCCACGGCATGCAGAACGTCTTGAATTTGGGTGGTAAATTTCATTGGATGAACAGATTGGAACCGGAACAAAACCCGTTTCTTTTTCGTCTGATAACTAAACCCGATTGGAGGAGAACATGAAGGCCAAATATTGGATCCCGTTATTATTGATCGTCGCAATAGCTCTTTCTGCCTGTGCTTCCAAAGCATCTGAAATGGCAGATGAGGCACAGCCTGCTGAAGTCTATTCAATGGGGGCAGGGGAAAGCAGTAAAACATACAATTCTGATGTTTCAGAGTACGCTCTCACGAGTACCACCGCAACAGAGCCGGAACGCGTTGTCATCAAGAATGCCAGTATGGAAATTATCGTGGATGACCCTGTTTCCATATTGAACCAGATAAAACGGATGGCAGAGAAGAGCGGCGGGTTTATTGTCAACTCAAACCTGTACAAAGTGACCACTGATCAGGGGCTCGAAGTGCCCGCTGCCGAAATCACTGTACGGGTGCCAGCAGAACAATTGGAAGACATCATGCAGCAGATCGAAGCCTTGTTGGTCGACGCAGACAAGGACGTGTCCAACGAGAATATCTCCGGCGAAGATGTGACCGCCGAATACACCGATCTGCAATCCCGGCTTAGAAACCTGGAAGATGCCCAGCAACAGCTTCAGAAGATCATGGACGCAGCCTACAAGACGGAAGATGTACTGGCCGTCTACAACCAGTTGACAAGTGTGAATGAGCAAATCGAAGTCCTGCGCGGCCAGATAAAATACTACGATGAGGCAGCCCGCCTGTCAGCGCTGGAAGTGCACATCATCGCTCGTGAAGGCATCCAGGAAATCACCATCGGCGGCTGGGAACCCGCAGGGGTGGCGCGCGATGCCATTCAGACTTTGATCGATACATTGCAATTTCTTGGAAATGCTGCAATCTGGATCGTCCTTTACCTGCTTCCAACCGCTCTTTGTATATTGATCCCCGTTTACCTGATAATCCTGGCCATTCGGGCAATCAAGCGCAGCAGGAAACAAAAACGAAATCAGGCAGATGTAAAACCGGAAAATCCAGAATCACCACAGGAATAAACCAACTGTAACCGGATATAAATGCCAAAGTTCTAGCCCTGCTACACTCCATTTATCCCTGCCCCTGCGGGCGGGGATAACTACTTTATGGGGTTTTCACCCCCTCTCCCACTCGCAATGTGCGATTTTTTCGCAGGGATGCAGAGGAACAAGGTATAATCCCCTGCATGCCTACCCTCGTATCCATCGATGTTGAGACCACTGGTCTGGATCCCCAAAATGATGCCCTGACTGAAATAGCAGCCGTAAAATTCAACGAACGCCGGATTGAAGATGAATTCAGTACACTGATCAACCCGGGATGTTTGATCCCGCGCGAGATTACCACGTTGACCGGCATCACCAATGACATGGTGAGAAATGCACCTGTCATCTTTGATGTGGTGGATGAATTCGCTGATTTTGTAGGGAACGCCCCTGTTGTGGGGCATTCAGTTCGCTTTGATCTGGGATTTCTACAAAAGCAGCATATTTTACAACTCAATGAAGCCGTCGATACCTACGAACTTGCGTCCGTTTTGCTGCCTACGGCAAGCCGCTACAACCTGGAAGCGCTGGCCCAACTGCAAGGCATCTATAACCCCGAGAGCCATCGGGCGTTGTCGGATGCCCGGACAACCCAGGCGCTGTTCAAGGAACTTTATCAAAAATGTCTTCAGCTTCCCTATGAGTTGATCGAAGAGATTGCGCGGTTAAGCGAGTCGATCGACTGGGATGGAGCCTGGGTGTTCAACCAGATTCTCAGGCAGCGCGTGGATGAGGTTTTTCAAACCAGTCCGAAAAAAATGTCCCAACTGGGTATCATGCTCACCCCATCGGATGAAATGTTTCAACCGGCATTGGAGCCGGTCGATAATCCAACCCCGCTGGATGTGGATGAGGTATCCAGCCTGCTCGAATACGGTGGGCCCTTCTCGCGTCATTTTCCCAATTATGAATACCGCCCCCAACAGGTTGAGATGCTGCGAACGGTAACAAAAGCCATTTCAGAAAACCAGCATCTGATGATTGAAGCAGGAACCGGCACGGGCAAGTCCTATGCGTATCTGATCCCGGCTTCATTATGGGCAATCAGAAACGGTATGCGGGTTGTCATTTCCACCAACACCATTAATTTGCAGGATCAACTGATTAAAAAAGACATTCCGGAATTGCGGGCAGCCCTGGATCTTAACCTGCGTGCAGTGGTATTAAAAGGCCGCAGCAACTATCTTTGTCCACGGCGTTTTGACAGCTTTAGAATGCGCGGCCCCGAGAACAGCGATGAAATACGCGTGATGGGAAAAGTGATGGTCTGGTTGATGGAAGGTGGATCCGGTGACAGGAATGAAATCAACCTGAACGGCCCCATCGAGCGCGAAATCTGGGATAACATATCTGCGGATGATGAAGAATGCAAGGTTGAAGTCTGTGTTTCCCGTATGGGGGGGGTCTGCCCATTCTACAAGGCGCACCAGGCTGCCCAAACAGCCCATCTTGTCGTCGTCAACCACGCCCTTCTGTTGGCGGATATTGCCAGCGGCAGCCGGGTACTACCCGAATACGATTACCTGATTATCGACGAAGCCCATCATATTGAAGACGCAACAACCAATGCTCTCAGCACCCGGATTACGCAGCCGGTATTGACACGGATGTTGCATGAATTGGGAGGCATATCCAGCGGCATCCTGGGTCATACAATCAATATGCTGCGCAGCTACCTCACCCCGGCCGAGCTGGCTGTAGCGGATAAAAACATCCGCCGGATGACGGATCTCATATTCCGTCTGGAGCACGATCTTAAAGAGTTTTTCAAATCCATCGAATCTTTTATGGCAGAGGAGCGTGACCATCACGAAATCAATGCCTACGGCCAGCAAGCCCGCATCACACCTTCCATTCGTAAAAAACCGGAATGGGAAGAGGTTGAAATTTCCTGGAGTACCGCAGAAGAGTGCATGAAACAACTGCTGGAACTGGTTTATGATTTCCACCAGTCTGCCCAAAATCTCAACCATTTGCCGGACGAAGTATATGATGTACTGGATTCGCTGGGCAGTCTGTACCGGCGGCTTTCGGAGGCGATGAACCAGATTTCAGGGTTTGCCTTCAAGTCTGAAGAGGGTTCGATCTATTGGGGTGAAATCACACCCAACGGCAATCAGATTGCACTGGATGTGGCACCGCTGCATATTGGCAGCATGATGGAAAAGAACCTGTGGCATGAAAAATCCAGTGTCATCCTGACCTCAGCCACCCTGACAACCAATACGGGTTTTGATTACCTGAGAAATCGTCTCAATGCGGATGAAGCCGAAGAATACACGGTGGGGTCGCCATTTGATTATGAAAATTCAGCCTTGTTGTACCTGGTCAATGACATCGCCGAACCGACCGACCGTTCCAATTATCAACGAAGTCTCGATCAGGTTATCATGCGTGTTGCCCAGGCCACCGGCGGCCGGATGCTGGTATTGTTCACTTCTTATACCCAATTGAAGATGACTTCCAAGACAATATCTCCCTATCTGGAAGAGAACGGTATTTATGTCTATGAGCAGGGTAAAGGAGCATCTCCCAATGTCCTGCTTGAAAACTTCCGCTCTGCTGAGAAGGCCGTACTCTTGGGCACACGCTCTTTTTGGGAGGGAGTGGATATCCCCGGTGAAGCTCTGTCAGTCCTGGTGATTACCCGCCTGCCCTTCGAGGTCCCCTCTGACCCGGTGATTGCTGCCCGCTCGGAAATGTTCGAAGATCCATTCCATGAATACAATCTACCGGAAGCGATATTGCGATTTCGGCAAGGTTTTGGGAGACTCATCCGTACCCAATCGGATCGAGGTGTGGTAGTGGTTCTGGATAAACGGATACTGTCAAAATCCTACGGCAAGGCTTTTATCGAATCGCTGCCCAAATGCACGGTTAAGGTGGATTCTGCGCTGAACCTGCCCAAAGCCGCCGTGCGCTGGCTAAATCTTTGAGTGAGTACTCAAGCTTTTGCTTGAGCACTCACTTTTACGAATGCTAAAGCATTCGTAAGGTTGACTTAATAGTCGCCAGTTCTTGATTAATTACCCACGATAATTAAGGGCTGAATTGAGCGCGAACCCCTTCCGTAAGCCCAATCAATAATCATCACAGGTAAACCGGGTAGAAACAACCAGGCGAAAACCATACTGCACACATCAACTGCAGTACAAAGCAGGCGTTCCATTCTTGCCACTTGCGCGGATCAACGATACTGCCAAGGATGGACATGCTCAGGCCGTTGGCTTGCAGAGCCAGCATCACCAAGTATGGGTGATCCCGCGTAACAGACCGACACACATAGATAAGCACCTTACACCCCTGTTGTTTCTTCAGTATGCAGAAAACAGGTGGTGTAATCTGTCATCAAAAATAGGGATTAATGTATATTTGTCATTACAGGAGTGTGATATAATATTATATATTATATATTCTCTCTGGAAATTTATGATACATCACAGATATTCAGCCCTCAGCGGAGAGATGACAATTATAGCTAGCCCTTTTCACCCCATAATAAGATCAGGATGCACCTTATTGAACAAATCGAGTGCAAATGATCAATCTTTGATATTTCATAGATATTTATGAGTGTAGATCTAAAGTCAATGCCAGCAAGATAGCAATCCTATAGTGTGGAAACTTTAAACCTTGGTGTCGGGTTTAAAGTTCAAGTCAAAGAGTATAAGTACGGAGGATAATATGAAAGGATTTCGCGTTATATCTTTGGTTGTGGTGATGGCGATGATTTTAACCGCCTGCGCAACCCCGACTGCAGAACCGGCAGCTACTGAAGCTGCCCAGGAACCAGTCTCAACAGAAGTTTCGGCAGCTACCGAAGTACCTGCAGCCGCTGAAGCACCCGTTGCTACGGAAGCAATCGAACCAACCCATGATGGTATTTTACGGGTTGGTTATTCGGGCAAAGTAAAAACTCTAAACCCGCTGTACACTTCCATGGCAGTAGAGTCCATGCACCTTCGTCTGGTATACGAACAGCTATTTCAGTGGGATCTTAATGCCGAAGTACAACCACTTCTTTCAGTTGATATGGGGACAATGTCAGATGATGGTCTCACCTATGTATTTAAGATCCATGAAAACTCCACCTGGAGCGATGGTGAACCATTGACCGCTGAGGATGTGGCATTCAGTTTGAATCTTTACAAGAATCGTGAAGATGCCAAAACGTTCAGTGCCTTTACATATATCGATTCAGTCGAAGCAATTGGTCCTTATGAAGTCACCTTCAAGTTGAACGAGCCGCGCCCAAACTTCCGTGCCTTAATGGCTGACAATGTCTTCATTTTGCCGAAGCACATCTGGGAACCCATGGCAGATGACCCAAACCTGGCAGACTTTTCTCAATTGGATGATGAAATTGTTGGTTCAGGTCCCTGGATCTTGAAAGAGATCAAAATCGATGAATATGCCATGTTCTTCCCTCGCACTGACCATTATATGTACCCGCCAAAGGCAAATGGTTTGATCTATCAAACTTTTGCCAATAATGATGCGGCTGTACAGGCGCTGGTTGCCGGCCAGGTTGACCTTATTTCGCGCGTACCTCTCACCGCACTTGAAACTCTAAAAGCGACTGAGAATATTGAAGTGGTTTCAGGTATGCCAGCCGGACCCAGTGTGGATCAACTGATTATTAACAATATCACGCCAGACCTTTGCCAGCCAGACTACCAGGCAACATGTGGCGGACACCCCGCCTTGCGTGATGTTGTTGTCCGCCGCGCAATGGCCTATGCCACAGACCAACAGAAAATGATCGAACTGGTTTATGGCGGAATGGCCACACCCGGTACGACCCTTGTTCCGCCTTCATCTCCATACTACAATCCCGATGTGACAAAATACCCGTATGATCTGGCTAAAGCAAACGCGCTTCTGGATGAAGCCGGTTATCTCGATACCAATGGAGACGGTGTACGCAACATGCCCGGCGGTGGTGAAGAATTAATCTTCAACCTGAACTTCGATACTGATCCCAATTACTCACGGCAGGCAGAAATCCTCGACGAGAGTTTCAAAAAGATTGGTATCCAACTGGAAATCGCCCCGATGGAATCCAGTGCACTCTCTCCATTTGTCAACCCCCAGTTCAAGCATGACCTCGTCATTTGGGGTTGGAGCACGGGTTCCGATCCAGATTTTATGCTCAGCCTGACAACCACTAAAATGATTTCGAATTCTTCGTCTGAAGTGGGTTGGTCCAACGCAGAGTATGATCAGTTATATGATGAACAGGCAGTAGCAGCTACTGATGACTTGCGCAAAGAGAAGATTTTCCGCATGCAGGAAATTTTCATGGATCAACTTCCTTACATTGTATTCTTCTACAAAGATTCCATCTTCGCTTACCGAACAGACAAATTTGAAGGCTGGACATTCACAGGCAGCAAAGGACTTGTCACTGCTCTGAGTACACCCGAACTGTCGAACGTATATCCGGTCTACAAATAGATAGAACGATGCAGCTCATTTTCGTGGAGCTCACCCGAAACTGAGAGATTAATCATAAGAGTGGAACCAGAAGCTTGGGTCAACTGATCTTCTGCTCCACTCTTTTCAAGGTTTCCTTTTATGAAAAGATTAGAACACATCTTAAAAAAAATATTCTGGGCGATCGCTACAATCCTGGTCGTTCTTGTCTTCAATTTCTTCTTATTTCGCATACTACCGGGAGATCCTGCAACCATGAATTCCAAGGACAGCCGTTTGACACCCAACACAGTAAAAGCGCTGCAAACACTTTATGGATTGGATAAACCCGTTATCAACTGTTTTGAGAGTTTAAACCCATTAAAATTCGGATCCTGTTTTGTCAATCCGGCGGAGACACAATTTTATCTTTATCTAAAAAACTTATCCACCGGCGAGATGGGTATCAGTTTTTACACCAGAAAACCCGTTGCAGATATTCTTAAAACCCGGATCATCAATACAGTTATTCTCGTTACACCTTCACAGATTATCGCCATGATACTCGGTATCATCCTTGGCATCATATCAGCCTGGAAATCCCATACAGCCATCGATGCAGGTACACTGGTATTCAGCCTTGCAACCTGGTCGATGCCATCCTTCTGGTTCGGGATAATGCTGTTAATTATTGCTTCCAAATACGGCGCCCCCCTCGGGGGCATGACTTCCCCAGGTTCCAGCTTTCTTCCATTGGCAGATCAGATAAAAGATGTCATAAAACATCTGATAGTCCCCAGCATCACCTATGTCATCATGACCGGCGGACAATATGTAATGATTATGCGTAGTTCATTGTTAAATGTTCTCTCAGAAGATTACATCCTGACGGGAATAGCAAAAGGACTCAGCAACTCGCAGGTATTAAGACGTCATGGGTTGAAAAACGCCATGCTGCCCATGGTAACCATGATTGCAACCAACCTGGCCTTCGTTGTCGCCGGTACAATCCAGATCGAAACTGTATTCAGCTACCCTGGTATTGGTTCAGCTATTTACGAATCTGTATCAACCCGTGATTTTCCTGTTCTTCAGGGCGCTTTCCTGGTGATCGCTGTGGCGGTTATCTTTGCTAACTTTTTTGCCGATCTAACCTATAGTTTTTTGGATCCGAGAGTGAGCGTGGATTAATATGGCAAAACCAATTGATGAAAAAAAACAAATTGCTTCAAATAACTTTAAGAAATTCCTGAAAAACCCGATGGGGGTAATAGGTTCCATAATGATATTGATCACGCTTTTTGTTGGAATTTTTGCCAATGTGATCGCGCCCTACGATCCCTACGCATCATTAGCAGACGTAAAGTTCACAGATGTCTATAATCCACCCAGTGCTGCTCATCCATTTGGTACCGATGATATCGGAAAAGATATTCTCTCCAAATTTCTTTATGGCACAAGGGTATCACTTCTGGTCGGTTTTATCGGTGCAGCCATTGCGATTGCGGTTGGCAGTTCAGTAGGAATTATCGCCGGTTTTTATGGCGGAAGAATAGACAATATTTTAATGCGCATCACCGATTTTATGATGGTTATTCCTTCCTTGCCGCTGCAAATCGTGCTTATCGCCATCACAAAACCAAGCATCACAAATATTATTATTGTGATCGCTATTTTTGGCTGGCAGGGAACCGCCAGGCTGGTTCGCTCACAAACACTCTCGCTGAAAGAAAGAAAATTTGTCATCAGGGGTAAGGCATTTGGGTGTTCAAATCTATACATCATCCGCCATCATATCTTCCCCATGGTGTTTCCACTCGTTGCAGCACAGGCAGTTCTTGTTCTGGCCAACGCGATTCTCTCAGAAAGTTCGCTGGCCTTTCTTGGGCTCGGTGATCCAACACTGGTTAGCTGGGGTCAAATGCTTCATTTCGCGTGGGCTACAGGAGCCATCAGTGGAGGCAAATGGTTTGCGCTGGTTATTCCAGGGCTCGGAATTGTGTGGATGGTGTTGGGCGCTGCCTTAATTGGTAATGGGCTGGAGCAAATCTTCAATCCACGTATCGAAGAACATCACCTGATGCACAGCGAAGCAATGGTAGCCATTCCATGTGAAAGCCCGGAAAAATCAGGAGAATCAACATTATGATGCAGGGAAGAGATGGTAATGTAATCCTTGAAGTAAAGAATTTCAATATCGATTATATAAAAAAAGGAAAACCACCAGCCCATGCCGTTGGAAATGTAAGCTTTAAACTGCATGAAGGAGAATTACTGGGCGTGGTCGGTGAAAGCGGTTGTGGAAAAACAACGTTGATGTTGGGTATCACCCGTCTTCTCCCTCCTGCTGGCCGCATTACCCACGGTAAAGTCTTGTTCAAAAATACGGATTGGATGAAATTGTCCGAGCCGCAGATGAGAGAAGTTCGTTGGAGGGACATTTCCTTTATTTTTCAGGGCGCTATGAACGCCTTAAATCCGGTAAAAACCGTAGGCGATCAAATTATCGAGGCAATGCTTCTGCATCTTCCAATCAGCAAGGTCGCGGCACAGGAACGTCTGATTGAACTGCTGGATATGGTCGGCATCGGTAGCAATCGAAAAGACAATTACCCTCACCAATTCTCAGGGGGAATGCGTCAGCGTGCAATGATCGCCATGGCGCTTGCCTGCATGCCGTCGATTGTAATCGCCGATGAACCAACCACAGCCCTCGATGTCATGATTCAAGCACAAATCATTGAATTACTCATGCAGCTCCGCGATAAATTGCAAACAGCAGTCATGCTGGTTACCCATGATCTGGGTGTGGTTGCAGAAATGTGTGATTCGGTCGTGGTTATGTATAGTGGGGTTGTGGCTGAGTACGCAAATGTGGATACCATATTCAACACTCCACTTCATCCTTACACACAGGAACTGTTAAAAGCTATTCCGGATTTGAACAGACCCAATGAAAAGCTAAGATCGATTCCCGGGTATCCCCCGCAACTGGATAATTTACCAAAAGGATGCCGTTTTTCACCACGTTGCCCCAAAGCGATCGAACGATGCTTTCTCGAACAACCTGAGACGCTGGAAATAACACCAGGACATTTCACAAGCTGTCATTTAGTGGAGCCGAAATGAGTGAGCAAAACCCGGTAATTGAGATCAAAAATCTAAAAGTCTACTTCGATGTCAGCCAGCCGTTTAGTCTTTTCAAAAAGGATACCTTTGTCCACGCCGTAGATGATGTCGATTTACAAATTGGTCAAAATGAAGTACTCGCTCTGGTGGGAGAAAGCGGTTCTGGAAAATCCACCATCGCCCTGACTCTCATGGGGTTGATCATACCCACCAGTGGAAAAATCTATCGGGATGGTGAACTGGCAAATATCCAGGGAAAATATTTTAAAGCATGGGCGCGTGAAGTGCAAATGGTTTATCAGGACCCTTATGAATCACTCAATCCATTAATGAATATTGGGGAATTAGTCGAGGAACCATTAAAGGTTCACAACATTGGTAGAAATCGTGAAGAGCGGTTTACGATTGTTGAACAGGCACTCGAAGATGCCGGGTTGAAACCGGCAATTGATTATATGTTCCGCCTGCCTCATCAGCTCTCAGGTGGTCAACGCCAGAGAGTGGTAATTGCCGGCGCACTCGTCCTTAAACCAAAAGTTATTCTTGCTGATGAACCCGTATCCATGCTGGATGTATCCATTCGGGCAGAAATTATCAACCTTCTGGATGAAATTCGTAAAAGCGGTAAATCTATCCTCTACATCACACATGATTTAAGCACCGCAGTTAACTTCGCCGACCGTATTGCAGTGATGTATCTTGGAAAAATTGTCGAAATGGGCCCTACGCTGGAAGTATTGCAGCACCCTGCCCACCCCTACACCAAGGCGCTTCTTTCAGTTGTACCTGTACCCAATCCACGTTTACGGCGCGAGCGGATTATCTTGAAAGGCGATGCGCCTAATCCGATTGATGTGCCTTCAGGCTGCCGGTTCCATCCCCGCTGTCCGGTTGCACAACCACGCTGTTCTACCGATACGCCGGAGATGGTTGACCTGCCCAATCGTCACCAGGCATCATGCTTGTTTGTCTAATCAAAACGTTTTATTTGGCATGTTTTTCTTTTTTGGAATGATTCGTTGGGATGATAAAATGATTCTGGGGTGAACTTTTCATAGCCTGGCTGCATGACAAAAGGGGGTGTATTTCCACCAATGGCGTGTCAATTAACCGGCTCTTGGTGAACATCTTGCTAAACTGTCAGTAGGGAATGTAAAAGGGACTTTTTCCTAAGAAGGAAGCAGTCCCTTTTCCCAGTTACACCAATCGCTTAAGGGCTTCCTCGGCGGAATAGGGTAAGAAATAGATCAGAGGTATTTCAAGCATGATGTGGGCGCCAGGTTCCAAAGACATGGCGGCCCGAACAGTGGAGATCAACACCTGAGCCGTGGAGGCAGGGTTATGGAATTGGGAATCAAATTCAAGAAGCTGGTTATCAATACCACATGCTCCCCCCTTGCGGGAAACCCGAATTCTGTGCCCCATATCGACCAGCGGTGCGACTTTATCCACCTGGAAGAAATGGACATCATCATGAGAGAAATAGGGGTCCTGCATAATCTGTTCGGTCAGTTGATTAAAATCGACGCCAGGTTCAGTTTCGATATACACATCCCGCTGATGACAGCCTGGGCGGCCGGGTCTCGTGATGGCTAAAGCATCCTGTACACCAGCAAAAGATTTTAGCGCAACAGTATGACCCATGCTCATGCCCGGGCCAAAATTGACATAGGTGAGACCGGTGGGTGCCCAAATCTCAAACAGGGCACGAATCATGGAGCTTGCGCCCGGATCCACACCAGCGCCCATGATGGAGACTGCATGATTTTCTTTGGCAAGAGGGTCAAGCGTCGCTTTTAGTTGCACGAAGGATTCACCGTGCATGTCAAAACAATCGACGGTGCTGATTCCAAGTTTCAACAATTTGGGGGCTTCCTGCATAACGACCCTGGTCGGGCATGCCAGAAGGACCACATCAGGCTTTTCAGAAAGTCTGGTAACATTATCTACAACCTCGATGCCCGGGAAGCGAGATTTCACTTTTTCGATCTCACATTCGCGATCAATGATGCCGGCCAGATGCATATCCTCAGTCAATTTAATTCCTTGAACAGCATAGCTACCAATATGGCCACATCCCAGAACTGCTACTTTTATCTTGTTTTTCATAGAACTTTGTCTCCTGAATGGTTAAATATTACATATTATGATGTCTGGTTAAACGTAAATTTTATTTTGGAGCCTAATTTCACTCCGGCTTCCTTGCCTGTTTTTAAGAAATGATCCGATTTGACAATGATATTCATGTGATTGGGAAGATGCGTAAAATCATACCCGGCAAGTTTGCCAATTTCCATGCCATCCACTTCAACGGTATCACCAACCCATAACACTCCGGATGTTTCCATCTCGAAAAAACAGAAGTAGATCACATTGTTTACGGTGCTGTTCGGCCCGGCTTCCATCTCAGGGGTGATGATCAGTTCATGAATTTCATATTTTTGGAAAGCCCTTGACGGGTAAGGGCTGATTTGCAGCGCGCGCCGATCATTTTTTGCGTGGAGTATGGTATTGACGCTGCCGATGACGGGTAATTTGTCATAACATGGATTAGGCGGATGGTTTATTGAACTATCGATATACGGATCAGGACTCATAACTCACCTCAACTTATAAGAGATAACAATTCTGGATCATGAATTTCTTCAATATTGATGACAGGCAAACCAGATACTTTTGATTTAATTTCTTCTTGTATGAGTTTGGCATCCACGTATGCTGCTTCATAAATATGTGAATTATGAATATAGCGTGGGTAAAAGGGGCTGACAGTAATGAATAACAATGGAATCATTTCACTATAGCCGATATTACATCCTCGCGCTTCGAATTTCATCAGAGTCTCTTTCCAAACAAGCGGGTTTCCGGAAGCAATCAGATAAAGAGGATTACCAAAGACGAGTTCTCTAAAAACAGTGTTATCAGGTAAGTCATCCAATAATCTTTCAAGCAGTTCCGGGTAGCAAGCCCCCGGGATAGTCAAGCGGGTGACGACTCTGGCGGCGCGAATTTGTGCCTGAATTTTCCCGTAAATATCCTCTGAGATCAGAGACGAAGAACGAATGGTTATGGTCTCGCCATCGCCCATCTGAAGGTGGATATTTTTTCGCTTTTCCAGATTCTTAATCTTTTTGTATGTGAATATATGTGCGATAGCCGCAACATGGAACGCGGTGGACTGGATGTCTTCATCAAAGGCTGCACCCGTTGATAACACCAGTCCATCCGCACAGATCATCGGCACAATCCGGTTCAATGCACCATCAATCAGTGAAAAATCTGATCGGTGGGCAGCAAATCTTCTTAATATTTGCTCCAAATCTGTTCTCCGGTTTGGGCCGGCCAACCTGTAGGTATCGTCCTCGAGGATTTCAACAATTTGAATCTCGCCCAATATTGTTTGAATATCGGTTCCCTCGAGAATTTTATAGGAGGATGGTTTTGCAGGTCTCAAACATTCTGTGGCTGTGGCAATAATATCTCCTGCTTTGAGGTAATAAAGCGGCTTTGGCAGGCCTGTCACATTGTCAATATCCTCACCATCATAGCCAATACTGGTAATCGTAATCCTGGAACCGTTGTCTCTCAGTGCCGATAAAACTCTGGATGCTGCTGTTGTTTTTCCGGTATTCTTGGCAGTACCTGCAAATCCGATAACCTTCATGGTGTAATCCAGGTTTCCATTTAGTAAGCGATGATGGTATCTTTGCCGGTACGGCCGGGGAATAATCCATCTTCCTCATTCCCTAAATGGCCTTCGTAGATCGATGCGACAAAATCGCCTCGTCCACTGATGATTTTCAATACGTCAATAATTTGTTGGTGAATCTCTTCTCTGATGATCTGGGATTGGGGCGTTGATTGAAATGATGTATTTCCAACAAACCTTAGGGCATCTTTAACCGCCCGGAGTGTATCAACCCGTGCCTGGGAGGATATGGGCCCCTTTGAGTATGCCTCGTCGGATGAGGCAATCGTTGCGGCAGTGACTCCTGCGCTACAGGCCAGTGCTGCATGGAGGGCGGTACTCATGGAGGATTGGACTCTTTCGGGTGTATGGGTCATGAACCCAATCGGTTCACCAGGCCAGACAGGTGTGTCGATGATATCCTGCCATACAGATAGTTTGGCAAGGTTCATATCAACAAAATTGTCATCCATCCGGCCATAAATGGTCATGTATGGCGAAAGGCACATCAAAGGTTTGGGAATTGGTTTTGCACCCAATTTTAACCCAAGTGCCATCATGATTAATAAGCCGGCAAATGTTTTATGAGGGGGCACACCACTTAATTCGTCATTGCCCGGAATATCAAATGGCAGCCCATACTCCGCCGCAAGTCTTAAGGAGTACAGCCCATCCACCGTCAAGCGGGCCGGATCGGTACCCCCGCCGGTGCTGCCATAGGGAATGTTAATTTTCAGAATATCTGCACCGGCCGCATGAGCCAGCACCTGCGTTTCCGGGGTGTTCAACCCACGGTGACCGCGAACATTCCAGATGGTTGAAGATTCCATGTAATGCTTAATGAATTTTAGATTTTCCAGAGTCAGGATTGTGCCGTCGTGCTCATGAGAGAGATACCCTTCCAGCAGGCCTTCTTTTTGCGCTCCCCAGGACGGATCAAAATGCAAGACGCCATCAATCCCCCAGGCTTCGGCGATACGAATATGGACGACATCCATAATGGGACAGCCAGTTCCATATTGTGCAAAGAAAAGCGTTTTCTGCCCATTATGCCGCAAGGTGTTTGTCACATCAATTTTTTGATGATAAAGATCAGGCAGGTTTTCCCTTTCCTCTTTGCTTAACCAGCGAACGCCGGCGGGTAATTGCTGATCGTGGTAAAAAGCCTGTATCTCGGGGTCACACAGTTGAATATATTTTTTTTGGAGCTTTTCACGAATTGAACCATTGTCGATCGAATCCGGGCTGGAAACCTTTTCGGCGATCATCTCAGCCCGTAATTTTGCCCGCTCAACACCATTGCTGTTCTTATTCCCGGCCCAAACCAGAATTTGATCGGTGATCTGATCCAGCAAACGTTCAATTTGTTTGTCACGAAATTCATAGCTGAAGCCGGCAACAATATCCGGTTTTTCTTTTTTACCCAACGAGGAATCATCCACACCAATAATGTTCGCCTGTTTACCTTCAATAAAGTTGACAACCTTCTTGATATCCAGTTCCCCAATAAATGTGGCGTCAAAACCCAACTCGGCACCGGTCTCTTTTGTTAAAGCCATCCCTCCAACGCCAAAGCGCGTTTGTTCACGTACGCCTGCCGCGTCAGCAAGATCGATCAATCTGCTCAAGGTTTCGGCAACTTTATAACCGAGTGTTCTACTGACAAGAACTGCAGCAGGATGTTTCTCCTGAGCCAGTTGAATCACTTCCTCGACGGTAGTTCCTGGCCGCATGGCAATTGCATCATATCCCAGGTCAGTCAATTTCCTTTTTATCAGTTTGACTGCATTATCATGGACAGGATCAAGAGGTGCAAGAATAACGGTTTTCATGGATTATTCTCCCTTTTCCAGCCATTTGTAATGATCCCCTGGACGGTGAATATAGCTGCGCAATCGAACCCGTGCACCCAGCCCTTTATGCTCAAGGAAAACGATATCGCATCTTCCCAGATTTAATTCGCTTGCCAATTTGTACGAAATTTCTTTTGCTTCTTCTTCATTCTGGCAGATTAAAAATGTTTCGATATCAATCGTGTCACATACTTTGTCGATTGCCCGTGTTTCCATCATATTTCACCTTTTGGATCATATCAAAAAGATAAAAACATCAGGTAATGAGCAGCGCCTTGGCTATCATAAAGCCACTGACTCATTACCTTTAGCTGTGAAAAATTACCGCGTTGTAAAGATTTAATTAATCCAGAAGACCAGCATACTTTGAAATAATCTCGACTGTCTTCAAGACACCTTTGACGATCAGACGGGTTTCTTTTTCCATCAACCGGCCTTCTTCATCAATGTTACCGATACCATTTGAGATGAAGATGTTGGCATCGTATGCGATTGTGGGAACAATACCCATTTGAGACATACCATTCTGGAGGATATGGCTGCCGGCATACATATCTTCAATAGAGAAGATCGGAATACCGAATTTATCTCCGGCCCAGGTATCCTCGTAGTTCAGCTCAACAGAATTGCTGTTGACAGATTTCGTAATTTTCCAACCTTTTTTCAATGGAGCAGGCAATTTTTCAAATTCTTCAAGTGCAATGCTGTAAAGACCATTCAAGGCATTTGTGGTGATTTCGGGGTGATCGCGCAAGATTTTCAATGCGGCGATGGCACCAACCAATGCTTCTTTACCGGGATCGAAGCCAACATGAGCTGCTTTTCCATGAGATGACAATGTTCCATAGCGGGCGCCATGAATACCCATCGCGCGGCGGATCGGAACCATTGATTCGGATTTGCCAATGATCATACCGCAGGTCGGGGCACCGGAAGCTTTGTCCATGCTATAGATGATCGCATCGGCGTTGATTTTTCGGATGTCGCAACCCAGGAAAGGAACACCCCAGGCATTATCCACAATGTAAGGAACATCATATTTCCTGGCTAATTTACCAAGGCCAACCTGGAGCTCGGGAGCACCGTTGGCATTCTTGTCACCATACCCGTATCCGGGGGTGTCATAAGCAAGGCTGGCATAGCCTACGAGAAGTTCCTGATGTCGTTCGGAGAGTTCAGCAAAATGATCAAGCGATTTCTTCGCATCGACATGCAACAGATTTTGGACGGGGTTATGTTTGATTCCATGCAGGCTGTAGTCAGCGCCTTCAAGACGAACATAAACAGTTTCGAGGTTAGTCTGGCGTTTTCCGGTCACACCCAACTCGCCGGCTGCTTCGCCACGCTCTGCATTGACCTCTTTATATTTTGGCGGGAACGGGCGGCCATAGGCGCCTTGATGATGCATGTGCCGTTCGTAGGGGGCCAGGTAACGACCGCGATAATTATCACCCCGGCCAGCCATGGGCGGTGCATAGAGAACATCATAACAAATTACCAGACCGCCTTCACAAGTATTGGTCAAAGCGGCATCATACTCATCACCATAGACTGATTTAATCACATCGCGCAGTTCTTCATCCAGAACAGAGCTGTGGACAACTTTACGGGCGTAGGCGTGCATTGCTTCTGATACTTCGCGGGAAAGTAATCCATGGCAGCCAGAAATCGCGCCAGTGGCACCGATATTATTTTTCATCTCAGGGGTGATGCCTATTTCCTCACCAGCTTGACGGCATTCCGCATAAATACTGGCAGAATTCGCCTGGAGATGTTTGTACAACTGATATCTGTATTGAAATTTTTGTGACATTTAACTACTCCTTAGGTATTATTGGGATGATTTGTCAAATTGTTGACTGGCTTTTTGAACCAGATTATTCAAATCATCCTGGGATTCCAGATCCTCCAAAACACTGAGGATATGTTGCTTCATTAAGTTTTCAGCATTATCCGGATCTTTCCCGATCACAGCATCCAGAACAAGTTGATGCTCCTGAGTGGATTTCTCAAGCCGGCCACTCTGGTAGTTGGAAAGAATACGATATCTCTTTAAATGATCATCCAGATTTGCCAGAATTTGGCAGAGCCATTCACTGTCTGCTTTTGAGATAATCAAATCATGAAAGTCCTTGTTATGTGCTGAAGCCTCTTTTATTTCTCCTTTCTGTATTGATTCTTCCATCAGATGGATATAATTCTGGGCTTGAACAATGTCTTCTTGGGTCAATTTATCGCATACCAGACGGGCTGCCAGACTTTCAAGTTGAGCCCTGATCATGAAGATATCGGCAATCCCCTTGTTGGTTATCTCAGCGACATAGGTACCCCGGTACGTAACCTTTTTTACGAGGCCTTCCCGCTCAAGTCTTAATAAAGCATCACGTACAGGGGTTTTACTGATACCCAGTCTGGATGCCAATTCGCTTTCCACCAGGCTTTGCCCGGGAACCAGTTGAAACAGGATGATTGCATTCTTGATAGATTCGTATGCGAATTTTTCAAGAGATATGGGAGTTGAAATTGGGTTTATTCGAGTTTCCATCAGATTTTTTGAATTCACATAATATATGATATATCATACATCAAGATACTTATACTTGCAAGTGATTCTTTAGGAGCCTGGTGTATACGATAGAGTTTGGCTTCTTAATCCATTCACTCCCCTTGCTTTGCTGATTAAAGAAGATCAGAGTAATATTATATAATCAAATACAAGGATATCGGATAGTATCTGTAACTTTTATCGAATATCCACATCTAAATGGGTGGAAACGTAATATCAAAAAATCGAATTCAACAGGAGAATTTGAAATGAAAACAAATGAGTCAGGTCTGGATCGGATCATCCGTGTTATCGTGGGAATCGTCTTATTGGCACTTTACTTTACCGGTGCCGTGACCGGCGGCCTCGGGATACTCTTCATCGTTCTTGGTGCAGTTTTGCTGCTCACCGGCATAGTCGGTTTTTGCCCTTTGTATGCACTGTTGAAAATCAAAACCAACAAAGACTGAGGGAAACTGCAAAACCGGTTGTCGTGGATCATTGATAGGAAAAAGTTCGATCATTTCTTATTGTCTGCTCCTTTGTATATAAAAAATGTATTTTACCAGTTACCATAAAATGTTTATTATGAATGTCTGATTAATAAAAAACCTGGCAAATCGTTACGGATTTGCCAGGTACAAACTTTTCGGATGAATCTTAAGAAAGACCGAGGACGCGGCCCGTCTCGAGATCAATGTCAATATCAAAGAAACCTGGGCGTGTGGGAAGCCCGGGCATGGTGCTCATTTCCCCCAGGATCGGGTAGATGAAGCCGGCGCCTACCGATGCGCGGATGTCACGAATCGGGATACGGTAATTTTTCGGTACACCCTTCCAACTGGGTTCATGGCTAAAACTGAGATGGGTCTTGGCCATACAGATAGGTAATTTATCAAACCCAAGCTGGGTATAAGATTGAATCCGCTCTTCAGCGAGAGGTTCGTAATCCACCCCGTCTGCGCCGTAAATCTCACGGGCGATAATTTCGATTTTTTCTTTAATCGGGATATCCAACGGGTATAGGAATTCGAACTTGGAGGGCTGGTTGCAGGCTTTGACCACCGCTTTGGCCAGGTCAACTGCCCCTTCACCACCCATTGCCCAGTGAGTGCACACCACGGCATCCAGCGCGCCGCCTTCTTCAATGGCTGCTTTTCGAACCATTTCGAGTTCATTCGGGGTATCCGTAGCAAAACTGTTGACCGCAACAACAACCGGGATGCCATATTTTCTGGCATTCCTGATATGCTGAACCATATTCGGGATCCCTGCACGCAGCAGATCCAGATTCTCATCGATGTATTCACGGGCCAGTGGTTTTCCGGCAATCACGGTTGGGCCGCCGCCATGCATCTTGAGCGCCCGAATAGTGGAAACCAATACCACGGCATTGGGGATCAGGTTGGAGTAGCGGCACTTGATATCAAAGAACTTCTCCATACCCATGTCAGCACCGAAACCGGACTCTGTGATGGTGTAATCAGCCAGTTTCAAACCGATTTTATCGGCAATGATGGAACTGTTGCCATGAGCGATATTGGCAAATGGGCCTGCATGAACAAAGACGGGCGTTCCTTCAAGCGTCTGCATCAGATTTGGCTTGATGGCATCGCGCATTAAAACGGTGAGGGCGCCTGCCACACCCAAATCATCCGCGGTAACCGCTTCACCGCTTTTATTCAATCCAATGACCATATCACCCAATCGGCGGCGCATATCCTGTAAACTTGTGGTCAGCGCCAGGATGGCCATAATTTCACTGGCAACGGTGATATCAAAGCCCGTTTCCCGAACCACACGACCGCGTTCCTGAGGCCCGAGGCCGGTCTTGATCACACGCAGCATCCGGTCACTCGTATCAATGACACGCCGCCAGGTAATGGTATCGGGGTCGATGTCCAGGCGGACCATTTGTTTGCGTTCAGAAGGAGTAAGATCGTC
Source organism: Chloroflexota bacterium (assembly GCA_021372725.1). Lineage (GTDB taxonomy): Bacteria > Chloroflexota > Anaerolineae > Anaerolineales > Anaerolineaceae > JAJFTV01. Next base: position 19,091 of record JAJFTV010000117.1, on the reverse strand, counting down.
GGGATTTGTCTTGTCAATGCCGAGTTTTTTCAATCTGTTCAGCATTCCAAGGCCGAATTTTCGTTTTCCCTGTTTATTTTTGGGGAACAAGGCCTCGAACAGTTTGTCATCATCTTGATATGCCTCGTGGAACATGCGCACATCCAGGGCAGCCGCCAGCAGGTTGTGGGATGCAGTAATGGCATGGATATCCCCGGTCAGATGCAGATTGAAATCCTCCATTGGGATGACCTGGCTGTATCCACCGCCGGCTGCTCCGCCCTTGATACCGAACGTAGGGCCCTGGCTGGGTTGACGGATGACCGTCATGGTTCGATACCCAAGATGCGCACCAAGAGCCTGGCTCACACCAACAGTGGTGGTTGTCTTTCCTTCACCCAATGGAGTGGGAGTAATTGCAGTCACATCCACGTACTTTCCATCAGGAACATCTTTTAATCGATCCAGAATCTCCAACTTTACCTTGGCCTTGTACGGGCCAAATAATTCCAATTCTTCCGGAAGAATGCCTAATTCCTCGGCAATTTGGGTAATGGGTTTTAGCGATGATTCCTGGGCAATTTCAATATCAGAGGGAACCGGTGTGTGCCTTTTCAGCGGAATTGCTTCAAAAGGCCTTCTTTCAATAACACTCATATCTTTGCTCCTTTCAATGACTAGCTTGTATTATGTTTAACAAAAACCTCATCATTTGAAAACTCGATTTGATTTTTTACACACGAATACCTTGGAAGATGTCTGGTTTTATAAACCTTTGTACCTTTCACATATCGTCAAGAATTATGAGGTGATCCATTTTACAATCAGTGAGACTATGGCAGTAACTGCCCAGCATACAAGTAAGGCTACAGACATCGCCTTGGGATACGAATATCCTTTTTTTCTGATCAGATAATCTGACACCGGCAGACTGACCAATGTCGCAAAAGCAACTATAAAAGCCATTTCTGTCTCGCATGATAAAATCCAACTGCTTCGTTAAAAGCATTCTTTCCCAGTATAAGATTATACTATATCGTATTAATTTGAGTAAAATCGTTTGGTAAAATCATAACAAAACTTAAAAAAGGATCAAATCAATGATAAAACCTTCCCAATCCTTACCACCATTTGCCGATTATCATATGCATCTGACCTCCGAGGAAGTCGCATGCCGGATGACCGAAAAGCTGTCCGAAGAGGTGCTGGGGAGTTTCAAACCCAGCCGGCGCAACGCAGATGACATGATCGCCGTGCTCGATGCCTCAGGTGTACAAAAGGCATTTGCGCTGTCCAATGCTTATCAGTGGGGGATGGATTTTTTGAATGTTCCGGCAGAGGAAGAATACGAAATGGTGAAATTTGAAAATGATTTCACTGCCCACGAGGTTGCCAAATATCCTGACAGGCTTTTCCCCTTCTTCAGCATCAACCCATTGAAAGCTTATTCCATCGAAGAAATGGACCGTTGCGTAAACCAGTTGGGTCTGCACGGTCTCAAGCTGCATTTTACCAATTCCAATGTAGATCTGCGCCAACCTGAACACCTGGCAGCGCTCAAAAATGTACTGACCCATGCCGACAAACTGAACCTGCCAGTATTAATCCATTTTCTCAGCCGCAGCCCGCAGTTTGGGGCCGGTGATGCACAGATATTTATGGACGAAATTGTCTCAAAGCTGCCAAACCTGAAAATTCAAATGGCGCACCTCGGCTGCGGTGGGTTTACCGATAAAATGATCGAGATGTTCGATGCATTCATCGAGGGATTTGAGAAAAATCCACAGCTCGATAAAAAACGCTTTGTCATGGATATCGCGGCGGTCATCTCCGACGGTTCCAAACCGTTGACCATGGCTCTTACGCCTGAACAGGAAATCAGAATTACCGATCAAATCCGCCGCTGGGGAGTGGAGCACGTACTCTTCGCCACCGACTGGCCAATCTTTGAACCCGCCGAATATGTGGCCATGGTAAAAACAAAACTCCACCTGACCGGTGCAGAGCTTGAGACCATGCTGCAGAATAAATGGTTGTTTGAAGATTAGCAGGGCGGGAGGCTGTCTCAAAAGTCAAATTCAAACTTTATAATGTTGAAAAGATACGGTGTAGAATCATTTTGTCACAAGTAGGGATCATCAATGGGAATAAGAAAAGGGACTGTCTGCTTTTGAGACAGCCTCAAGGTTGTTCAGAGAAAGATTCTACGCCTACTGCAAGCATCAAACAGCATCATGGGTGCTCGTGTATCCGCAGGGAATGTCACGAAGATAGATACCTGGCGCCAGATGACGACCGTCAAGTTGTTGCCGGATTTTTTTGATAACCGGAAATTCCCGCCAGTATAAACAACGGTATAAACGCAAGGGCTGTGGTTTCACCCAACGACGGAACAAGTAAGGGAATAACCAGCGCAAGAATCGCGAACACATTGGGGCGTTTCAACAAGTCAGGCAGTAATGGCAGGAGTGAATATATCCATGAGATAGGCAACAGTGCAACGGATAAAAAATTCCATGTCTGCCAGTTCTTTCTTCCAATCCAGGCAATAACGGCCAGGAATACCGCCCCAAACGCAAAACCAGGCCATCCGATAAAACGCATTAGCGAGGGCAGAAATGCTGTATTATCCGTACGGGCAATCATATTAGGTGAATTGATCAAATTCACCTCGATATATCGGGGGATCGCATCCGGGCAAATTGCAACAACCAGAAGCAGGGCAATCAACCAGACCAGAACAAAGCCACCAAGCGCCGACCACTTTCGGCGAATGATAAGAGGAACAAGCATAACCGCCGGGAAAAACTTTGTGAGAGAAGCAAAAGCAATCCATATACCGGCTGTAAAGGGTTTGTCCTGGTATCGATACGCCATTACAACCCCAAACATCCACAGCGCCGTGAGCTGCCTGAGCGAAAACATCACTGGCGGCCAGAACAATGCAAACACGCAGACCCACCAGGGTAAACCGTACAATCTGAGACCGGCAATGATAATAATCAACATCAACCAGCCCCACAAAGCAGAAGCAATCGGCCAGGGGAACATCGCCGCCGGCGCAGTCAACAGGTATGCAGTGGGTGGATGAGTGGAGGCATGGGCCAAATCCCATTCAACTCCAATTTTGTCATAAGCCTCCGAAAGGGCAGGATAAGTGTCCCAATGATAGATCATGGCCCTGAAGCCATAAAAATCCTGACCGATATCAGAGCGGGGGTTTTGACCTGTGAGAAATTTATAGCCAACAACAAGAGGTTCCGATGGATGGAAATAATTGACGATAACCAGAACGATAAATAAACCAATTTTCCACCACGAGGACCGGATTTGTTTTATTGATAATGCGCGACCAAGGATACCATGCATTTTTAGAATTATACCGGCAACCTTCAAGAGAAAAGAACGTAAATTACGCTGGAATGTTCAGTATCACTGCTTATCCAGATGGCTGCGGATTCGCTTAACCGCCTTATGCAAATCTTCACTTTCGGGCTTTATGTACCTGTTGGAGGTTGGTGATTCAGGTTGAGGTAAAATATGTTTTTATAACCCGTTTCCTTAATTAGCAGTTATGAAGCGATAATATTATCTCTTGATAACCTGGTTCTGGAACGATGATTTACTCATATTTTCGCCTGGTTGCTGCGGATATTCACGACTTGTTTTGTGACTGCTAAATATGCTTTTACACCACCTGGAATAAGAATGGATTATGAAAAAATATAAGTCTGTCATTTTTTTTGTTTTTCTCATTATTCTGGTTTTTGCTATCGCAATCACCATTAACCTTTGGGCTACTGAAAACGGAATTGGAATTGGCCCTGATTCAATATCTTATATTGCCATGGCGAATAGTTTTTCGGAAGGAAACGGCCTTTCTATAAAATCGACACAATTCCCTCCTTTTTATCCGATAATCCTGGCTATGAGTGGAATATTTAACTCCAATGTTACTGATTCTGCCCGATGGTTGCATGCCCTGCTTTATGGTGTGAACACCATCCTTTTTGGAGTATCCATTTACCAGGGAACACGCCGCAACCTGATGGCGATGATACTCGGTTGCCTGATATTTCTCTCCTCAAAAGCTGTCCTTACGGTTCATTCGTATGCCTGGTCTGAATCTCCATTTTTAACGTTTTCGCTCATTTCATATTTATTATTTTCTTATTATATTTCATCGAATAAATGGATTTATCTTGTTTTCTCATCCATCTCATTAGGATTAGCTTTGGCAACAAGGTATGTTGGCATTGCCCTTTTGCCACCGGTAGTAATAAGTTTGTTTCTATTTGTTAAGCAACCATTGAAATACAAAATCAAAGCCTTATTCACAACGGTTATCCTTGCCATAACACCTCTCTCGCTTTGGGTCATCCGTAATTTATTAGTAGCCCATTCGGCAACGAGCCGCAGTATTGTTTATCATCCAAAAAGCATCAGGGGAATGAGCAGAGCATTAATGGAATTATTTCACAGCTTTATCTTGCCCGACTCCGGATCAAAATATTTTAAGGCATTCGAACTCACAATCATTATTTTGATACTCATCTACATTATTTTTGTTTTATATAAGAAACGAACCGTTTATGACCAGTCTGATTGTTTCAGCATCAGTACCATATCGCTTGGATTATTATTCTCAATATTCTATATTGTTATGGTTTCATTTTCGATATTTTTCTTTGACGCAGCGACTTCCTTTAATGAAAGAATTTTGTTGCCTGTCTATTTGTTCTTAACCATTTCTGTTATTTGCATGGTTTTCCTGTTTTCCAAAACAGAAAAAAAACAGACAGTCTGGTTATTGTTTATTGTTTGTGTGCTCTTTTCCGTTCGAATTAATGTTTTTCCGATGATCGATACCGCCAACGACATGCATGTGAATGGAATAGGATACAATTCGCGCATTTGGAACGAGTCCCCAACTTTATCAACCTTGAAGATACTCAATCCCCGGAATACGATTTACTCCAATGGGCTTGATGTCATTGCCCTCAAAACCGGACTAAAAGCCGCTTCATTGCCAAAACTTTTCTCTCCTACCACTTTAGTGGAAAATGAATCGTATAAGGAACAGCTATCATCTATGTGCAACAAGGTAATGGAAGGTGATGCAATTCTCGTTTACCTGGATGAAATTGGGAGAGATTACTTGCCGAAAGAAGAAAATCTGTTGCAGAAATGTCCGCTGCCAGTTCTTTATGATACCGAAGACGGAACGATATATGGATTGGCAGAAAAATAATCGAACCAGAATGTAAGGCAAGTCCTCTGGGTTAAGTTTCTCGGGCGCACAAATGGCTTCTGTATTTATATCCCCATATATGCCTTATTAAACAAAAAAGTGGTCGAATTGACCACATTTAGTAGGGCGGGTGGGACTTGAACCCACAAGGTTATTCACCGGAGGATTTTAAGTCCTCTGCGTCTGCCAATTCCGCCACCGCCCCGCATTCCTAATTGTATGCAAAGGCTGGAAACCGTCAAGGATTTTAGCAAAAGGTCTACTAATTCTCATCATTGTCCGGTTTCGAAACAAATCTCTGGATGGGCCCCTGCCATTTTGCATCATCAGACCATATCTCCTCAAAATTTCCCTGTGTGTAATCTGAAATGACCTTCCGCCAGAAGGCCTGGGCCGGCAGATTACTGGCCATCTCTGCCACACTCCATCGACCTGGGAGCACATCAAAAATTTGATCAGCGACTTCACGGCCCACACCATGCTTGCGATATTTGCGCAGAATAAAGAACTCCGCGACGGAGTGGGCGAGACAAGCCTCATCCTCATTGATCGTTCTCACCAGAACAAATCCTGCCAGCTTGCCGTCAATTCTGACCAGAAACGGATGGCGCCCCTCTTCAGTCCAATAGTTATCAAGATATTCGTATCCATAAAGCCCGTGATTGTCCACATCGGCATGGTCAAACTCGCTGAAGTCATAGGCGTACAACTCCAGCAGGTTACGGAGAATGCATTTGTCTTCCAGGGAAGCACGATTTACTTCGAGATTCATTTCTGTCTCCTCGTGAATAAATATCTTCATGTCCGTGGTTTTCATCAACATAGTATATTCATTTCTGTGTCAAGAACAAGTCATAGATATATAAATGATAATTTTACCAGTACTATTAATTTAGTGATTTCTCATGTTTTTCAATATTTTTGTACTATAATATTAGTATATTTTCGTAGAAGTGAATCATGGTATCTGTCAGAGATAATCCTGCTGAACACGATGGCTTCACATCATCGGTAGAACTGGTTGGACGCAGACTTCGAGAAATGCGTACCCAGCGGGGTTTTTCATTGCGAGTCCTCGCAGAACGCAGCGGATTAAATTTCAATACACTCAGCCTTGTGGAGAAGGCAAGGTCATCTCCCTCTGTGTACACTGCAACAGTTGGCTTTGGCATTGGAAGTCCCGATTACTGCTTTCTTTGAATCGGAGCCCGTTGAAAAACATGTGGTTTTTACACCATCGGATCAACGCCCTCTGGCTGTGTTTGGCAGTACACAAATGCAAAACCTTGGCAAGAATTTAGCAGGAACTGTCGTACAGCCCTTCATCGTAACACTGAAACCCAATATGGGTAGTGGGGACCAAAAAATTATACACACAGGACATGAGTTTGTTTACTGTTTGACCGGTTCATTAAGATATCAAATTGATCAAGAGGAGTATCAGCTCAACGCAGGTGATAGTCTGGTATTCGAAGCATATTTACCTCATTGCTGGGAGAATAATGGTAGCGATACTGCTCAAATCTTGCTAATTTTTTTCCCGTCTGATGAAAGCTAAACAACAATTCCTGAAAATATCTCTTAATCAGTCTACATTCACATGCCATTCATCCGGCATTCACAATTTCTTCAAATCTTACCGGTATTATCTAGTTACATGGATAACAAATAATTCATGTAATCAATTTACAAGGAGAATCAAATGAATAAATTCAAATTTGGCACGATTGCGGTGCTGGCGCTTGTCACTGTACTCGCGACAGCGACCATGGTAAGTGCCCAAACTGCAACCCCGCCAACCCCTCAAGATGGCACCGGTAATGGTTTTAAAGGCGGACGCGGCAGCCAACAAGGGATGCAGCAGAGATCCGGCACTACAAGTATCGGAAGCGGTCTCCTGCACGACGAGATCCTTCCAATCATCGCCGAAAAGCTTGGTATTACCGTCGATGAGCTGAACACCCGCCTGGCAGAGGGTGAAACAATGTCTCAGATCGCTTACTCACTCGGCTGGACTTATGATGACTTCCGCACCCTGATGCTGGATGCGCGCAGCCAGGCCATTGAGCAACTGGTCGAAGAGGGTACCCTGACTCAGGAGCAAGCTGATTGGATAAGTGAACGCGGTGCCGGGCAGATGATGGGCGGCAGACGCGGAATGGGTCAAGGTCAATATTCAAACCCGGCCTGTCCGTACTATCAGACAAATCCATAGAGTAGAAAAGCGGAACTCAGACAATAGGGTATTTCTAAAAAAACCCGCTCTGTTTTGATCCCCCAAAAAGCCCCAAATTTGAGAACTGAAAAACATCAAATTTGGGGCTTTTCCACTCCGCATGATACAGGTACAATGATTTTATGACCGAAACGGGAAAAAAGATCCTGGTGGTTGACGATGAACCCCAGATCGTAAAAGTTCTTAAAGCCTATCTTGAAAAAGCCGGTTACAAGGTTTTAACTGCTTACGAAGGGAATTCAGCCTTGGCGGTCTTTCAAAGTGAAAAACCGGATTTTGTCATTCTGGATTTGAACCTGCCCGGTATGGATGGGCTTGATCTATGCAAATCGATCCGCCGTGACTCGAATGTTCCCATTTTAATGCTCACTGCCAGAGTGGAGGAAGCAGACCGCTTGATCGGGCTGGAGCTGGGCGCCGATGATTACGTCATCAAGCCGTTCAGCCCGCGCGAGGTGGTCGCCAGAGTGCGCACAATTTTCCGGCGTACAATAACCGAAACGCCCAAACCGGATACCATAAAGGCAGGTAATCTTGTCATTGACGTGCAACAGCATACGGTTCATCTGGCAAATCGTCCGATTGACCTCACCCCCACTGAATTCGATATCCTGGTAACTCTGGCGAGCCAGCCAAAACGCGTGCTTTCCCGTATGCAAATCATGGAGCAGGCTCAGGGAACGGCATTTGAAGGGTACGAACGTACCATCGACGCCCACATCAAGAATATTCGAATCAAGATGGAGCCCAATCCAAAGAAACCCGTTTATATCAAGACGGTTTTTGGCCTTGGTTACAAGTTTGAGATTGACAGCAATGCATAACAATTTGTTTTTCAAATTAATGGGGGCTTTCCTTCTTGTAATCTTGATCGGCGCGTTGGTGATTTTTGTTCTCACATCAAACGCCACACAGGATGCATTTTCCATTTACACAACCCGTAGCGGCCAGATACTGGCCCAAAGTCTGGCATCGGATTTGGCTGATTACTATGCCCAAAATCAATCATGGCAGGGTGTTGTGGATACTGTCCTCCAGTCAGACACTTTGACACAAGAAATGCCGGGGGTGATGGGAAATGGAATGGGTTCCGGACAGGGTCACGGGTACGGCCAGGGAAAGCAAAGCGCCAATGCCGGAATGATGATGGGGATGGGGAATCGTCTCATTCTTGCAGATGAAAATGGTCTTGTCATCAGTGACACCCAGGGTGAAATGACCGGTGAGCAATTATCACCCGTTGAAATGGAAGCCGGAAAAGAAATCATGGTCGATGACGTACAAGTTGGCACATTAATCGTCACCCCGGAAAATATTGTCAATTCACTCACGCCAGCAGGTCAGTATCTGAGTGACGTTAATCAGGCGATCATCAGCTCGGCAGGCATCGCGGCGATTATTGCATTGATCCTCGGTGCGATATTGTTTATCCAGATTACCTCGCCGTTACGAAAATTGCGGAAAGCAGCCACTTCCATTGCTTCCGGAGATTATCAGCAGCGAGTCGAGATCAAATCTCACGATGAATTAGGCCAACTGGGAGAGACGTTTAACCTGATGGCAGAAAATCTGGAAAATTCGATGACCCAGCGCCGTCACATGGTTGCTGATGTAGCACATGAACTGCGTACCCCTCTTACGGCCATCCAGGGTACATTGGAGGCGGTAAAAGATGGGGTTCTGCCTTTGGACAGTGAACAGGTGGACGCGCTCTATTCCGAAACCATGCTGCTCAACCGGCTGGTGGGGGATCTGAAATTGCTTTCACTGGCCGATGCCGGACAGCTTACATTGGATCTGCATCCGACCGAACCAGAACCCCTTTTGCAACAGGTGGTGGAACGTGCCAGGCCATTGGCAGATCAAAAAAATGTCCGTCTGGAGACAAATATCCAGCCTGACCTGCCCGTTGTCTGGATGGATTCTGACCGCATCACCCAGGTGTTGAACAATCTGATTGGAAATGCCCTTCGTTATACACCGCCGGGTGGTCTGATCACGATCCATGCCACGCACAAATCCACCCCTGATTGTCTGGAAATCTCTGTCAGTGATACCGGCATTGGCATTTCAGCCGAGGAAATGCCCAATATCTTTGAGCGCTTTTACAGGGTGGATAAGTCGCGTTCGCGCGCCAGCGGCGGCTCCGGTCTGGGGCTGGCAATTGTCAAACACCTGGTGGAAATGCATGGCGGAAAAGTTTTTGCAGAAAGCCCCATCCTGCAAGGGGAGAATGGCCAATTCTACGGGACAAGAATTATTTTTCAAATCCCCGTCAGAAAAACATAAGTACTTATCCCCATCCAAACTTCTTCCGGATGTGAACGTACGGGCTCAGAAACCTCAGCCAGGCGCATGAGCGTTTACCCTGTACATTTGCCTGTCGAATGGCCGAGCGCAACTCGGCAGCATTGTTGAACGGGGGAAGCGTCAGAAAGCCATTTCCGACCTCCATCGGCCAGTGAGCGTCAGACCCGGCGGTTCCGGCCAGACCATGTTGCCTGGCAAAGTGGGCAGCCTGTTCATTCATCCGGCGGGTAAAACAGTGCGAGTTGAACACTTCAACGGCATCCAGATCCGGAACCATTTCTTCCAGATCCTGTAAGCTCCAACCGCTGCGAAATGGATCAAATGGGTGAGAAATGCTGATAAATGCGCCCTGTTCCCTTAATCGACGGATCGTCTCCGATGGGCTCAAGCGGGGCGGCACAAACTCTTTGACAAAAAGGGCCAGAATTTCACCTTTTGTGGTAAGCACCTCTTCCCCGACAATCACCAGGTCGGGAGCCAGTGAATAGGCTTCCAGGGCTCCGCCAATCGAATTGTGGTCCGTCACAGCAATTTTATCCAACCCTGCCCGGCCGGCAGCTTTGAGAAGTTCACTGGCGCTGGTCAGACTGTCCGGTGAATAGTGTGTATGGTTATGAAAATCAACCCGCATGCGATCGGACAATTTTGTTTCTCCTGATGTGATTGGATGATTATACAGGATAAAAGCTTGCTTGCTCATGAACAATATCCACATGAACAAAGAGGAAAATTTATCCTCTTCCTTTCAAATCAGCCACCCGGTCGCGGCAGCTCTGCAATTAGTAAGGCAGCGTTTTGGTGGGATAAGGCGTTGGGGTTAACGTTGGTGTAAATGTTCGTGTCGGCGTTTTAGTTTTCGTCGGTGTGCGGGTGATGGTAGGGGTCAGCGTACGGGTTGGAGTCTCCGTCCGTGTAGGCGTCAGACTGCGAGTGGGCGTTATTGTACGGGTGGGAGTCAACGTTCGGGTGGGTGTGATGGACGGAGTGAGGGTGATCGTGTTGGTGGAGGTCACCGTACGGGTTACTGTTTGCGTCCAGGTGGGTGTCGGTGTAATGGTAGGAGTCGGTGGTTCGCCAATCACCACAAACCGCTCTGATGAAGTCCAGGTCGTTCCAACAAAAATCTGTACCTCATATTCCCCGGGCTTCCACTTATCCGAAGATGGCTGGCATTCTGTGTATCCATAACCGCCGGTACTCCCATTCCAGGGTTTGGTTTCATAACAAATAATCTCCCGGTCTGCCACCCGGTACCAGATCGCCGACCACTGCGAATCGACGGCCATTTGGTCGTAAGAATATGTGGCATACAGGATACCAATTGGGTTTTCGAACTCAAACGCCGGATTAACAGGTTGGTAATCTTCATCAATCTTCCTGGCAATCTGAGGAATACTGAAGACTGCCTTTTCATTGACCGCCACAACGCTGGTAAATTGTGCATAGATTTGTGTTGGAATTTCCGGTGTATTGGAAATGGCCGGCGTGGGCGTAATGCTGGGGGTATTCGTTATGGTAGGTGTGAGGGTAATCGTCGGTGTCAATGTGATCGTTGGCGTCAAGGTAACGGTAGGAGAGGGAGGAAAAATCAGATAGATGGCCGGTTCGGCATAGCGGTTGAAGAAAAATGCCAACCCACTAAGGACGATTGCAATAAAGATCAGCCGCCAGCCCTTCGCCATCAAATCATGCCGCTTCTTGAAATAAAGCAGCTTGCGGCCCTCCCGGATATTGCGGATGCCCAACAGCACTCCCAGGATGATCCCGAAAATGGAGAGGAAAAATGCAACTTGTACGGCGGTCTTGATATCCAGGTTCATGGATGTAAATTTTCGTTAATTACGATCATACAAAATTTGTGAAAACACTCTGGCGTTCATCTTTCGCCATTATAGCATGCCCGGCTGTAAAGAAATTTCGATGACAATTTTTTCAGTATGAAGGTATCATAACCGAAACAAATATTGTTGGGTTCAAGCACGCAAGACATACAATCTACACTATTGTTTTTTCATTACAATGGTCCACTTTTTTCGTTTCAAATTCACTTGACATATCGGATAAGTAGAATATATAATAATTTTGTTAGAGCAGAATCAGACCAACGCAAATTTCTTACGCAATTTTTTATCTTTTTATCAAGGAAGTCAGACATTTTACGGAGAAATGGTTGAACAGAAATTTTCAGAAAAATCATTATTTTTCTGGATTGAGTATGCATACTGTTTTGTTAGAATCTTACAAAGTGTTAATTAGTGGTTCAAGCCAAGATCGATAATATCGCCATAAAACCCTGCTATGGCGGATTGTTCATAAAGGAAAAACCTTTTCAAGATTTGAAGACAATTTAGTCATTTGTAACTTGCCACATTCATCCATTCTTTACATCATCTTGCGGTTATTCATTATGATTAACGTCAGACCCCCAGAGGCAAATCCTTTTCCCATATATGAAATATCTGGCAGTATGTTAATTCAGCATGCTGCTATTTTTAAAATTGTTCCTAAATAATCATGCAGACTGTTCCCCGGAAGCGTGTTTGTTGTGATACATTTATCCAAATTCAATGAAGGAGTCGAAATGAAAAGAAACAGTATTCTCTCAATAATGTTACTATTAGTCATCCTGTCCGGTCTTCTCGTTGGCTGTTCACAGGAAAAAACCATTAAAATTGGTTTTGTCGCACAGGTTACCGGGCCTGACTCTTATGTTGGCCAATATGCAAAACTGGCACTCGAAGACCGGGTTGCAGAAATCAATGAAGCCGGTGGTATTGAAGGCTACAAAATTGAATTGATCACGTATGATACCCGCTCGGAAATCCCCGATGCCGTAGCTGCAACAAAACGCCTGATTGAACAAGACAAAGTGGTCGCAGTCATTGGACCTGAGTGGTCAGGCGCCGCCATTCCGATTGCTGAGATTGCAGATGCCTCTCAGGTTCCAGTCATTGCCACAACAGCGTCCAATATAAAAGTAACTGTGGACGATAATGGCAACGTGCATCCTTTCATGTTCCGTACCTGCTTTATCGATCCTTATCAAGGATATGCACTGGCTGACTTTGCTTATAAGGAACTTGGAAAAACAAAAGTTGCCTTCATAACCGATGTCACCAGTGCCTATTCTGTCGGTATCCAACAATTCTTTGAAGACCATTTCACCGAATTAGGCGGCACAGTAGTCGCGAAGGAAGGCTATCAGGCAAATGATACCGAATTCCGTGCCCAGATCTCTAAAGTAGCTGAGTCCGGTGCTGACCTGCTGATTGTGCCAACCGGCACCTATCGTGATATCGCTCTAATTGCTCAACAGGCTGCTGCTTTGAATTTAGACATCCAATATTTGGGTGTTGATGGATGGGTAGCGGATGAACTGCTCACCATGGCAGGTAAAGAGCTGGAGGGTGCTTATCTCTCAAGCGGTGTATCCTCTGAAATGCCGGAATTCAAAGAGTACAATGCTGCTTTTGAAGCAAAGCATAATCAAAAAGTCAATATTTATGCTTACTATGCTCTGGATGCACTGTATATGATTGAAAATGGCGTCAAGGAATCGCTGAAGGCAAACGGTGAGGTTACACCAGTCGGCGTGCGGGATGCGATCGAGAACATGAAGGATGTCCAGCTTTTCACCAGCAAGGTAACTATGGAGCCTGATACTCACAATCCCCATAATAAGCCTATCCTGATCATGCAAATCGCCGATTCTAAATGGAATCTCATTAAGACTTACGAACCTTGATCCTGAACAGTTGGAGCAGAGCGAAATCTGGCCTCGCACAGAATTTCAGGATTGAATCAAATCCCATTTATATTACAGTCGGGTCCCGGGGACCCGACTGTACAGAATTTTTGTTAAAATATTGGTATATGCCTTTGCGTCTTCAGGAATGAGCACTGTTTCTATTTTATCCATCGAATTATTACGAATGAGTAGGAGGTCAGCTTGACGCTCTTCTTCCAACAACTTGTCAGCGGTATCTCAATCGGGGCAGTTTATGCCTTACTGGCTGTCGGATACGCACTGGTTTACAGTGTGTTTAATTTTACAAACTGGGCATTTGACGCCTTTATGGTTGTGGGCGCATTCTCGGCCTTTTATGCTCTGGCCAGTTTTAAACTACCTGTCTGGTTGGCACTGGTAGTGGCACTGGCATTAACGGTAGCCGTCTCAATCTTCGTCGAAACCGGTGCCTATAAACCCCTGCGTATGCGAGGGGCACCGCGTTTATATATGATGATTTCGGCAATGGGCGCCAATCTGGCGATTGTTAACATCATCAATCTGGCATTTGGTGGCGCATTTCGAAAGTTTCCCGAAATTACTGCCGGCACATTTACAGTAGCGGGTGTTTCCATGGGAAAAATGGATCTGTTTGCTGCTGTGTTTTCATTTCTGGTTCTGGGAGTGCTCTGGTGGTTCTTACAAAAAACCCGGCAAGGCCTGGGCATCCGCGCCAGTGCCCTGGATATGGTAACCTCCGGGATTATGGGCATCGATAATAATAAAGTTGCCCTGATTATCTTTGGCATTAGCGGCATCCTTTCTGGGGTCAGCGGCATTTTTTACGGAATCAAATACGCTGTTTACCCATATCTAGGCAGCGTGACAATCAAAGCCATGATCGCCAGTGTTATCGGTGGTCTTGGGAGCCTTCCCGGTGCGGTCGTCGGCAGCCTTCTTTTAGGCATACTCGAAACAATGATCTCAGGCTATATTTCCTCTACCTACCGGGATTTGTTTTCATTTTCGCTTTTGATCATTATTCTGCTTTTCTTCCCAAGCGGGTTGATGGGCAAAAATGTTAAAGAGAAACTCTAAGGAGAGCCGGCATGGGATACATCAATACCATTATCATCCTGGGCGGTATCAATATTATCGCAGCATTGGGTCTCGCCATCCTGACCGGTTATACTGGGTTATTTTCCATCGGACACGCCGGTTTTATGGCGCTGGGAGGTTATGCTACCGCTGTTCTTTATATGCATCTTCATGTGCCGTTTATCCTGGCACTTCTTCTGGGTGGCTTGTTCGCGGGACTATGCAGCCTGATCATCGGCATACCAACTTTTCGCAGCCAACTGACAGGCGATTATTTTGCCATTGCCACCTATGGCTTTGCTGAAGCAATTCGCCTTATCCTCAATAACACTTACGCCGTCGGCGGAGCGTTCGGCTTCACCGGAATCCCACAACTTACCACCCTGCCACTCGTGCTGGCCATGACTGTGATTGCCCTTTTTCTGGCACACAATTTTGTAACCTCTCAGTTCGGCAAAAATTGTATTGCTGTCAGCCAGGATGAAGTTGCAGCGCAAATGATGGGTGTGAATGTATTCCGTACCAAGCTGACCTCTCTTTTTATCAGCGCTGTTTATTGCGGCATTGCCGGAGGTCTGTTCGGTTTTTACATGGCTTATCTTTCGCCTTCCATGTTCAGTGCAGGCCGTTCCTCAGATTTGCTGGCTGCTATCGTGTTCGGTGGTATGCAATCTTTAATCGGACCAGCGATCACTACATTCGTTCTTGTGGCTATCCCTGAAGTATTGCGTTTCCTTACCGAATGGCGCTTAATCATCTACGGTCTGCTCTTTGTCGTGATTATGATCTTCAAACCGCAGGGATTGCTCGGTTATAAGGAAATGAATTTCACTTTCCTAAAAGTTTTCCTACGAAACCTGTTCAAACGCGGCAAGCCAGAACAGGCAGCAGGGAAGTAAAGGAGAAACTGATGGCCACTGAATCAATTTTGATAATAAAAAATGTAACCATGCAATTCGGCGGTGTCAGAGCAGTTCATAACGTAGATATTGATCTGAAGTCCGGTGAAATGCTGGGGTTGATCGGCCCAAATGGTGCCGGTAAAACCACCATTTTCAACCTGATTACCGGTTCAATTCAGCCAACTGAAGGGGATATCCTTTTTAAAGGAAAAACTATCCGCGGGAAGCGCGTGGACGAGATTTGCCACCTTGGGATCAGCCGTACTTTTCAAAATATTCGCCTGTTTCAGAAGATGTCGGTTTTTGAAAATGTAGCCCTGGGGTTGCACAGCAAACCGCATTACTCACTGGCCGAGGCATTTATCCGCACACCCCATGCCGCCAAGGCAGAAAATGAACTAAAAGAGAAGGCGTATGAACTGCTTAAGATGGTGAATTTACAGGATGAAGCGAATAAACCGGCCGGCATTCTGCCCTACGGTCTCCAACGCCGTCTCGAAATTGCCCGCGCCATGGCAACAAACCCCGACTTGCTGCTGCTCGATGAACCGGCTGCCGGAATGAATGAAGATGAATGCAATGAACTCGTAAAAATGGTACGTAACATTCATGAACAGATGCATTACAGCATCATTTTGATTGAGCATCACATGAACGTGGTGATGGACTTATGTCGAGACGCCAATATCGTAGTGTTAAACCTGGGTGAGGTTCTGGCGGTTGGCACCCCTGAAAAAATTCAAAATGATCCCAAGGTAATACAGGCATATCTGGGTTCAAAGAGAGGTCAAAATGACAGATACGCAACCCCTGCTTAAGGTCAATAACCTCAATGTATTTTATGGCGGCATCCATGCCTTGCACGATATCAACATGAGCGTGAAAAAGGGTGAAATTGCCTCGGTGATTGGAGCCAATGGCGCCGGAAAATCGACTTTGCTGAAAACTATAAATAGTGTAAAAGCCTGTACATCCGGCGAGATATTATTTGACGGTAAACTGCTGCCCAAACATTCCTTTCAAGTTGTCAATGCCGGCGTAACTCTCGTACCTGAAGCAAGACGCATCTTCGGTCCGTTGACGGTCAAAGAAAACTTGCTGCTCGGTGCATATTCACGAAAAGACAAGCATGAGATACAGAATAATATGGAAGAGGTATTTACACTCTTTCCTGTTTTGAAGGAACGTATTTCCCAGCCTGGCGGGACACTTTCGGGTGGAGAACAACAAATGCTGGCCATTGCCAGGGCGCTGATGTCTTCGCCACGCATGTTGCTGCTGGATGAGCCATCATTGGGACTGGCGCCAATGATGGTCGACCTGGTGATCGACACCATCGTCCGCCTAAACAATAGCAGCGGGCTGACTATCCTGTTGGTTGAACAAAATGCAGCCATCGCTCTTGAGATCAGCCATCACGCATTTGTATTGGAAACCGGTGAGATAAAAATGGAAGGTAAAGGTTCCGATTTACTGGATGACCCACGCGTGCGCGAAAGTTATCTGGGTGTCACGCGCTAAAGATAAGCCGGTTTATAGTTTTGCACTTTACAAAAGATTGGTAAAATAATAAACATGTCACATTCAAATGATCTACTGCTTTTTAACGGAGCCATTCATACCATGGATCCTTCCAATCCGCTGGTCAGCGCACTGCTGATACACGGCGGACAGTTCGTGTATGCCGGCGATGATGCCACAGCCCGCAGCCTGTCAGACCAATCCGGCGTTAAGAACAGCATTGACCTGAAAGGCGCCTGTGTGCTACCCGGTCTGACGGATGCACATCTGCACCTTGAATACATCGCACTTGGTTTGGATGCGATTAACGCCGAAAAACCGACCATGACGGAAGTACTGGAAGCGGTTGCCGATATGGCAGCCCAAAAACCTGCCGGAAGCTGGATCACCGGGTATGGGTGGAATCATAATGTGTGGGGTGGTCAAAACCCAACTGCTGCACAGCTCGATGCGGTAACAACGGATCACCCGGTCTGTCTCGAATCAAAAAGCGGGCATTCAGCCTGGGTGAATTCCTATGCGCTGCGGCTGGCGAATCTGACTGCTGACACCCCAAACCCGGCTGGCGGTGAAATTGTCCATACACCCAGCGGCGAGCCGGAAGGAATCCTTCTGGAAGATGCAGTTGGCCTGGTGAAGAGCCTGATCCCAAAACCGTCTGTGCCGGAGTTGACGGTTGCAGCCCGCCGGGCAATGCAACAGGCACACCGCGTCGGTCTGACCGGTGTTCACGATATGGATACGCCGCTTATTTTTAGCGTCGAACAGGCGTTGCACCAACAAGGCGAGCTGACCCTGCGCATCACCAAATCCATTCCGATGGTCTATTTGGACCGGGCAGTGGAACTGGGACTGCGCACCGGTCTTGGCGATGACATGCTGCGTATCGGCAGTGTCAAGATGTTTGCCGACGGCGCACTTGGCCCGCGCACAGCCTGGATGCTGGAGGGTTTTGACAGTGCGCCAGAAAATACCGGCATCCCCACCAACGATATTGAAGACCTGCGTCAGGCGGTGTTCAAAGCCAATGCCGCCGGATTTTCCAGTGCCATTCATGCCATTGGTGACCGGGCAAACCGTGAAGTGCTGGATATTTATGAACAGGCCATTCAAAAAAACCTGACCGGCAATTTACGAAACCGCATTGAGCACGTTCAACTGCTCTCCCCTCAGGATATCGGCCGGCTCGGCAAGCTGAAGGTCATCGCTTCCATGCAGCCGCTGCATGCCACATCGGATATGGATATCTCCAACCTGCATTGGGGTAAGCGCTCGGCCGGCGGTTATGCGCTCAAATCACAGTTGCAGCATGGCGCTGTGCTGGCGCTGGGTTCCGACTGCCCGGTGGAGGTCTGGGATCCGCTGGTGGGGATTCATGCAGCCGTAACCCGCCGGCGGCCGGATGGCACACCCGGGCCCGATGGCTGGTACCCTGAACAGCGTTTGAGTGTCTATGAAGCTGTGCAAGGCTACACCGTTGGCCCGGCTTACGCGGCCGGTGTGGAAGACCGCCTGGGAAAGATCAAAGCCGGCTTCCTGGCAGACTGCGTGATTGTGGATCAGGATATCTTCAGCATCGATCCCATGGAAATCCTGCATTGCACTGTCCTGGGCACGGTGGTGAGTGGTCAGTTCGTCTGGCGAACGCCCGGGCTGGCATAGCAAACTGTATCATTCAACAACTTCCGCAGGGGTAAAACGCGATTTACAGATACCTTCACTTATCTTTTTCATAAACTCATCCGTAAATGGAGTGTGTTTAAAAAGTGTCCAAAGTTTTGGATCTATTACACCCAACTCCTTTATGTGGCTGTCCCAAAAGAATGGACAGCCACTTTGGATATGCACTTTACCCCGCTTCTACGCCCAACCCCCCGCCCCCCTTCCCGCTGGGAAGGGGGAGAAAACTATTTTGTTGGATTTTTCAGCCGTAAGACGGCTGAAAAATCCAACAAAGATAAAATTCCCCGCCCAACAGGGGCGGGGATAAAGGGGTGGGGTGTAGCGGGCCCAAAACTTTGGACACTTTTTCAACACCTCCTATAAGTATTTGACAACGCAAAGAGC
>JAJFTV010000099.1 GCA_021372725.1 Chloroflexota bacterium | reverse complement strand
TCACGCAGATGTTATCGAACTTACCGGCGCAGTGCGAAAAAACGGGAGATGGATCTCCAAATAGGTGGTGGGGTTTTCTGACTGAATTTTTTGTTGATCAAATCATCAATTTCTGTTGTTTACCCTCTTGACTTTTCCTTTAAAAAATGTTAATATGACGTAACACGACATGTCGCGTAACGATATATAAAATATATAGGAAAGGTGATATGGAAACAGAATCGGATATCAAATCTATCCTCCCGTTAACAGAAGCAACTTTCTTTATTCTCATAAGTTTATCTCCGGGACCGAAGCATGGATATGCCATTATGAAAGAGGTTACCAAGATGAGTGATGGGCGAATTACCTTCAGCACTGGGACCTTATATGGCGCACTCAAGAGATTATTGGACCTTGGGTGGATTGTAAGAAATGATGAGGCAGCAGAAAGAGATACGGAAGCCAGTCGATCGCGCAAAGAATATGAGCTGACTTCACTGGGGAAAAACATTTTAAATTCTGAAGTTGCTAGAATGAAGGACCTTATTCAACTGGCTATTTCTGTTAAGCCAAGGGAAGCCTAATCCATGCGAACTTCTCTTGATGAGTGGCATGGAAGCATTTGGCGAGTTATAGCATCCAAAATTTTTCTGGCAGGTTTGGCTTTATACCCTAAAAGTTTTCGAGATCGATTTGGGTCCGAAATGAAAGAGATATTCTTGGAAGCTTTTGAAGAAAAGACTCAACAAGGTCTATGGTACATCTTACTTTTCCTTATCCGTGAATTGATCGATGCACCGATCAGTATCCTGAATCAGCACCTTGTTACAAAATCCTTCTGGGTGCAGCCCTATCCAATGAATATCTTCGCATTTATGTTTAGTTTTTCCCTGGTTGGCCTGTTGAATGTTTGGAATACCTTACAGACCTTCACTGGAATTCAGGGTTACCTGATTAACCTGCTCAGCCTGGCGATCGCTGGCGGGGTAATTGGCCTGGCGATAGGGTGTACTCTGGACCCCCGGAAGAAAATTCTTTTTACTTTATGTGGCACCGTTGGTTTCATACAGGCGAACACGTTTGTACAACAGGGTTTGTTCAGCATTTTTCCGTATGCCTTTACTACGCCTGGAGAAGGGATATATTTTTTACTACCATTCCTTTTTCCTATCGTGGAAGGAGGTGTTTTTGGTTTGTTCATCGGCTTGGCAAGCAGGAACTGGCACAGTCTATTGCGATTTTCGGGTTTGGGAAGTTTGGCACTTTTCACAGGTTTTTTCGTGAACCGCCTTTCCGCTGCGTTGATGCAGAGCTATTTGTTTCATAGCGCAACCCAAAGCGTGGCTCAAACGAATATCATCGGTTTTTTCATACCCTACCTGCTGGAAGGAGCGATCATGGGTACGCTCTTTGGCGGCGTCACGAAAAAGTACATTTCTGTAAGAACATAATTTTTTCATAAATAAGAGGAAATAAAAAGAT
Source organism: Chloroflexota bacterium (assembly GCA_021372725.1). Classification (GTDB taxonomy): domain Bacteria; phylum Chloroflexota; class Anaerolineae; order Anaerolineales; family Anaerolineaceae; genus JAJFTV01. The sequence continues at coordinate 9,007 of JAJFTV010000099.1, read as the reverse complement.
TATTGTCTGCCTCCGACAAGAGGCAGTGTATTTCCTGTTGCCACTTGGCAAACAATCTAAAAGAATTTCCGTGGAGGCTTTCTTTATGGACGGCACTTCTGTTTTATCATGCCTTGAGCATCTAAAAAACTATGTTGTCAAATTATCATTCCCAAAGCTATTAATCCTTCTCTTTACAGGATCCTTGCTCATCCACGTGATCATTGTCGCCATTTTTATTGATCAGCCCATCGCCCTGGACGATATGTTTCAGTATGATATGCTGGCCAGATCGCTAAAAGATGGCAACGGTTTCCGCTGGTATTCGAAAGCGGACGTTGAAATTCTCCGCCCTTACTATTCACAATTTCTGGATATAGATCATCTACCCTTCCCTGTTAAGGGAATAGAGACTGCCTTTCGAGCTCCTGGTTATCCTTTCTTTCTGGCGTTATTATATTTCTTTGTGCCGGAATCTTTCCGTTTTCCCCTCGCGCGAATGGCCCAAGCCGGTTTAGCTGCAACCTTTGCCCCACTTACAGCTATTCTGTGTCATCAGATCGGTTTCTCAAGGAAAGTGAGTGTTCTTTCTGCTATTGGAATTAGCTTTTATCCCATTCTTTTGTTTTATCCCATCGGTTTGGCTTCTGAAAATTTTTATATTCTACTTGGATTGTTATCTGTAATGTCGATCCACTTTTCAACCAAAAAGAAATCCTGGGGTTGGGTCATCTTGGCTGGCTTAATATGCGGCATGACGATGTTTACACGATCAATTTTTGCAATTTTCACTTTACTTTCCGGGATGTGGCTCAGTCGTTTCAGCCCGTTTAAGAAAAAAGCCGGTCTGATCTTTTTACTGACTGCATTTGGGTTATGCCTGCCCTGGAGTATTCGGAATTCAATTATCATGCATAAGCCTGCCTTTGTAGAAAACAGTCTTGGGTACAACATGTTTATTGGTTATCATCCGGAGGGAGACGGTGGTTTTGTCTCCCGGATTGCGATCTTACCCATGAATATTTTGGATGATGGGGATCGAGAAAGTTTTTGTATGCTGCATGCTGTTGAGTTTATACGTCAAAACCCAATCGAATCGGTTCGAAGAATATTTGTCAGACTGGTTAAATTTATCGGACCGGAAGATCGGGAGTTCTTCTACTTTTATAGCAACAATTTGATTGGTGCAATTCCCCAACCCTGGCTTGCTCTCATTTACTCACTTTTAGTTATTCCATGGGGGGCTACACTAATATTCGGGACAATCGGTCTTTGGCTGACAAGGGACCATAAAGTTGTTTTGTTGGTCTTTCTGTTCCTAATTGGCTATGGTTTACCCCATCTTTTTATCATTGCTGAACCGAGATTTCATTTGGCCTGGGTCCCTGTACTCATGCCTTTTGCTGCTTATGGTTGGGTATCTAGGAGAAAAATCTTTTGGAGACAATTACTCAAAACAGAAAATTTGATGATTGCTGTACTTCTTTTGCTAATAACAGTTATTTTTGTATCAGGTTTTGAAATGAATTTTTCCAAGTTGATATCCATTATGAGTCTTGGGGGAAACAAACTGTATTTTTCTTATTGATATCAACGTAAGTGTGTCAACCAATTTCTTTACCCAATTTTTACCCAATTTCTTGACAAGCATATCTAAAATTGATATACTTACCGATTGCACATCCATCGAGTGTGGGTGAATTATTGTTTAACACCAGTCAACACAGTTGGGAGATTGTAAATGACGTCAGTTTTACCTACCAGATCTTATGCCCGTATTCCCAGTGTTTATGATTTACCGAATTTAATTGAAGTTCAACTAGAATCGTTTGAGCGATTGAAGAGGGAGGGACTAGGAGAGCTTTTTAAGGAAATATCACCAATCGAATCTTACAACAAGGGACTGCGCCTTCATTTTCCCAGCGACAGTCAATTGTCCAAAGAAATGGATCTCAAGTATTGGTTCAAGGAACCAAAACATAGCCTCGAAGAGTGCCTTGAACGTGATCTGACCTATGCCAGCCCGTTGTATGTTTCGGTACTTTTGGAAGGTCCGGATGTTCCGGAAATGATCAAAAAGGATATCTTCCTGGGTGATTTTCCTGAAATGACCGATAAAGGCACCTTCATTGTAAATGGCACCGAACGTGTGGTGGTCTCACAGTTGATCCGCTCGCCGGGTGTTTATTTTGAAGCGCCGGTAGATCGTGCGACCGGCCACCGTCTGGCCATGGCCAAGCTGATCCCTGATCGGGGCGCCTGGATGGAGTTCGAAACCCGCAAGAATGATTACATCATCCTGAAATTCAATCGCAAGCGTACCGTACCGATCACAATTTTTCTGCGAGCGTTGGCAGCGGTAAATGACGGCCTGCCCGATTCTCCAATCATGACCGGCTCCGATGAAGAAATATTGGCTTTGTTCGATGACATCGACAATAACCCGGATCGGTTGTTCATCCCTTCGACATTTCGCCAGGAACCGGAATGGGAAATTAAACCCAAGAGTTCCATTGCAGAAGAAGCCTTGTTGGAATTTTTCCGCCGGATGCGCCCGGGTGACCCTGCTACGCTGGATAATGCGCGTCAGTTCCTCGAGGAGCAGTTATTCGACCAGCGCCATTATGACCTGGAACGGGTGGGTCGTTACAAGTTAAATCAAAAAATGGATCTGACGGAACGGGTTCCGATTTCTCATCGCACCGTCACCAAATATGATATCGTTCAGCTTGTCCGCCGTATGATCATGATCAATAATGAATTGGAAGACAAGGACGATATCGATCATCTTGGCAACCGGCGTGTAAAGACGGTGGGTGAGCTGATCCAGAACAAACTGCGCATCGGCCTGAGAAGAATGGAGCGGGTGATCAAGGAACGTATGTCCATCCGGGATCAGGAACATATTGCACCGGATAATCTCATTAATATCCGTCCGGTGGTTGCAGCCTTGCGTGAGTTCTTTGGATCCAGCCAGCTTTCACAATTTATGGATCAAACCAACCCGTTGGCAGAGCTGCGCCACAAGCGTACGCTTTCTGCACTGGGTCCTGGGGGGCTGCGCCGTGAACGGGCCGGCTTCGATGTTCGTGACGTTCACCACTCACACTATGGCCGCATTTGCCCTATCGAAACCCCTGAAGGCCCAAACATTGGTTTGATTGGCCGTCTGGCAACCTATGCACGCGTCAATCCATACGGTTTCATCGAAACCCCTTACCGGAGAGTGATCAGGAATTTCGACTCCAATGATCCCCGCCTGGTGGGTCGCGAGACAAAAGAAGACATCGTTGATCCTGCAAGCGGTGAAGTCATTCTTAAGACCGGCGAACGTGTGACGGAGCAGATATTTGCGAAACTGGAAAAGCTGAGTAAATTCACGGTGACCACTCGTCCTTATGTCTCGCGCGAGGTGATGTACCTGTCGGCCGATGCGGAGGACAAATTTATCATTGCCCAGGCCAACACACTGTTGGATGAAAATGATGAATTCATTCAGGATCGAATTTCCTGCCGCCATCATTCCGATTTCATCATGGCGGCTCCTGATACTGCCAATTTCATGGACGTTGCCCCACATCAGGTAGTGGGCGTCAGTGCAGCGTTGATCCCGTTCCTGGAACACGATGATGCAAACCGTGCCCTGATGGGTTCGAACATGCAGACGCAAGCCGTCCCATTAATCCTGCCGGATATTCCGATCATTTCAACAGGCATGGAGGCTTATGCAGCATTGGATTCCGGTCAGGTTCTGTTGGCTGCCGAAGATGGTGAAGTGGTGACCGTGGATGGCCGAAACATATCGGTACGAACACAAAATGGCAATATCCACACTTACCATCTCTTTAAATATCAACGCTCCAATCAAAGCACCTGTATTGACCAACGACCCGCAGTCGAGAAGGGGCAGCGCATTCGAAAGGGAGATGTACTGGCTGATTCCTCCTCGACCATCAATGGCAACCTTGCATTGGGACAAAATGTGGTGGTAGCTTTCGTTTCATGGGAAGGCAGCAACTTTGAGGATGCCATTATCATTTCAGAAAAACTGGTGCAGGATGACCAGTTCACCTCGATCCATATCGAAAAATATGAACTGGAAGCCCGTGATACAAAACTTGGTCCGGAAGAGATCACGCGTGATATTCCCAACGTGGGTGATGAAGCCATCAAGGATCTGGACGAAGACGGGGTTATCCGGATTGGTGCTGAAGTAGGTCCAGGTGATATTCTGGTCGGTAAAATCACCCCCAAAGGTGAAAAAGAACTTACACCGGAAGAACGTCTTCTGCGAGCTATTTTTGGAGAAAAATCACGTGATGTAAAAGACACCTCTCTGCGCATGCCACATGGCGAGCGGGGTAAAGTTGTGGATGTAAAAGTATTCACCCGCGAAGATAATTCCGATCTGGCTGCCGGTGTCGATACAATGGTACGCGTCTCGGTTGCACAGCGGCGAAAAATCACCGCCGGTGACAAGATGGCCGGACGTCATGGTAATAAAGGTGTGGTTTCACGAGTGGTGCCGATTGAAGATATGCCTTTTATGGAAGACGGCACACCGGTGGATATCATCCTTAATCCATTGGGCGTTCCAGGTCGTATGAATATTGGACAGGTTCTGGAAACGCACCTGGGTTGGGCAGCCGAACGGCTGGGTTTCAGGGCCATAACACCTGTATTTGACGGCGCTGTTGAATCTGAAATTGAAGCCGAGCTTTCCCGTGCCTGGCTGGTTGATAAGGCCTGGAAAGAAACGGTGAACCGAGCCTGGAAATGGCTGCAACAAAACGAATATTCTCCGGAATCCATCCGGGATGATGATGAGGTCAGGCTCCTTTATCTGGAAGATTGGCTTCAGGATAGAGATGTCGATATCCAGAGATTGGGTACCGATGAGACGTATGCCCGTCATATCACGGTTGCACATTGGCTGAAAGACAAAGGCTATAACCCGGATATGATCCTGGACTTTTCAGAAAATGCAAGCATGTCCATCGAATCGCAGAAGCGAAACGAAAACGCTGTTCGCACCGCCCTGGGGTTGTGGCTTCTGGATCACGGAGTGGATGTTACCGGAAAGGATGCCCATGAGGTACGTCTGCGGGCAGAAGAATTTATGGCTGAAACCGGTGTTCCCATGCCAATCGTCGGAAAGCAAATCCTGCATGACGGCAAGAGCGGTATCCCCTATGACCAACCCGTAACGGTGGGTTTGATGACCATGCTTAAACTGCATCACCTTGTGGAAGACAAAGTTCACGCCCGTTCCACTGGCCCATACAGCCTTGTGACCCAGCAGCCTTTGGGCGGAAAAGCCCAATTTGGCGGGCAGCGGTTCGGTGAAATGGAAGTGTGGGCTCTTGAAGCGTATGGAGCAGCCTATACATTGCAGGAAATGCTGACCGTTAAATCGGATGATGTACAGGGCCGTGTAAGCACCTATGAAGCCATTGTAAAAGGTGAACCGATCGAAGAGCCCAGCATTCCAGCCTCGTTCCGTGTGCTTGTAAAAGAACTGCAAAGCCTTGGTCTTTCTGTGGAAGCGGTAATGGATTCAGGAGAGGTGATTCGTTTTGGCAAGGATGAGGAACGGGTAAGACCACCGAAGATCGAAACCGGTTTATTGGGAATGGGCGAGGAACTAAAAAAGTTGAAATTCGGTGATCTTGACGCTTAAGTGGCAGCATGATATAATCAGCGCCTGTTGCCCAAACCAAAAACGATCTTTTTGGTAGTGTTGATGACGTTGAGGCCATCTGCGGGTTTTGATGGCCTTACTTAATGTAAAATGATCATTTTGATCGTAATGAATAAAGATAGAAAATGTTTTGCAAATTTTTCGGAGGCTAGAAAGTGCCAACAATCAATCAATTGATCCGCAAAGGCCGGAGCACCAAAAAGGTAAAGAGCAAATCGCCAGCACTGCTTTACACATTGAATTCAATGAAACAACATCGTGTTCGCCAGCCAATGGGAGCACCTCAAAAACGGGGTGTCTGCACAGTGGTGAAAACCATGACCCCCAAGAAACCGAATTCCGCTTTACGGAAAATCGCCCGTGTGCGGCTTTCAAATGGTCTTGAGGTGACGGCTTATATTCCCGGTGAGGGCCATGCCTTGCAGGAGCACTCTGTAGTGCTGGTGCGCGGCGGTCGTGTAAAAGACCTGCCTGGTGTTCGTTACCATATCGTTCGCGGCACATTGGATACGACCGGTGTCAACAATCGCGGCCAGGGTCGTTCTAAATACGGATCAAAAAAGAAATAAAACAGAAAGAGAAACAAGATGCGTCGAACCCGACCCGAAAAACGTGAAATTTTACCGGATGTACGGTACCAAAGCTTGACTGTTCAGGCACTGATCAACCGGATCATGAAGAATGGCAAGAAGAGTACTGCTACCACGCTCATGTACGATGCGCTGGATATTATTCGCGAGCGTACAAAACGTGACCCTATTGAAGTACTTGAGCTGGCGATGAAGAATGTCGGCCCGGCCATGGAAGTCCGACCCCGCCGTGTAGGTGGAGCCACTTACCAGGTTCCTATGGAAGTGCCCTCTGACCGCCGTCAGACACTGGCAATGCGCTGGCTTCTTCAGGCGTCGCGCGCACGTACCGGCAAGTCATTCTCCGAAAAACTGTCCGCTGAACTTATGGAAGCTGCCAATAACCAGGGGGCATCCGTTCGAAAGCGCGAAGAAACCCACAAGATGGCAGAGGCCAACCGGGCATTTTCACACTTCAGACTCTAATAAGGATCAATATTCTACGCTGATGTATTCAGTAAGGCTTATCCATGACAAGGCCACATCCATTGGAACTTTATCGCAATATTGGCATTATTGCCCATATCGACGCCGGGAAAACAACGACAACCGAGCGGATATTGTTCTATACCGGCAAAACCTACCGGATTGGATCAGTGGATGAGGGAACTACTGTCACTGACTGGATGGCGCAGGAACGGGAAAGAGGAATCACAATTGTTTCCGCTGCTGTAACAGCAGAATGGAAAGGCTACCAGATTAATCTAATCGACACTCCCGGCCACATCGACTTCACCGCCGAAGTTCAAAGATCTTTACGTGTTTTGGACGGCGGTGTTGTTGTTTTTGATGCCACGCAGGGTGTTGAACCACAGAGTGAAACTGTCTGGCGGCAGGCCGATCGGTATGCCGTGCCGCGTATTTGTTTTGCCAATAAAATGGACCGGGTTGGAGCTTCTTATGAGATGACGATCGATACGATACGTCAGCGATTAGGAGCAAACCCCATTCAGATGCAAATTCCCATCGGGGCAGAAGCAGAATTTCGCGGATATGTCGACCTGCTGACCATGCAGGCGAATTATTGGGAAGATGAGCTCGGCAAAGAAATTCGGGTCGATGCCATTCCCGCTGATCTGCTGGAGGAATCAAAAGCCAAACGCGCCGAAATGGTCGAAAAAATTGCTGAATTCGACGATGCTCTAATCGTCAAATTCCTGGAAGGTGAATCCATTTCGGTGGATGAGTTGAAAGCGGTACTGCGGACGGCAGTGATCAATAATCAAGCAACGCCTGTGTTTTGCGGCACGGCCTTACGGAACAAGGGCATTCAGGTAGTTCTGGATGCCGTCATTGATTATCTTCCATCACCGCTGGATATCCCGCCTGTAACAGGTACAAATCCCGACAAAGACAAAAATATTGAGTTGCCGGCAGATGATGACGCTCCGTTGAGTGCGCTGGTTTTCAAGATTGTCACCGATCCCTATATGGGCCGCCTGGCGTATATTCGTGTTTACTCTGGCAAAATAACCCAGGGGACAATGGTTTACAACCCGATCAAGGATAAAAAAGAACGTATCGGCCGTTTGCTGCATATGTATGCTGATCGACGTGAAGATGTAACCGAGGTGTACGCCGGAGATATCGGGGCAGTACTGGGATTAAAAAACAGTTTTACAGGCGATACCCTGTGTAATCAACATAACCCGATTGTCCTTGAGAGCATCAGCTTCCCGGAACCTGTCATTTCTGTAGCGATAGAACCCAAAACCATGGCGGATCAGGATAAGATGGTGGATGCTCTTCGCAAACTATCCGAAGAAGACCCCACTTTTCGGGTCCACATGGATGAGAACACCAATCAGACAGTTATTGCCGGAATGGGTGAGCTGCACCTGGATGTACTGGTGGATCGTATGCTGCGTGAGTTTCGGGTCAAGGCTAATGTGGGTCGCGTTCGTGTGACGTATCATGAAACAATCACCAAACCGGTCACCGGTGTCAGTTACCGTTATGTCAAGCAAACAGGCGGGCATGGGCAGTATGGACACGTGGTATTAAACCTTGAGCCAGTTCCGGGCGGAACCGAGATCGTTTTTGAAAATAAGATCCAGCAAGGTGTCATCCCGCGCGAATTTATTCCTTCGATTGAAGATGGTATCCGTGAAGCTTCTGAAAGCGGCCCTCTGGCAGGCTTTATGGTTACCGGTGTCAAAGTGTCTTTGGTTGACGGCTCATTCCATGAGGTGGATTCCAGCCCGTTGGCCTTCCGAATGGCAGCCATTTTAGGCTTCAAACAGGCCCTTGAAGATGGGGCTCCTGTATTATTGGAACCCATCATGAAAGTGGAAGCCCTGGGTCCGGCAGAGTATCTGGGAGAAATTTTATCCAGTTTAAATTCCCGCCGGGCCGAAATTTTGGGCATGGAAAATCGCCCGGGTAATGCACAGGCAGTGAAATCGCTTGTTCCTCTGGCAGAAATGTTTGGGTATGCAACAACTCTGCGTTCTGTAACACAGGGCAGAGGAGTTTTTACCATGGAATTTGATCACTATGCTCCCGTCTCTAGTGAGGTGGCAGCAAAAATCTTATAAGGGAAACAGAATACAGAATAGATTTATTTAAGGAGAAGCAAGAGCATGGCGAAGCAGAAATTTGACAGAAGCAAGCCGCACATGAACATCGGGACGATGGGGCATATAGATCATGGGAAGACGACTCTGACGGCAGCGATCACGAAATATTGCAGCTTTTT
>JAJFTV010000082.1 GCA_021372725.1 Chloroflexota bacterium | reverse complement strand
GAGGAAATCTTTTATCAGTCATCCAGGGCGATGCGGGCGATGGTCACCCCTTCGCCGCCTTCACTATCAAGCCCCTGTTCCCACGACTTCACCCGCTTCGAACGTTCCAACGCACGCCGGATGGATTCCCGCAGACGGCCGGTACCCTTTCCATGAATGATGCGTACCATGTGGAGGTTTGCCAGATAGGCGTCTTCCAGATAGTTGTCAAGCCGCGCCAGTCCGTCCTCGGTGGTGAGCCCGCGCAGGTCAAGCTCCATCCCCGGGGATGGATGAACAAGGGAGATGCTTCCTTCGTGGGTAAGTCGTGCGGGTTGTTTTTCGTCTTCAACGGTTTTACCGGCTTTATTGACCATCTGGATATCGGAAAGCTTGGCTCTTACCCGCAGGGCGCCGGCCTGTACCTCCACTTCATCCTGGTCAACCGAGGTGATGACACCGTTCATCCCCAAGGTACGCAGCCGGACGCGGTCACCAGGTTGAAGGTGCTGAACGGCTGAAGCAATGTCACTGGATCGCTGCTTCTTTTGCCGGGCCTGCAAATCACCCTGGATGTCTTCCACCTGCGTCTGAAGCTGCTTCACTTCCTGTGCAGTTTCGCGCTGGCTCTTCACGGAGCGATAGATTTCTTCCAGTTCGTTTTTTAACGATTCAACTTCAGTATCGGCCTCGGAGCGGGCTTGCTCCAGAATGGAGATGCGTTCCTCTTCGATCTTGTCAAGCCGGATTTGAAGCTCGTGCTTTTGTTTTTCCATTGCCCGGCGGGTTTTTTCGGCGTCGTCGCGCTCTTTTCTGGCAATGGCGCGCTGACGCAATATCTCTTCCAGCAAGTCTTCGCTGCGCTGCTGTTGCGGGTGGAATGTGTCGCGAGCTTTGGTGACAATTTCAGCGGGCAGGCCCAATTTTTCGGCGATTAACAGTGCATTGGATTTGCCAGGCAAACCGATAATCAGGCGGTATGTGGGGCGCAGGCTTTTAATATCAAATTCCATGCTGGCGTTCATCGTCCCGGGTGTGAGATGCGCAAAGGATTTCAACTCCGGGTAATGGGTGGCAACCAGGTTGGGAATACGCAGTTCCATCAAATACGAAAGAATACCTTGTGCCAGGGCAGCACCATCCTGGGGGTCTGTACCGGCACCCAGCTCATCCAACAGCACCAGCGTTTTGTGGGTTGCCTGTTTAAGGATACGGATGATGTTGGTGATGTGTGCCGAAAAAGTAGACAGCGATTGTTCAATCGACTGTTCATCACCAATATCGGCATAAATGTCGGCAAAGATGGATATTTCAGAGCCGGATTGCGCAGGGATATGCAGCCCGGATTGTGCCATCAGCGCCAACAGCCCCAGCGTTTTGAGTGTGACAGTCTTTCCGCCGGTGTTGGGACCGGTGATGACCAGTGAGAAGGTGTGTTCATCCAGCAGGATGTCGATGGGCACGGTACTGCGCGGGTTGAGCAGCGGGTGGCGGGCTTTATACAACCGGATGGTACTGCCGGGATGATCCGAAGTGGCTGCACGGTATGGCAGCAGAACCGGCTCAACGGCATGCAGGTCTTCGGCATATTTTGCGCACATAAGCGCCAGATCAAGTTCTGCCAATGCGCCTACCATCTGAATGATTTGAGGGGCTTCCCTGCCTACCTGCCCGGACAGGGCAGCCAGAATACGCTGGATCTCGTCACGCTCGGCCAGTTGCAGTTCATGCCAGCGGTTATTCAGCTCCACTACCGCCAATGGTTCGATGAAAAGCGTTGCTCCGGAGGAGGATTGATCGTGAACAATTCCCTGGATACGATTTTTATAATCTGCTTGCAGGGGGATTACATAACGTCCGTCACGTTGGGTGATGATGCTTTCCTGCAGCAGGATGGAGGTCTTTGGATCACTGATATAGCGCTGCAGGCGGGCCAAAAGGCGATCATGCGCAATCCTGGTTTCCTTGCGGATGGAAAGCAGCCTGTCAGAGGCATTGTCACGTACCTCGGCCTGGTCAGAGATGGCCTGTGTGATGGAATCAATCAAACCTGCCGGAGGATCCAGGCGCGAGGTAAGCAGGGTCAGATTTGGAAAGACATCGCCGCGCCGCTCGAAGGTGCGATAGATTTGCCGGCCGGAGGCCAACGTGCCGCGGATATCCAGCAATTCGTTGGGCAGCAGCACGCCGCTGCGACGAGCCTTTTCAACCAGGTCGCGTACATCGCGTGCACCGCCCACACTGAAATCAGAAATCAATGCAAGCAGATTGCGGGCTTCGGTGGTGCGGGTTTGGGCTGCCAGTGCGATATCGATATCGCTGGTAGGCTGCAGCGCCATAGCCAGTTCGGCGGATGCGCTGAAAGCTGCATACCCGGAAAGTATTTCCCGTATGCGGGGATATTCGAGTGTGCGGATTGTCTTTTCATCCATAACAAGGTGAGTTTACCATAGGAGGGGATTAATCAGGAATATTTATGGTTTTGTGAGGAAGTGTTACCGGTGTCGTTCGTTCTTTGAATGCACCAAATCATCCGCCCGTGAGCCGGTGATTAATCGGCTGGTTGAGGAAACATACCCTTGGGCGGACCCTTCGTTTCACTCAGGGTGACAAAGTGGCCGAATGCCCCCATGGTTGTCATGTCGAACGAAGTGAGACATCCGCCCGTGAGCTAATCGAACAATTAACCGGTGGTGGAGACACTCCCCGCCTTTGTCATTATCCCTCTTCAAGCGGCTTTGACCAATCGAGCAGCAGCACTTCCATCAACATTTGGG
>JAJFTV010000078.1 GCA_021372725.1 Chloroflexota bacterium | reverse complement strand
AAGCGACTGAGTAAAGTAACTGTTACTGAGCGGGGGATCATCCCTGTGAACGTGCTGCCCCGGAAGGTGAATCCGTGCACCTGGGACAGGATCCTCGGTTATTGGAATGATCCGATTGATGAAAGAGTGCCTGCTGAAGATGAAGTTCCGAACGAGTTTGAATTTTCCATCCTTGACGGCGTATTAACCGCGGATCAGAAAGACGCTTTGCACATCAACCGCGTGGAAGCCGACACAAAAATCCAAGATGAAAAAGAGGCCAGGAAAGCCCAACTTACTGCCAAACTTCAGCCTGCCCTTGGGTTGTCTGATCTGCTTGCTGCGTTTGGAGATGAGGAAGTAATCCGTGCCAATGGCGGGGCTATACCTGCTACTGAGGAAGAAATTGCCAAAACTACAGCACTTTTGTTTGGAGGCGTGTAAATGGTCAGACACAGCTCACTCAGTATAGAAAATGATGTACTGGTAGTCAGTACACCCTATAACCAGGAATTGGTAGCGGCGATTAAGTTGCTACCAACCACCGAAAGAAAATTCGACCCTACCCGCAAAGTTTGGCGCGTGGAAGCAAAACATGGTCCTTCTGTGGCATCCTGGATCAGAGATTACATAGGCGATGACGTAGAGATCCCGCCCATGCCGTCAAGAGGAGTTTCCCGAATAAAGCAAAAATTAATGGTTACCTATGTAGGCACCTGCAAGGCGAGGTCAGACGGCAGTTCCAGCGCTTATGGACGTTTGGCGCGAGAGTGGGGTGTGATTTTCCCGGAGCAGGTGCTGAGGGACTTTTTTGATGGAAGCCATGCAGTGCCAGGACAGGGGACAAATTATTTTGGGCTTCTTGGAGTTGCCCAATCTTGTAGTCAGGATGAGCTGAGCGCAGGCTTTCGGAGGATGGCCAAACTATGGCACCCGGATGTTTGCCAGGACGAAGCCGCAACGGATATTTTTATCCGAATCAAAGCCGCTTATGACGTCCTGAAAGATCCGGAAATGCGGGCGCGTTATGAAGCAGGGCTCGTATTAGAAGCCATGATGGGAAAACAAGCTAAACCCAGCGTGTTTGATTTGCCTTACGGTTACAGATCCCCATTGCGATCCGGCATTGTTTTCGTCGAGGGAGTTGAGAAACTGGACATGATCGAAGTAGAGAAAATCATTGCCTGGGATGATATTGTTGACAGCCAGGGACGTACGTTAATTGTCTCATGGCCAAAAGGCGCAAAGGAACCAATTGAGGAATGGCTATAGGAGATATGACATGAACAATGAACTTTTTATCGGATTGGTTAAGCAATTGAATGACGCACGACGGGACTATGAGACGAAATTGAAGGCCGCAAAAGAGCTTAAGCGGTCATTGCTGGATAACGAAGAGCTGCGAAAGCGAGAAGATGCAGCGACTATAAGAGGTATACGTCTGTCTGTCCTTGAGAAAATGTTCAAGAAGCAAATGATTGACGATCCCGAATATGTACCACCTTTTAAGGCAGCCTGGTTGATTAACAAGACCACTATCGAGATTGACAAAGAACAAGCCTTTACCTGGGCAAGAAAGAACATGCCCGTTGCAATCAGTGAGGTTCTGAACGAGAAGATGCTGACTGACTGGGCAAAAACACACCAGGAGGATGCACCGTTTGCGAAAATCATTGAAGGAAAGGACGCGCGCATTGCGTCTGATCTGTCACAGTTTTTGAAGGACAGCGAGAAATGAGAGAGCCATGCTCGAACGCATAGAAGAAGCCCATCCAATGCGACTCCAGGAATATCTAAAATACTTTGAGGAACGAGCTGAGTATTTCCAACAATGCCTGGACTTGCCCGGCAATGACCGACAACTGGAGTATGCAGAGCTCATGGTTGAATACATCAAGGGGCTTTTGGAAAAAGAAAAGGAGAAAAAATGAGAACGGAAATCGTGCCCGGCTCAATCAGCGCGATCGCACAAGCGAGCGGAAAGAGCATTGCCGAACTTTTTACCTCCGCGGAGGTCGTAACCATCGTGGATGTAAGCGGGTCAATGGACAACCACGATTCCCGCGGGGGGAAAAACCGCTACTCAGTAGCATGTGAGGAACTGGCTTACATTCAAGCCAACCGCCCTGGGAAAGTCGCGGTTATTGCATTCTCGACCCGGGCGCAATTTTGCCCGGGAGGAGTGCCGTTCTTTGATGGCGGCGGAACAAAACTGGCGGAAGCGCTCAGATATGCGAAAATAGCCGACGTTCCCGGGATTTCAATCATTGTCATTTCAGACGGTGAGCCCGATGATGAAGATGAAACCTTAAAAATTGCACGGACTTACAAGAACAAAATCTCAACGATTTATGTGGGCCCGGAAGACAAGCCATCCGGCCGCGCGTTTTTGTCCAGGTTAGCGCAAGCTACCGGCGGGCAATCGCTTACTTCCGATCGGGCAAAAGAACTGGCAAAATCCATTGAAACCCTGCTATTGAAGGGATAAGGGCTCTATGCCTGTGACCATTACTGCCGTACTGGCAAAACTAAATATGCCCATCGTTGACCAAGCGATCATCCTGGCTGAGTATGGCAACCTGGATCCGGATATCTGGCAAGACGAGTTAGAGTTGATCGCCATGGCGCTGAATACGCAGCAACCCCCTATGGGTCCCGCACCACAATGTGATCCATGGCGGCAAATGTGGCTGGAAATGTACGTCAATAACCGGCCTGTCAAAGATGCGATTCTTGAAGTTGAAAAGAGCATGAACCCCGATCTGCAGCTGGCCATCCAGGGGGCGATATCGGCTATGGCGCAAAAACTGGGCACGAACTACCAGAGGTTGAAGATAGGTTCCAGATTTACAGCCTCACGGGCCAAGCGCCTGGGCAATCCGTTAATGAATCCGCCGGATCCTAAATTCCAGGAACAGCTTGAGGATATATTGACGCCTGTCAAAGGCGTGAGCGCTGGGACGAGGCTCGCCAACGCGGAGAGTTTTTTGCTGACCTGGCTGGATGACAATGGCAAGTTTATCCGCACGCCTGAAGCAGAGCTATATTACCTTTGGCACGACAAACACCGCCTATTCGAGCTGGACACCGAGGTCTGGCATGCCTGGCTGCATGAACTGACGGGCGTCAATCCAGCCTCAACGGGGTTCGCGGTGCTCAGTAATGCCTGTAAGACTGCGGCAATCCTAAACTCTGAAATCAAGCAGGTCGTCCGATTGGCCTATTACGACACTAATACTAAAGTACTATGGGTCAGTCGCTTTGATGGCAAAGTCTACTGCCTTGATGGCGACACCATTACTGAGCGCGACAATGGTGACGGGCCGGTGATCTTTGACGATCTGCACATTTGGGAACCTTACCAGCCCAATTTCATCGATATGACCGATGCAATGGAGATAGTGGCCGAGATCCCCAACTGGGAAAAGCGCAAGCACTCGTGGGCCTACAAGGTGTGGACACAATCGCTCTTTTTCAACGAATTATGCCCTACCAAGCCCATCATGGTACTGCTCGGTGAACGGGGCAGCGGTAAATCCATGGCATTACGCCTGCTGCTGCGTCTGCTTTTCGGTCAATGGTCGCAAGTGAGCGGCGTCCCTAACAAACCGGATGATTTCTCAGTCACAGCCAGCCATTACCATCTCTACGCCATGGATAACCTGGACACCCTGGAACCCTGGCTGCAAGACAAACTGGCGCGCATCTCCACCGGCGCAATGGACGAGTACCGCAAGCTTTACACCTCCAAGGACATGGGTATCCTCAAATACCGCTGCTGGATCGCGGTAACTGCCCGCACACCTGACATACTACGTCGCGACGACCTGGCGGACCGCCTGCTGTTGTTGCCCCTGAACCGTGTGCCAGACGATGACCGCAAGCGGGAAAGTTTATTCTTGCAGGAAATTGACGAGCTCCGCAGTGCCTGGTGGGGAGACCTGCTGACATCCCTGAACTCAGTAGTGAAACAACTCCAGGAGGGCGATCTGCCAGCCACCTCAACCCTGCGGATGGCTGACTGGGAAGCCTTAGGCCGCCTGATGAGTGAACAAGCCGACAAGATTGACCTGTGGGAAGAGATCGTTGTCGATCTGAAGCTCGCGCAAACCAACTTCCTGGCTGATGGTGAAGTGGTAATCGAGGCGATCGATGCCTGGCTGAATACCTTTACTTACCCCGCCACCCTGACCAGCAACGTCGGCCGTTGGGTAACAGCCCGCGATCTTTATACCGAGGCGCAAACGCTGCTGTTCAACGGCAACAAGCCCGACAGCGATTGGCCGCGATCGGTGAAGGCGTTTAGTAGAAGGCTCCTCAACATCAAAAGCATTTTAGAAAGCAGGTATGGAATGAAAATTCAAGAGAGCCGCACGCGAGCTTTAGAATACTGGTTTGATCATAAATGAGAGGCGGAAAAATGTTTGTTAATGTATTATTAACAATTCTAATCTGCAGAGTTTGCAGAGTTAAAACAGGCTTTTCCAGAAAGTCTCTAAAATCACTTTCTGTGCTTTTCTCGTTGGTTTTCCCTATGGACTTGTTAATATGAGGCTCCAGATACACCTCGGACGGTATGTATGTTAAAGAATGAATCAATTTAGAGACTTTTCCAAAATGGCACTTCAAACTCTGCAAACTCTGCACTTTTGGAGGTACCAAAAATGAACCTTAAAGAATCCGGTGTTCAACTTGACCTTATTTTCTGGTTCATTTCCCATGGCTTTAGTGTGGTTCCTTTGCACTTGGGAAGCAAGATACCGAGGATCCGTTGGGGAAGATATCAGAGACAATTGCCTACTCAGGAAGAGCTTCTGCGATGGTTTCGAATACCTTCCAATGCTGCGGTGGTAACAGGAACCAACAACCTGGTGGTGATCGACTTTGACGAGGTTACGGAGTATCTCAAGTGGTCCATGTGGGCCGTGACTGAGGGACCGATGACGGCAAAGTTGATCCTACGAGACGCCTATAAGGTACGGACGGCCAGGGGCATTCATGTATACACACGGGCATCTGCCGATGTTCGCAATCTTCACTTCGGAAAGATTGATATCAAAGGTCGCGGGGGATTGGTAACCCTGCCTGGATCAGTGCATCCTTCCGGGGCTGTTTATACTGAGTATCAGCAGGGGGATTTTCCGCTCTGGAGTGATCTTACTCAGGTGTTTCCCGCTGAGACGCTTGCGCTTATGGAAAGGGAAGAACCGGTGCGAAGGGTGGAGCGGGAAAGGGTGGACTTGAACGGGCTGGACGCTGACCAGGTATTGAATATGCCGGTGGCAATGGACTTGAATGAGTTGAAGCGCCGGTATCGAATCGAGGACATTATCCCGAAGGTGAGAGATACCAATTACGGCTGGTATGTAGCAAAATGTCCATTCCATGATGATAACAACCCCTCGTTTTGGGTGGATACTGAGCGGCAACTATGCGGGTGTTTCGGTGGCTGCACGGCGGTACCGCTGGATGTGATTAACTTGTTTGCCCGTCTGCACGGGTTGAGCAACAGTGAGGCAATCAGGGTGATGAGTGAGAGAGATGGATCCGTCGGAAGAATAGGAGGAATAAATGACTGAAGAAATAGTTACCTGCCCGGGCTGTGGAAACGAGATCGGCAGGGAGTATGTGATTGATGGGGTTGTGTTCCTGGATTGCGGCGGCGTGATTGTACACCGGTTGGAGGCGAACTGCAAGCAGTGCGGTCGTGATATCTTCTGGGTGGTGCCGGATGTGAGGCTGGAGAGGTTGATAAAGAAGGTGTTGGAGAACAGGGAAAAGCGGGATTGATGGTTGTTTTGCCTATGAGGTATACTAAGAATATCGAAAATGTATTAACCCAAGATCAAATAACTGCCATGATTGAGACGTGGGAGAAAATGTGCCAAGCTATCGATGAACTTTGGGAATTGATCAAAGAGGCTGTAATCAAGATTGCAAAAGATATCTACGATAAATTTGTCAAGCCTTTTATTCGTCATCTTTTTTTACTTCAATTACTCGAATGGAATGTTCCATTCTGGCTGGCAAGAATTCTAAAAAAGAGTGTGCCTTTTATTTGGGCGCGAGGTATCGGATTGAGGTTTCTGGAGAAGAGTTAGTAAATATCGCCCGTCTGTGTTATACTGAGCGCATAACTGAATAGGGAATCCGGCTTTACCACCCGGGACATATCGTTTGAAATAACGGTCTTGTCTCGGGTGTTTTGTTTTAACCAACTTTTAGATTTTGGAGGTATATGATGGAATTTGATCAGATTGTGAATGGAATCCCCCTGATTTTTGTTGTCATGGGACTGGTGGAGGTCAGTAAGGTGTTTGGTGCAACCGGTAAAGTGCTGACTGGCATCTCGCTGGCCATCGGCTTGGCTCTGGGCGTTTTGTACCAGCTTAGTATCGCGATGCCGGCCAGTTTTGGCGAGTGGTTTGGTGCGGTTATTTTTGGATTGGCACTGGGGATCGTGGCGTCCGGTGTTTATGATGCCATTGGGTCGGCCACAAAAGCGCGGGGCTAACCTGTGGATTGGGGCGCGATTATCATTGCAGCACTAACTGGTGGCGCGGTTGTCAAACTGCTCGATTTGCTCATACGCCGGCAGGAGCTGGAGGCTGATGCTGACAAATTGGGCGTTACCGCATTGCAGGGCGTTGTAGATAGGTTATCCAATCAGCTAAAGGAGCAAGATCAGCGCATGGACGAGTTGGAAAAATCCCGTTTGGCGGATACACAGAAGCTATTAGGTGAGATGCGGAAATCTGCGGAATTGGAGCACGAGCGGGATGTACTGCTCAAGGACATTGAATCCTTTCAGTTCAAGCTGACTGACCGGGACAAGAAGATTGCCAACCTGGAGCGCAAAGTTGCCCAGTTGCTGCTGCGGGTTGAAGAGCTGGAATTACAACTTGGGACAAAAGGCTACCCCCCGCATACTGAGGTATGATGTCCCTGACGCCGAAACAACGACTGTTTGTTGAATACTATTTACAGAGCTGGAATGCCCGGGAAAGTGCGGAACGAGCCGGTTATGGCAGTCCACAAAAAACCGGGTATCGGCTTCTTCATAATCCAGGAGTAGTTGGAGTAATTAATGAGCGTTTGACAGAAATCGGGCTGAGCACAAATGAGATCATTGCACGAATGGCTCAGTATGCTCGGAACAATCCGGCGCAGTTTTTCGTGTTTGGTGATGTGCCGGCG
>JAJFTV010000044.1 GCA_021372725.1 Chloroflexota bacterium | reverse complement strand
TCTTGCAGCCACTTCAGGTCTTCAAGATATTCAGGCCGGGTGGATTTCACGCGTTCCAGCAAGGCGGGCAGACTGCGAGCAGCCTGCGCTCGGGCGTTGATTTCTTCGGGGGTGCCGTACCTGGCGATCACATTCAGGATATCGTTAACCACCCGCGAATCGGGATTGAGAAGCAGGGCGTTGAGGTCATCCAGACGGGAAGCCGGGATTTTTAGATGTTCTCTGAGATCGGTCATGAAATTTATCCTTATGAAAGTAGCTTGAGTGATTCCTCGAAAACATGTGAAGTCCACTCGATGCACTTGATTAATGTAAATCACGATCAAGGAATCATGGAATATATAGGAATTCTCGCATAAAAACCGACAGATTGCAACACATACCCCCTGATTAATTCAGGACAAAAAATATATCCTTTTATCCTGCGAAGTTCTCATTTTGTAACTTGCCCATTTTGTTATCAGGCTGGCGTTGTTTAGATTGAGTCTTCCAAAATTGAGGCCAATTTCTCAATTGCCAGAACATCTCACGATCCGGTAGTTCATAATCATGATTGTCAAACTCATAATAGCTGAAAACTTCTTCAAACTCCCTGAAAATTCTCTCTTCGGTCAACCCCATTTTCTCAAGGGGGTATTCATGTTTGCTGTGGTAATGATGGGCTGCGTGGGTTTCGTGGTTGACGATGGCTGCAAATTTTTTTGAATAGTTAAGGCCCAGCCATGCATATAAATCCTTGACAATTTCATCAGGGTGCTGCACGAGATCATCATATTTTATAAAATTGCACTTGTCTTTCTTATCCTTGAAATATTCAACGGGATAGAGATAATAAAATTTCATCAACTCGATAAAATCATCTTTGAATGGATAGGGTTCCAGAGGATCACAAAAAATATTCAATCCAATGGACATGGAATCGAGCATGGATGGAACTGCCTCAAAAGGATTCCGTACAAGTTTAATAAAATGTGCGTCGGGAAATGTTTCCGTCAATGCTGCAATTCTTGAGGAATACGAAGGGTTCTTTGAAAGGAGAATTTTGTTTCCACCGTGAGCGTAAATATGTTTCTGGATCATTTTCTTGTAGAAACTCATTACTTTACGTTGTTTCTCCTTGGGAATGTCCCGATCGAAAAAGAAGTACGGCAAAACTTCATCTCGATAGGGATAAATTGCGAAAAGGGTTTCACTGGTCCAGTTATGGATCATGATATGTTCCTCTTCTTCAGCTTCTTCCACTTTTATTGTGTGTGCCGGGTTTACCTTGCTTTGTTTCAGGCGCTTGTTGATCAAATTTACGCGGTGTCTGATCGGGTTTCCAATCCACCTGCCTGCCTTGACGAACGCCCATATAATCCTGCGCTGAGTGATTGAAGGAGCCAGGGCCAACTCCCAAACGGTGAATGCCGTGAAGGAATCAGTGTCTTTATGCAGTAACCTGTGTAAAAATGTGGTTCCACTGCGAGGATTGCCGATGATGAAGATGGGTTTCTGAATTTCCTGTTTGCGGTATTTTGGAAAGAATATTTCATCCAGAAGGAAGCATAAACGGTTAATCAATTGTGCGGGTATATAAATCATTAGCCAGATAACCAGGATGAGGAAACGTTTGGGAGTCAGGCGATAATGCTCTCCCCTGGTTTTGAAAAATGCGCGAAAATTGTAACGAAGAAAGGCTGCGATATCAAAATACATGGGAATTGTTCCACCGGAAACAATCTATTTTTGTAATTGTAACTGATTTACCCGATTTTATTGACCTCTTTTCCAATAATATTTATCAGCAAGTCAATATCAAAAAGATGATCGGATTAATCCACTTCCAGTAAACCAGGTGTCAACACTCCAGGATTGTCGTGGAATCTGGTTTGTCGGGTACCAGGCACAGAAATTCGAAAGGTTCTTCACCGATATTCGTATACCAATGCGGAATTCCTGCCGGAATGAATACAATGTCGCCTTTCTGAACTTCGAAAACCTCATCACCAATCTTCACCTTGCCATGCCCATTAAGCACAAATTGTTCATGTTCAACCTGATTGATATGGTTTGGCATCCTGCCGCCGGGCTGAATGGTAAAACAACGCATTGCAAAATTGGGAGCTTCCTCCGCTGAGATTAGCATTTTCCTGGTTACTCCGGTACCATCCTTGATGGCAGTTGATTCAATATCAGAAATATGTTTTACAGACATGATTTTTCTCCGAAAAATTGTCTTCAATACAAATTGTAAACCAGTTTCTTCTGGTCATTTTGCCTGTGGCTAATTTACGCCAGCTAAATGACAGGTTAATTATAAGCCTTGCGTGTTTCCTCATCGGTCATGGTAAATTCAAGGCGAGTCTTCCAGACAGGGCCGTTCCAGGTTCCGAGTTGAGTATGCGTATCGAGATACTTTTGGGGAATGGGGTGTGTTCCCAATACCACTTTCACTCCATATTTTTTTTCAAGGTAATCTTTAAATGTATCAATCCTCGGGCAGGGCGGATATCCTACCAGCATCCCGGTGGCCAAATGAATCACCTGAGCACCATTTTTGACCATTTCATCACCTGTGTACTCAATATTTCCACCGGGGCAGCCATTGCAGGTTGTATATCCAACCAATTCCACGTCTGAATCAGCGTAAGCACTAAACGCACCTTCACGGTTTCGCATTGCCCGCAGGCACTTTCCGCCGGCGCATGTCCGGTACCGGTCGCAGATAATAATCCCTATCTTGGTTTTTGTATCCATGTATTTCTCCTGTTTTTATTGATTCTTAGCCGCCTGGGGAGCCTGTGCTGGCATTTTGGGCGGGTGACACTCAGGGGTGATCCTCTCAATCTATTCAGTAACCGCTTGAAATTCAGGCATCTGGCATTCTTCTACCTTGCCCTGATCGCAGTACATTGCAATGCTTGCATCAATGGGCAGTCGTGCAAGAACCGGAATATTAATTTGCCACTTATCACCGCAATCACCTTTTTGGCGTGATTGAGGTGGTCAATTCCTCCTACGGGCAAGTCCCTTTTGTCAGGGGTTACAAATTCGGGAGCAGGCTTAAGCATAACATCCACTTCGGTAATACCCTTTACATGCAATGCTGCCTGTTTGATTTCCGCGACGAAAACATCCAGAAATGGACAGGTTAATGTATCTGGTTGAAAATGAACAACGGCTTTATTGTCTTGAACATCAACCCCGGCGATAAAATCGAGATCAACAATATTTCTTTCAAGCTCGGGGTCCTGAATATTCCTTAACATTTCAATAATATCATCTTTTACCATAACGTTTGTACCTTACTATCCTTTCAATACTGTTTTTAAAAGTTCATTCAACAGATCGGCCTGAACATAATCAATGACTGTAATACTCTGCCCGGAGACTCCCGGTACTTCCTTAATCACTTGTATAATCTTCAGTGCCAGCGTTACAGCGATGGGACAGAGCGGAGAAGAAGGCCGGAATGTATAAGTAATCTTTCCTGCTGCATCAATATGAATGTCTTGAACCAAACGCATGCGGATTACATCGGCACCAGTCTCGGGGTCAATAACGGTCTTCAATTTTTTAATGACTGCTTTCTCCAACTCAACAGGCTCCATATCGTTTACCCCTCCTCAGGAGAAAACTTTTCGAGGACCATTTTCCATATTTGCCGGATGGATTTTGCCGCAGGTGATTCAGGGAAAACCTCAGTGATTGGAGAGCCCCGAATCATTGATTGGGGAACATGCTCGTCAAAAGGGATTTCGCCAAGGATTTCAATGCCTTGCTCATTTGCATATTCCCGGATTTGTTTGGCTCCTTCAATATAAATATTTGCTTTGTTGATACAAATAACTGAGGGGATGCGGAAATGTCGCAGAGTGTCGAGAGCCCGCTTCAGATCATGCAATCCGGCCAGACTTGGTTCGGTGACGATCAAACCTAAATCAGCACCGGCACAGGCTGAGATGACAGGACAGCCAATGCCGGGAGGACCGTCGATAATCACCAATGGAGAAAGGATATCATCAGCCGTTAAACGAGCCTGTTGCTTCACAAGCGTAACCAGTTTTCCGGAATTTTCTTTGCCTGGAAATAACTCTGCATGAAAGAGCGTACCGAATGGGGTGCTGGATTGAAACCAGTGACCTTCCTGCTGCTTCACCATGTGAATTGCCCCCTGTGGGCAGGCATATACACAGGCAGCACAACCATCACAGGCTATTGGATCGATCCGGAAAGCAGTACTGTGATCCGGGTTTGGTAGAACAGCATCATAGCGGCAGACTGAGACGCAGACTCCGCAGCCTGAACAGAGTTCAGTATTGATCTCGGCTAAAGATCCCCCCCAGAATTCGTGGTGTGAGCTTGGGTCAGGTCTGAGAACCAGGCTCAGATTTGCAGCATCTACATCCGCATCCACAAAAACGGAGCATATTGACGAATCAGTGTTTGAACTTAAATGAGCGAACGCGGCGCACAGGCTAGTTTTACCGGTTCCTCCTTTGCCGCTCAGAATGATCAATTGCTTGGCTCTATCGAAGGATTTTAACAAGATAATCCTCCGTTTACACGATCCAGAATTTCGGCATACAAATGTTGAAGATCCTGACGGTATTCAGGCATGATTTCGATTAATGTATTGCCGGCAGCTATTCCCGTAGCAAGTCGTCTGAGATAGGGAATTCGTAACAGCACGGGAAGATTGTTGTAGTTCAGGAATTC
This sequence comes from Chloroflexota bacterium, assembly GCA_021372725.1. Classification (GTDB taxonomy): domain Bacteria; phylum Chloroflexota; class Anaerolineae; order Anaerolineales; family Anaerolineaceae; genus JAJFTV01. Next base: position 32,971 of record JAJFTV010000044.1, on the reverse strand, counting down.
TTCCATGCAATCATCACCAATCCCATCACGGTTAATCACAATCCCAGCGGGGATGTCCATATCCTTGACAATGCCCAACATCTGTTTCAGATCATGAAGCCCAAAAGGAGTCGGCTCGGTAACCAGAAGAGCAAAGTTGGCTCCGCGAAGAGTTTCAACCACAGAGCAGGAAGCGCCCGGAGGTGCATCGATAATCACTATTGCGTCCTTTGGCGGGTGTTCCAATCTTTTTAGCTGTCGAATTATTGGTGTGGGCATTGGTTCGCTGATGGTTAATAGCCCACGAGAAAACCGTATACCTTCACGGGTTACACCTGTTTCAAGCACCCCAATTTGATTTGGAATTTCGATAATTGCGTCTTCAGGGCAGTTCCAGATACAGCTACCGCAGCCGTGACAGAGTTGTGGAAATACCAGGATCGTTTTGCCTACCTTTGCGAGGGCGTGAAACTGACAGACCTCAACACATTTTCCGCATAGGGAGCAGCGGTCCTTATCGATTTTTGGTATTTGTATGACAGCTTGCAATTGCTGGTTAAGATCCGGCTTTAAGAAAAGGTGTCCGTTGGGGGCTTCAACATCGCAATCCCAATACCAGACATTGCCCCAATCGGCCAGGCTGAGCGCGAGACTGGTTGCGATGGTTGTTTTTCCAGTACCCCCTTTCCCGCTGGCTACGGCTATTCGCATGCAAGACTCCTGCGGAAAGGCCTATTGAAAGGCAGGCAATTTACTCTGTTTAAAGGAGTCAATGGCTTGTTGTACTGTTGATATATCTTTGGTAAAAAGCCGCATCTCGATATTTGAAGCCCGGAAAGCACGGGCTGCGTTCGGCCCAAAATCACCGCTGATGACTGTGTTAGCATATTGATCAATAACAAACTGGGCGGCAGCCACTCCCGCACCACCAGATTGGCTGGCTCCGGGGTTTGGAAATGCTTCCCAAAGGTTCGTATCAGTGTCTATTTTAATCAGCCAGGCACATCGGCCAAAGCGATCTTCTTTGGAGCTTTCCAGTACAGGATTTTTTGACGAAACAAATACTATCATTTAGACTCCCTTATAGATGAGGATAAATTTGTCTTTGTGACCGATTATTCTAAAACAGTTTTTCTGCACCCGAGAACACATGCTTTACATTCAGGGCTGCGGCAGCACGTCCTGGATGTTTGTTTGGGTTCCACTGCTTCATGTCATCATAAATTGCACCTTCGCTATAAAGTTCAATTTTCCCTTTGATCTGATAGGATGTTCCATTTTTGGTAATGAACAGCAAGGAAGCCTCACATCCCGCCAGGATATTAGCCCGAGTCTTGTCGAAATAATTATCAGCGATTACCAATGTGTCATCACTAAATTTACTGACACAAGTTACATAGACCGCATTTGGATTCCCTTCCCGGTCAACTGTGGTTAATACGACAGGTCCGTCGCGATTTTCCCAAGCTTTATTTACTATATCTGGTAATGCAGGCATTATTGTTTCTCCATTGTTAAAGAATAGGCTATGCGATAATACGGGTTATGTTTGCTTCTATTTACGGATGTTTCCTCGATGTTTTGACTTTTTCCTCAGATTTGGACCCTATTTGGATACCGAATTTTGGTAAAAGGGCTTGATGTATAACTAACACGATTAGAGTGGCCAGAAAAGACAAGCCAAAAATGATCAAAGAACTGCCGAGATCGTTCAATAAAGCCGGGTCGACAAGCATGACAACTGACAACGTCAGCATTAACATGCCGCTAATCAACTTGAGTAGCCGGCCGTGTTTCTCTTCCAGGCGACTGGCTTTAAGAGAAATCACCGCAGAAGAGAAAATGACCAATTCATCCAGTTGGTAAATCAACATGTATAGCAACAACAAGAGTACAAAAGTTGTCCCACTAACATTTTGTGCGGTGAGTAAATTTGTCCAAAGTACAGGAAAACCTGCTGTGCAGCTAAATTCCACTAATGAAACCCCGGCAGCCAACACAACTGTTGCACTGATTAATCCCCACAAGGATTGGCTGGCATTGATCACTGCACGAATGCGGTTGAAGATTCCCGATTTTTTATCTTCTGCAATCGTGAAAGAAATACCTTCTTTGTACCAGAAATAATCCTTGATATTCACCAGCGCAAAGAATAAGGCAATGAGTGCGACCAAAATCTGAATCCACCCCAGAAAACTGGCAATTTTGAGTACGCTGAAAAGGCCTGCAATGAAAAGTGCATAGATTGCGGCTGTGACGGTGAGAAAAATCAGGCCAATCGCAAAAACTTTCTTGCGCGATCCGGTATGCAGTGTCAACGCCAGGAGTATGGATAGTACCCATAGCGAACAAGGATTAAAACCGTCCACGAAAGCAATCAAAACTGTACTCAGGGTTATTGATTGCAGTCCCAAATCTACATTGCCCAGCAAAGGGATATCCAGGGAGTTGTCCTGTTTTATGCTCTCTGGCGTTTCCGTATCTTCATTGACGGTTTCTACGGGAACGGGTGTGGATATAATATTGGGTGTGGCGGTAAGCTGTGGTTCAAAAAGCGGTGTTTCGGTAATTGGGGATGTTGTGTAAGTTGATTCTGGCGGAATGGATGCAGCAGGTGTAATTTCTATTGCAGCGTTGTACATTAGTTCGATAGCATCTGCGCAGCCATTTTGCAAACAATAAGCGACCGCAGCTTCAATATCTTCGTTTAGTTCTTCTGAATACCCTTGCAGGTAATAAGGACCAATGAATATAGTCGGAACTGCCAGGTACTCAAGACCATATGCTCCGGCCATATTGGAAAAGAGCTCCTGGTTGTCTTCATTGTAGTAAACCTCAAATTCTGTGAACACTACGCCAGGATACTTGATCTGCAGACTCTCGAGATAAGGTTTTGCTTTGGCGCAATGCGGGCATCCATCACCCCAGAAAAGATAAATATAGACAGGGGTTCCTGGTGTAAGGGTCTGAGCCTGAACCGGGATAGCCCAGCAAGCCATACTGACCAGGAAAGCGGTCAGTGCAAGCAAATTTGCCAGCACTTTTCTTTTAGAAAATTTCATCCCCGAATGGTTTTAGTGCAGTAACTCGGTGTGATCGATCAGTTTACCATCGATAAACGCCTGGGTTGCAGCATCGATATCACGCAAATCTGTGACGACAGGCAGAATGTTGAGCTGGCGCATGCTTTCATAGGCACCCATGCCCATTCCGCCACATAACAGGGCTTTGCAATCTGCAATGACTTCCGCCATGCTGACGTGTTTGTTGTGAGATGAGGAATCCATTCCGTGACCGGCGGCATGTTGTTCTTCCGTATGAGGCTGGGAACTAAAATTATTATGCCCCATCTTTTCGCGCATTTCGCGATGGATAACTTTTCCTTCCTCAATGGTCAATACCAGATAATACGGTGCACGGCCAAAATGCTGGCTGATGGTTTTACCATCTTCTGTGATGATTGCAATTTTCATATTGATCTCCTTTTGCATGGTTTTAAGTGAAAAATGCCGGCCACCCGGTTCTTCCCGTTCGTCGGATGGATATAGGATAAGCAAGATTTGAGCGGTATCTTCACCTATATTTTCCCAGCAATGGGGCAGGTGAGCCTCAAAAATCAGGCTGTCTCCCGCATTCAAAAAATATTCAACCTGTTCAATCTGGTAACGGATAAACCCGCTCAGGCAGTAAACAAACTCATGTCCGGTGTGAACTATCATCTGATCACCGCTGCCCATACCTGGCTTTAATGTGACCACAAATGGTTGAACAACATTTCCGACCAAATCTTTACCCAGGTTCTGCATCTGCGTGCTGCCAAAAGTTGCCTGCGGGCGTTCGTTCGCTGGCGTGAAAACCACCCGCTTTTCAATCGGTTCTGACTCAAAAAAAGAAGAAACGGGTACTTCAAGCGCCAGCGCCAATTGCTGCAAAGTACTCACTGAGGGAGAGGTTTTTCCGTTTTCAACCAGACTGAGCGTGTTTACATTCAAACCACTGCGATCCGCCAATGACCGTAGCGAAAACCCACGCCTCGTTCGAAGTACTCTAAGCCTTTTTCCTACCAATACTTCGGCAGGGGATTGGTCCTTTGTCTTGCTGGAATCGTCAGCAGTTATGTCCATTTTTTACTCCACTACAAATTCATTTGGGGTAAGGTTGTGAACGTTGTCAGAAATCGGGCAGCGCACGTCGATAATGCGACGGAATGTCTCTCTTTCTTCCTGGTTCATGTCAGTATCTGTTTTTGTGTCATCTCAACGCTTGCTGTTTTGATTGGTAGATTGCTCCTCTTTGCCGGGATAATACTAAAATTATAGTACATAATCTGTAAAAAGCAATATAGATGTACTAAAATAATAATAAAAGTAATTTGTAAATCATAACTATACTAATTTCGATAATATTCTATATATAACTATTGACAAATAAAGAATAGACTGGTATTCTATATTTGAAAGATTTTACAGGAGGTGTAATCACATGCCAAGACATCGAAGGGGTTGGGCAATGGGAGGCGGCCAGAATTGTGCAGATCGTCATACTCCACTCACCAATTCTATGCTTGAACCGGCGCTGCTTATTCTTCTCAAAGAAGAACCACGCCATGGCTATACCCTGCTTGGTGATTTGGATGCTTTGGGAATGGGTACACTCCATCCCAGTGTTGTCTATCGAACCTTGCGTGAAATGGAAGAGTTGGAATGGATCCAATCGAATTGGGATGCCAATCAGACCCAGGGCCCACCCAGAAGAACCTATCGTTTGACAATCCAGGGCGAAGAAGCCTTGCGAAATTGGCAGCATGAATTGGGAAGAACCCAGGAAATCATCATGCAGTTGCTAAAACGGATCAAGTCATAAAAAAGGAGTTTGTTATGCCAGCAAAAGATGGAACTGGGCCATTAGGCCAGGGGTCTCGCACCGGCCGAGGAATGGGAAATTGCAATTCAACCAGGATGAGCACCAATCAATCCTCGATCCCTGGAAACAACCAGCCGTATTACTGGGGCAGCCGGGTGTGGAATGTTACAATCGGGCGCTTATTTGAGCGCAGACGTGGTAACCGTTTTAACCGAAAATAAAAATAGACAAAGGAGATTAATTATGCCAGGTATGGATAAAACTGGACCTTTAGGCACAGGTCCGATTGGAAGAGGAATGGGTCCTTGCGGTGGCGGTCAAGTTGCACGAGGTAGAGGACGTGGCTTTCGTCGTGGCGGTGGTGCAGGTTGGGGCGTAGTATCAGCAACGCTCTCGCCGGATGAAGAAAAGGGGATTATAGAGCAGCAGAAAGGCTGGCTGGAAACACAACTTGCGGCGATTACTCAACGCTTACATGAGCTGGATAAGAACAAGGATAGCGAGTAAAAGAATCCGCCGGATGGCATGATAAGCCGTCGGTGCTATGGTGGCAGCCGTTGATAACGCCTGTGCCAACAACCGGTTTGAATACAATTATGTCTATGGGGCTTTGCTGTCATCTTCCCAGACGTCTGGGTGGACTGGCCAAGCTAGCGACGTTATTGTCTTTCCGCCCAGTGGCTTTCCAGCCAGATTAATTGGTTCGCTTTCCTGTAAGCCAATTAACCGTGAACACTTTGTCTTTAAAGAAAATATTTACCACATCCAATAGCCGGGAAAGACAAGATTCTTCGAAAACCCTGCTTAAATCTGTTGACAGAAACTGCTCGCGGAGTATAATGTGCCTAGATATCTTATCCCGCTAGTAAAGTCATCATTCAGGGCATCCCCATAAGGAATTAACGATCACAAAATGGGGAATTCGAATACAGGTGCAGCGCCTTCTGACAATTGGATACGCATCTCTCTGTCGATTTTCGCAAGGCAGAGAGAGGTTTGTGCTTATTTTTATTGCAGCGCATGATCGAACATCTGTAAATTTCCGGAGAGATTCTACAAAAGTCCAACCCTTTTCAAGGAGACAGGATGAAATCATTAAGAACAGAACTGGAAAACAGGCTTGATGTAAAAGACGTCGTGGATGTGGCTTCTGCCCTGGTTTCAATTGAAAGTCACCGCGACGCTCCTGGCCGGGAACGTCCCTGTGCAGAGAAGATTGCCGAGATCTTCACCCGCTGGGGTATGCAACCGCAGATTGTGAATGTCATTGATGAACGCCCAAACGTCTATTGCCACCTGACAGGCAGCGGCGGTGGTAAAACACTGATGCTCAACGGGCACATTGACACAGTGCCGGCCTACCAAATGACCATTCCACCATTCCAGCCCTATGAAGACAAAGGCTTGCTTTACGGCCGGGGGACGGTGGATATGAAAGGCGCTCTGGCCTGCATGATGACCGCCATGCGGATTTTACGCGATCTGGGTGTTCCACTTAAAGGAGATGTCATTTTCGCTGCGGTGATCAACGAAGAAGACCGCTCTGAAGGTACCGAGTTCCTGGTTCGTAATGGGCCGACCGCGGACCGTTGCGTGGTGGGAGAGCCCACGGGGATGGAGATCATGGTTGGACACCGCGGGCTGGAATGGCTCGAGTTTGAGTTCATCGGGGTAGCAGCTCATGGCGGTACACCGCACAAGGGGGTCAATGCCATCAGCAAAGCGGCGCGCTTCATCCGCCGTGTGGAAGACCAACTGATGCCCGAACTGGCAAAACGTGTTCACCCCATCATCGGTCCGGCAGTGATGAATTTCGGCGTCATCCGCGGCGGCACACAGCCCAGCTCGGTAGCTGACCGCTGCATCTTGCAGATGGACCGGCGCTGGATCCCGCAGGAAACGCTGGAACAAGTACTTGGGGATTACAGGCAAATCCTCCGCCAGATGGAAGACGAGGACCCCACCTTCAAGTGCACCATGACCCGCATGGAAAGCAACATGGCTACCATGGACCATTATCCAATGGAAATCGCTCTGGATGATCCGCTGGTCACCGGGCTGCAATCCATCTTGAAGGATATGGGGATCCAGCCTAAAATTTCGGCTTTTGGCGGCTGGACGGACGCCTCCCTCATCAGTAATTTCGCCCATATCCCCACCACGGTTTTCGGGCCGGGCGACCTTTCCGTCGCGCACTCGCGTTGCGAATATGTACCCGTGGAAGAACTGCGACTTAGCACCATTGCCTACGCTCTGCTGGCTGCAGATATCTGTAATCAAGACAAATGATCGAGAAAAAGGAGAAACAATGGCAAAGGCGATAAGAAAGTTTCCGCATGTTTATGTGATCCTGTTTATTATCATCCTGATAGCGGCTGCCCTGACCTGGGTTTTGCCAGCCAACTCGTACGATCTCCAATTGGACGCAGAAGGCAACCCTACCAAGTTGATCGACCCGGAATCCTATCACCCGGTCGACCGTTCCCCGGTTGACCCATGGGAAATCCTGAAATCCATCCCATTGGGCATGCAAGAAGTAGCCAGCATTATCTTCTTCATTTTCATTGTCGGTGGTTCGTTCAATATGGTTCAGGCGACTGGAGCGGTCGAAAGCGGGATCAGGGCTGTTGCCAAGGCAATGTCAGGGCGTGAGGTGCTGCTGATCCTCATCATCGTCGTGTTGTTTTCCGTCGGCGGTACAACGTTTGGCATGGCAGAGGAGGCCCTTGTCTTCATTCCAATGCTGGTGCCGCTCATGATTGCCATGGGCTATGACTCCATCACCGGCCTGGCATTGGCGCTGGTGGGTCCTTGCGCTGGCTTCACGGGCGCTTTCATGAACCCTTTTACACTGGCTGTGGCGCAAGGCATCGTGGGACTACCTATATTCTCTGGCCTGCCGTACCGCGTTGTCATCTTTTGTTTCACCACCCTTACAGCTTTCCTTTTCATCTATATGTATGCCCGCAAAATAAAGAAAAATCCTGAGGCCAGCATCATGTACGAAGAGGACAAAAAACGCGAAGAAAAAGCTGACCTGGACGTAAAGTTCACAACACGGCATAAAATCGTTTTGATCACCATGTTGCTCACCTTCGTGTTATTGATCTTTGGGGTGAACAAATACGGATGGTACATCGATGAACTGGCGGCGTTGTTCCTGGGGATGGGCATCGTGTGTAGCTTCATCGGCGGTGTGGGCCCCAGCAAAATGGCTGAGGCCTTTGTGGACGGAGCCACTGCCCTGGCGGTAGGAGCTCTGGTGGTTGGCGTAGCACGCGCAATCCTGGTGGTTCTCAAGCAGGGTGCCATTCTGCACACTATCGTCCATGCCCTTGCGGCGGCGGTGGCAGCCCTTCCACCGGTTCTGTCGGTGATCGGCATGTACGTCGTGCAATTGATCATTTCGTTCCTCATTCCGTCCGGCTCCGGTATGGCTTCTGTGACCATGCCTATCATGGGCCCATTGGCTACTCTGTTGGGCATCACACAGCAGACTGCCGTGCTGGTGTATCAGTTTGCAGACGGTTTCACCAACATCATCATCCCCACTTCAGGGTATCTCCTTGCAGGTGTTGCGCTTGCCAAGGTGCCTTATGAAAAATGGGTCAAGTGGTATTGGCCTCTCTTCCTTATCTTCCTGGCTGAGGGGGCCATCTTCGTTATCATTGCACAGCTCATCAAGTTTGGGCCTTTCTAAGATCGAGTAAAACAGTTCACTGAAGCGACCAGTTTGAGTGTAGGCACAAGGAGTGGGAGTCGCCATGACTCCCACTCCTTCTAACGGGAGAAACAATGATAAATAACAATCTACAACAAGAAATCATAACCGCCGTCGATTCGGCGCGTGAAAAAATATTGGATGTATCTCACCAGATCCATGAACACCCTGAGCTGGGCGACCAGGAAGTATTCGCCTCTGATCTGTTGACGCGGGTGCTCGAAAGCTTTCAATTTAAGGTGGAACGCGGATATACGGGTCTTCCCACTGCCTTTTGCGCCCGCAAAGGGAACGGCGGCGGCCCGCGCGTGGCATTCCTCTGTGAGTATGATGCCCTGCCGGAAATCGGGCATGGCTGCGGGCATAACGTGATTGGCTCCGCTTCACTGGCAGCGGGTATCGGGCTGGGGGCTGTGGTGGATCGACTGGGAGGTGAGTTGTGGGTGATTGGCACACCCGCAGAAGAAACCAACGGAGCAAAAGTTTGGATGGTCGAAAAGGGCGCATTCCGGCAAGTGGACGCTGCCCTCATGATCCACCCGCATGATGGGAATTACGTACGTACAGAATCACTGGCCATGGATGCCATTCAGGTCACGTATTTTGGAAAGCCTTCGCATGCAGCCGCCACGCCCTGGGAAGGGAAAAACGCCCTGGACGGGTTGATTCTTCTTTTCAACGGGATCAATGCGCTGCGCCAGCAGGTGCAGCCGGACGCCCGCATCCATGGCATCGTCACCTACGGCGGAGCCGCCCCGAATATCATTCCTGAGAAGGCTCAGGGGCGTTTCTATGTGCGCGCCAAAACCCGCAAATATCTCAACCAGTTGGTGGAAAAATTCAAAGCCTGCGCACAGGGTGCGGCTCTCGCCAGCGGGACGCGCGTTGAATTTGAAAACTATGAATTCAGTTTTGATGACATGTTGAACAACATGGCGCTGGCAGAACGCGTGCAAAGTTACGCCGAAGCACTGGGAGCCAAACCTTTCCACTCTGCGCCTGACTCTTTTGGCTCGGTGGATATGGGAAACGTATCACATGGGGTACCTGCCGTGCACGTCCTGATCGATATCGCCGACGGGAAGATACTGCATTCACATACGCGGGAATTTTGCACTGCTGCGGCAACCCCTTATGCCGATGAAGCCCTGTTGCGCGCCGGTAAGGCGCTGGCACTGGCGGGCTGTGATCTGTTGTCGGATGAGGCCTTCCTGCAGCGGGTAAAACAGGAATTCAAAGAGAACATCGCTTGATGTCCCATTGCAGGCAAATTCGGAGGTGAAAAATGGAATTCGATACCATTATTCGTAACGGCACATTGATCGATGGAAGCGGTTCACCTGTTGCACACAAAGACGTAGGAATTGTCGGGGAACGTATCGCAGCCATCGACGACTTGAGCACTGCCAACGCAGCACACGTCATCGACGCTTCCAACCTGGTGGTTGCCCCTGGATTTATTGATATCCATTCTCATGCCGATTACACGCTGCCCACGCGACCTACGGCAGACAGCAAAACCCACCAGGGCGTGACCACAGAACTGGTGGGTAACTGTGGCACCAGCTCCGCTCCGCTAAGCCCTGAAATGCAGGCAAAAGGGGATGCCAATTCCCTGCTGGGAAATTTTGGGCTGAGCTGGGATTGGGATACTTTTGGCAGCTATTTGGACCGGTTGCGTTCTGTGGGCACCGCCGTCAATGTAGCCATGCTGGTGGGGCATGGAACAGTGCGTGAGAAAAACATGGGCATGACGGATGCAAAACCCGCTGCCGAACAGGTGAAGGCCATGCAGAAAGATGTGGGCCAGGCCATGAAGGAGGGCGCCTGGGGATTGTCTACCGGGCTCATCTACCCGCCGGGTGTTTTTGCCGATATTGATGAAATTGCCGCGCTGGCAGGGGTGGCTGCCCGGGAAGGCGGAATCTACACCAGCCACATCCGCGGCGAAGCGGGTACCGTCCTGCAGGCGGTAGGGGAAGCAATAGAAATTGGTAGGAGGGCACATATTCCGGTGGAGATCAGTCACCTCAAAGCCGAACAGCGTGTCAATTGGCCCAAGATGCAAAAGGTAGTGGAGATGATCCGCGATGCGCGCCAGGAAGGATTGGATGTCTACGCTGACATGTATCCTTATAATGCCTTCTGCACCGTGCTCAGTTCCATGCTGCCGGCCTGGGCGGTGGCGGATGGAAAACCGGCCATCGTGAAACGGTTGAGTGACGAAAATACGCGTGCGGAAATCCGAAAAGCACTGGCACGCGATGCTGAAGACGGTAACCCGGGCTACTGGCAAGGCACGTTGATCACCTATTGCGAGGGTCACCCCGAATACAGCGGGCGGAACCTGCAAGACCTGGCTGAGGAAATGGGAAAATCCCCGGAGGACACCGTGATGGATATTTTGCTTTACAGCAATGTCGATGCGGGTATGGTTCAGTTTGCCATGAGTGAAGAAAACGTGGAGTATGGATTGCAACAGGATTTCATCATGATTGGCAGCGATGGCGAGGGGCGCGCAGTGGAGGGAATTCTATCCAACGGAAACCCCCATCCTCGCAACTATGGCACCTTCGCGCGTGTGCTCGGATATTTCGCACGGCAGAGAAAGATTTTCTCCCTGGAAACGGCGGTCTACAAGATGACCGGCTTGCCGGCCAAGCGCATTGGCCTGCATGACCGCGGCTTGCTGAAATCCGGCTATTTTGCCGATGTCACCATTTTCAACAGCCAGACGGTCATCGATAAAGCCACTTTTATTGACCCACACCAGTACGCCGAAGGCATTGAGTACGTCCTGGTCAACGGCACCTCCGTCATCGAAAAAGGCATACATACCCGCGCCCTGCCGGGACGGGTACTGGCGCATTAGCGGAAGTGAAAAATAGCGAAGCACAATCTATGATAATAGAATTTTTGGCATGAAAAATCGATATCAAAGGGATAAGAAAAAAAGGCTGGGCTGACTGATAAAATAGCTTACCCAATGGGATTGGGTCTACCCGCTGTTCATTTCCGGTCACCTGCCCAGCCAAACCTCGACTTCAATTTCATCACCAGCCAAATCGCAGGAAACGAGATTACCTTCGATGGCCTCGCCGTTTACGACCATCCTGGCTACCCCTTTACATAGATGATCCGGATTGTGGACCTTGATGCGGATTTTACGCCCTCTGAATTTGCGTTCAACTGAAAAACCCTTCCATTCTGATGGAATACAGGGGTCAATCCGTAACCCATCCATTTCCGGCCGCAAACCCAGCAGATATTGAGTAAGGCTAAAATAGGACCAGGCAGCCGCACCGGTCAGCCAGGATGTGCGGGTATTGCCAGGACGCGGAGAATATATCGAGTAAGTGGTCTGCCCCTGGACATACGGCTCGCATTGTCGGATCTCCGCGCGGGTATTATACGCAGCGGGCAGAGAAGCGCGCACGTACTCATACGCACGGTCACCATTGCCCAACATGCATTCTGCCATGACACCCCAACCCTGGGTATGATTGAAAATACCGGCATTTTCTTTGACGCCCGGGTTGAAAACGACCGCACGCATTACATCGATGGGTGTTCTCACAAAGGGCGGAGCCGAGAGCATCAATCCATAAGGTGTGGAAAGGTGCTTATGCACCGACTGCATACAGCGTGTAGCCTGATTGGGCCTGGCTGCCCCGCTGATCACCGACCAAACCTGGGTATTCAGATAGACCTGTCCTTCCTCTTTTTCCTTTGTTCCATAAACGGTACCATCCTCACCGATGGCCCAGATGAACCAGTTCCCATCCCAGGCGCATGTTTGAATGGCCGTGTCCAGCGTATCCCGTTTGGCGAGTGCCCAGGAAGCCTCTTTTGGCTGGCTCAGCCGTTGTGCAATTTCGGCATAAGTGGTCAACCCCAGTCGCAGTTGAAAAGCCACAAACAGACTCTCACCATAATAGCCTAATTTCAAACAGTCATTCCAATCGGCGGAGAGACCACAGGGTAAACCATTCTTTCCGCATCGTTCCAAATTGAATTCCAATGCCCGTTTCAGGTGACCAAAGACAGTTGCTTCACCCTGGTCGGCATACGGCAGGATCTTGTTGTAAAAATCCAGATCTCCGGTTTCGGCCACATAAGCCGGCACAGCGTTGAAGAACCACAGGCAATCGTCGGAACGGAAAGTTTGCCTGGCGGGTCTTTTTTCAAGCCCCGGGCGATGATCAAAGGGTTTGATGACCGGAATTGCACCTCCATTGGATACTTGACCGGTCAGCATCAGTTCCAGCCGTTTCGCGGCTTCCTGCGGTATGGCAGCCACCACTCCCAAAACATCCTGGACTGAATCGCGAAAGCCCAATCCATCCCGTTCGCCGTTATAGACCAGGCTGGCAGAGCGCGACCAGGCAAAAGAAATCAGGCTGTTGTAGAGCCCCCAAACATTAATGGTGTGGTTCAGATCTTCATCCGGCGTTTCCACCACCAGGCTGCCCAATTTCTCATGCCAGTGAGCCTTCAGTTTCTCAAGTTCATAATTGGCTTGCCGGATGGAACCATACTTGCCCATCATTTTTTTGCCTGTCGTACGAGCATCGCCTATGCCAAGCAGCACAAGGATCTCACGGCTCTCCCCGGGTTGCAATACCAGATTCGTCTGGAGGCTGCCGCAGGCATTGTCTCCATAGGCCTCGCTGTTCGAACAATGACCTTGTTCTACGGCAAGCGGATTATGATAACTGCGGTAGGTTCCGATAAACGCTTCGAGACTGGTATCGAAACCCGCCAAAGGCGCACCAACCAGACCCATCCAGGCATGCCGGGCAACATCGTGCTGTCCATACTCATCATTCTGGGTGGTCAAATGATCCTGGATGGCGATCCGTAAGAGACCGTCATCCATTTGTTTTCCACGGACGATGAAGAGAGAATACTGCAAATTGACCTGATCCTGATAGGTGTCCCATTGATTGGTGAACTCACAGAACGAAAATACGGAAAGGTCGCGCGGTGATTCTGTCTCGTTGGTAATCTTCAACTGCCAGTATTCGAAATGTTCTCCCAGAGGTACGAAGTAGGTGGTCCTGGTTGATATTCCGGAGTACCTGGATTCGATCACCGTATAGGCTGTGCCGTGACGGCAGGTGGATGAATAGCTGTCGAGCGGCTTGCCAACCGGCTGCCAGGACGTTGACCAGAAATCACCGCTCTGGCGATCACGCAGGTAAAAATAACGCCCGGGTTGATCCTTTGGGATACTGTTGAAATGCAAACGGAGGAATCGTCCGCGGGCCCCCGATTGATAAAAACTGTAACCGCCCGCGTTGTTGGTAATAATCGCCCCATATTCTGTAGAACCCAGATAGTTGCTCCACGATTGGGGCGTATCGGGGTGTGTGATCACGTACTCTTTGGCTTCGTCGTCAAAATAACCGTATTGCATCAGTGTATTTTTACCTTAACCTGAACGGTTTGTTTATCAGAGAGCGGGAGGGGAATAATAGTGCCCTCGACCGGTACGCCATCCACTTCAAGCTCAACTTCATTCCCGGGTCCTATTCTTTCAACTTCCAGGTAATATCTCACCCCCCTGAAAATGCGTGTTGCTTCAAAATGATTCCAGCTTTGTGGAATAACCGGTGCGACTTGTAATCCTTCATAAGTAGGGCGAATACCCAGTATCCATTGGGTAATGGCAATATAGTTCCAGGAAGCAGTGCCGGTTAACCAGGAGTTCTTTGCTTCTCCCGGTTTAACGGCATCCCGTCCGGAAATCATCTGTGAATAGACGTATGGTTCGCAGTGATGGAGATCGCTGAAATGCTCGCGTGCGGAGGGATTAATGCGCAAATAATAATCGTGGGCCTTATCCCCGCGCCCAACTTTTGTTTCAGCAATCATGATCCATGGATTGGTATGGCAAAAAACCCCGCCGTTTTCCTTGTAGCCAGGAGGATAGGATGAAATCTCGCCCAGATTAAGATAATAGTGCGTATAAGCCGGTTGGTGAAGTACGATCCCGTGTGGAGTTGCCAGGCGCTCCGCAACCGAATCCAGCGCCTGCCTGGCACGTCCATCCTTTGTGCCAAGCCCGGCCATGATGCACATCCCCTGTGGCTCGATGAAAATCTGTCCTTCCCCACATTCTTTTGACCCGATGAGGTTTCCATGAGCATCATAAGCCCTGCGAAACCAGTCTCCGTCCCAGCCTGCTTCCCAAATGGCTTTTTCCATTTCTCCAATTATTTGGTGTAAATATTGGGAAGACAGGACGGGAAATTGACCTCTCATTTCCTTATTGATGATTGCTTTTTCGATTTTTTCGCTTAACTCGAGCATTTCCTTGGCTGCCAGAACAAACATGCCGGCAATGAATACGCTCTCGGCAATTTTGCCTTCGATATTGGTCGCAGTTTGAAATGATTGACCGGGTGTGGTGGAGAAGCAGTTCAAATTGAGACAGTCGTTCCAATCCGCGCGACCCATTAATGGTAAATTGTGCGGCCCGAGGTGGTCAAGCGTGTACTGGATGGATCGCTGCAAATGACCATAGAGCGGCTCCTCTGTTCCGGGAGTATTGTCGTAGGGGATTAATTCGTCAAGGATGTTCCAGTGGCCGGTCTCCTTGATGTATGCCGTAACCGATAGCACCAGCCAAAGGGGATCATCGTTAAAGCCGCTGCCGATATCGTCATTGCCGCGTTTGGTTAATGGCTGGTATTGATGATATGCCCCTCCTGACGGCAGTTGTGTGCTGGCCAGATCCAGAATGCGCTGCCTTGCCCGTTCAGGCTCAAGATGCATAAAGCCGAGCAAATCCTGGTTCGAGTCGCGGAAACCCATACCGCGCCCGATGCCTGACTCGAAATACGATGCGGAACGGGAGAAGTTGAAAGTAACCATGACCTGATAGGCGTTCCATATATTGACCATGCGATTGGTGTGCAAATCGGGTGTGGTTACCTGAAATTGACTTAACAATTTCCGATAATAATCTTGCAAATATTGAAATGCCTCTTCCACAGCCTCTGGCTGAAGATAGCGGGCAATGACCGGTTTTACTGTCAGCTTGTTGATGATTTGAGAACCAGGCGGATTGAACTTTTCAGCTTCGGGATTTTCATGATAGCCGAGGAGAAAGATCACTTTCCGTTTTTCACCCGGCTTCAGGTGTAACCTGATTTGTAATGCGCCAACAGGCTGCCAGCCCTGTGCAATCGAGCCAGACATCCGGTCGGTTTCAACTGCCTGTGGTGAATCCCATCCCCGGTAAGACCCCAGGAATGATTCGCGCTGTGTATCGAAACCCGTCAAAGGTTCTGAACAGGTGAAATAAGCAAAGTGATTGCGGCGTTCCCTGTATTCGGATTTGTGGTAGATGATGTTGTCTTCAACTTCAACTTCTCCAATCGAGTAATTACGTTGGAAATTGACGGCATCATCCAGGGCATCCCACAGGCAGAATTCAACTGCGGAAAAAATCGAAAGGTTGGCAGGTTTGTTGCGTTGATTTTCAATGGTCAACTCCCAAATTTCCAGGTTTTCCTTCATCGGAATGAAGTATCGAACCTGTGCTTCGATATCCGCCAGCCTGGAGTGGATAACTGTGTATCCCATTCCATGGCGGCACTCGTAGGAATCAAGGGGGGTTCGCGTTGGTTGCCAGGTGGGAGACCAGAAAAAGGGTTTCTCAGCGTCATTATCGCGAATGTATATATTACGACCCCCTTCATCCAACGGGGCATTGTTATAACGGTATCGGATCAGGCGGCGGAGACGGGCGTCCTTGTAAAATGAGTAACCCCCGGCAGTATTGGAGATAATTCCGAAATAATTATCATAGCCCAGGTAGTTGATCCATGGCATGGGTGTATCAGGTTGGGTAATGACATATTCAAGGCGTTCATCGCTAAAGTAACCGTAATGCATAGATGCTCCTGACTATTTTTTTCACATCTCACCGGTAAGTTTCCATTTCCAGCTTTGTGCCATGCTGGCGAACATATTCTTCATCGAGTGTCTTCCAACATGCAACGGAACGATTCTGGTCGATAACGATTAATGGAGGCCTCTCATGACATTTATCAAATGCCAGTGGACAGCGATCCATATAGACACACCCTTTGGAGATTTCACTGGCAGTAGGTTTCAATTCAACGTTGATTACCTGATCCCATTTCTTGTCCAGGCGCGGGACTGAGGCCATTAGCATCTGCGTATAGGGATGAAGCGGGGTATCAAATATCGTCTTTGTCACGCCGATCTCGGCAACATTTCCACGGTAAAGGATGACTGCTTTTTCGCTGATGTAATTTGCCAGAGACAGATCGTGGGTGATGAATAGGATGGAAAGCCCGCGCGATTTTTTCAGGTCTGCCAGCAGGTTGAGTACGTCAATCCGCGTGGAAGCATCCAGCATGCTGATGATCTCATCCGCGACAAGAAATTTGATATCCAGCAACAAGGCGCGTGCAATCAGAAAGCGTTGAAGTTGACCACCGCTGAGTTGGTGAGGATATTTATTCAAGACGTGTTCAGGGTTCAAGCCAACCGACCGCATTGCGTCCTCTACCTTGTCATTCCAGGCCTTTCCATTGACTTCAGGATAGAACTCATCGTGGATTGTTTTAAAAAGCTGGTCTGCCTTGAAGATAGGGTTTAGAGAACTGAATGGATCCTGAAAAACTCCCTGAACTTTTCGGTAATACTCCTTGACCTTATCGTCTTTGATATTGGAGATATCCATATCGTCGAATGTAATGGTTCCGGACGTTATCGAAACAAGCTTCAGGATCATCTTTCCAATGGTGCTTTTCCCGCTTCCGCTTTCTCCAATCAATGAGACGACTTCTCCATCTTGAATATCAAAACTGACTTCATTGACCGCATGGAGTGCTTTTCCACCAAACGTTCCAACTCGATAAACCTTTGATATTTTGTCGAGTTTAAGCATTCTGATTTCCCTCTTTCCAGCAAGCAATAAAATGGTCTTTCTCGATCTCCAGAAACGGGGGCACTTCCACGCATTGATCGAAAGCGACAGGACATCGATCCCTGAATCGACAGCCTGCTGGCGGATTGAGAAGCAGGGGAGGTTTTCCGGGTATGCCGGTCAACCTTTTTTCTGCCTCATTGATACCCACTTTCGGAAGGGATGATATCAGCAACTTGGTATAAGGATGGCGCGGATTTTCAATGATGGTTTTGGTGGCGGCTTTCTCGGCTAATTGGCCGGCATACATGATAAGAATGCTGTCCGCAATCTGGTAAAGAATTGAGATATCGTGTGTGATGACAATTTCGCTGTTACAGTATTTCTGGTTGCGAAATTCAACCAGCATTTCTGCAACAGCCTTTTGGCTGGCAACATCAAGTGCTGAGGTTACCTCGTCTGCAATGAGCAGGGATGGCCCCAGCAGTATGGAAATCACCATCACCATTCTCTGCTTCATGCCTCCCGACAGCTCAATGGGATACATATTCAATACATCGCGCGGGAGTTTCACCAGATCGAGTCTTCTTTCAAGCTCTGGAAGTATTGTCTTAAAATCGACGCCTTTTGCTTTGATTAATTCTTCAGTCATCTTGCCAATCTTACGGATCGGGTTCATGGCATTCATGGCATACTGCGGGATGATGGAGATGTGGTTGTATCGATAGTCATTCATCTGCTCTACATCCCAAATGGGAAGTTCTTTTCCATCCAACCTGACGTGACCACCGACATATTTCATCGGTGGCGCAAGATAAATTAAGCTGTGACCGAGAGTGGTTTTCCCACAGCCAGATTCCCCCGCCAGCCCCATGATTTCACCATCGGCAATTTTCAGGGAGGCACTTTCAAGCGCCTGTACGTCACCTCGCAGGGTTTGATAATAGACGGTGAGGCCATCTACTTGTAAGCTCATATTTCACATCTCCCTGAGTTTGGGGTTGAAGATTTCGTCCAGGCCGACGTTCATGGTGTAAAGGGCTCCGACGATGGCGGTGATCGCCAGACCCGGTGGGATAAACCACCACCAGGTTCCAAACTGCAGGGCACCCCAGAGAACGGAATATTGCATCATCAGGCCCAGTGAAATTGCATTCGTTGGGCCCAGGCCGATAAAATCGAGTGTTGCAGCGTTGAGGATGGCTCCTCCAAATTGAAGGATGAAAGTCATTACCAGATAGGACATCATATTGGGTGCGATTTCGGTGAAGATGATCTTGTTGGCCTTCATCCCGCTCATTTTAGCCAGATCCACAAAGTCGCGCGTGCGTAAAGAAAAAGTCTGGGCACGGATAGCTCTGGCAGCCCATGGCCAGGCGGTAAACCCGATAAAAAGACATTCGGTGAAAACGCTTCTCACTTGAAGATAGGCTGCAATGATGAGAAGAACCGCCATGGTGGGGATAACCAGGACGATGTTGGTTAAAATATTGAGGACTTCATCCACCATTCCGCCACGATAGCCGGCTGTAAAACCAATCAGTATTCCGATCAACGTACCGATTCCACCGCCGATTAATCCAACAAGAAAGGTGGCTCTTAACCCAAACACAAACTGGGAAAATACATCCTGTCCAAAGAATGTGGTTCCAAACCAGTATTCAGCGGATGGGGGTTGAGCACCTGAAAGATTTACATAAGCAAAGGGATCGTTATGTGTGAGGAATGGGCCAAAGATCGCCAGAAAAAGAAATAGCAGTATGATGATCAGCCCGATGACAAACTTCTTGTTCCGAAATGCAAAATAGAGAAATTCGTTTTTCTTTTTCAAGCCGATTCTCCCATCATTCCCCGGCGTGTCCTTGGGTCAACAATGACATAGACAATGTCAATGATGAAGTTTGCCAGCAACACACCGATAATAATGAAAAGAAAACATCCCTGTATAAGGAAATAATCTTGATTCTGGATTGCTGCAAGCAGAAGGTAGCCAATACCCGGATAAGAAAATACAACTTCTGTCACCAGGGCGCCGCCTACGATGGCACCCAGTTGCAGAGCAAGACCGGTGAGTTGGGGCAGGATGGCATTCCCGAAGGCATATTTTCTAACCATACTGCGCGGAGCCCCCAGAACCTCCAAATAGTGGGAATAATCTGCCTCAAGTTCGTAAATAATCATATTGCGCATCCCGATTGCCCAACCGCCAAACATGACTATGAAGAGAGAGGCAAACGGCAAAAACCAATGGTGCAAAAGGCTTCCGATAAAGTTCCAGGAGAGATTGGGGCGCATTGAGTAACTATATGCGCCGGCAATCGGAAAAAGTCCCAAAATAATTCCAAAAAACCAGGCCAGGAGAATACCTAACCACATATAAGGTGTGGCTGTGAGAATATAGCTTATGGGAGAGATGGTATTGTCAAGAAACTTGGAACGCGCTGCGAAGGCGCCAAACTTGTTTCCTGTCCACCAGCTTAATAAAATTGCCGGAACAAGAAGAAAAACATCATAAGGAACAGCACGCATGAGTACTGTGGTTACAGGTGTTGGAAAAAGGTAAGTGCTGATGCCGAGATTACCGTGGATAAGCGAATTCCAGAAATTGAGATATTGTTGCCAGAGAGGAAGATCCAATCCGAAAATATGCGAAAAATAGTCGTACATGATTTGCATCGCAGAAGCATTACTGCTTACCGAGACTCGGGCCAGCATATTCCGGATGGGATCACCGGGCATGAAACGAGGAATCATCCAGTCGATGGTCACTGCGAGAAAAAAGGTCAGTAAATAGATGAGTATCTTTCTTCGGAAGTATTTTCTCACATAAACTCCTGTTTATTTATGATCTACTGGTGCCGCCCCTCCCTTCAAAGCAGGGAGGGGCGGCGATTTGCCCAATCCCCTGGCTATGGAGTTACAGGTTTTAGGTTGATGAGGGTCTGCAACCCACCCAATTGCCAGTACCCTGACCATGTGGTGGGAAGAGTTGGTGTAGTTGAACTTTCGCTTGGCCAATTTGTCCAGGTTGATTCACTCCATTGAGCCCAAAGGCCGTTGTACCAGAGTGGAATCATGGGCATATCAGTCAGCATGAGTTCCTGAATTTTTCCGCAGGCGGCCTTCATACCTGCTTCATCGTTGGTAGGTACTTTGGCAAGTGCGTCCACCAGATCGAACAACTCCTGGTTTTCATATCGACCAAAGTTACCACTTTGCATTTGCTCAACAACAGGGTGTCTGAACAAGAGGTTATACAGGGTCCATGGAGTGTTGCTCAAGGAAGCCCAGTTGTTGAGGGTCATATCGAATGTGCCGCCCATGAGTGCAGTGTTCCACGCACCATAATCGGGTGTCGCTGCCTTGATGTTGATTCCTGCTGCCTGTGCGCTGCTGGCAATAATATCAATGGCTGCCATCCAGTCGGACCAGCCACTCGGGCAGGTCACTTCCAGCTCGATCTTGGAGCCATCAGGAGCTTCAACGAAACCATCACCATCTGTATCCACGTAACCCGCATCGGCGAGCATTTGTTTTGCTTTTGCAGCGTCGAAACTGTACCCTAATTCAGATATTACGGCCTGATCGTCGAATTTGCTCAGAGAAGGGAGCAGTCCAGAGGGGCTGGCTGCCTTCACCAATTGTGCATAGGCAACATTTACAATGGAAGGGACATCAATTGCAAAAGCGAGTGCTCTTCTAAACTGAGCATCATCCATCGGTTTCTTGGTGGTATTGAGGAACAAAACTGCTGTATTGGCAGAAAGCATGTAGGGAGCTGCTGCGAAATAGGTTTTAACGTACCCCTTGTTTGCCAATTCTGCCACACCCGGGAGGAAGTTGTTGCTAAGATCAATTTCGCCCTTTAGCACCATGCCCAGGGCAACATTGTTACCGGATGTGCGAATGTCAACGATGTACTTGGGGGCAGGGGTGCCAAATACGCTGGTTCCCCACCAATTTTCGTTCCGCATCCAGATGTTGCGATCATCAGCATTCGCCAGGTACAAATACGCGCCAGACCCGACGGGCTTCTCATTCGCACCGACTGTGATTTGCTCTTCTGTCATGCTTTCCCACAAGTGTTTTGGAACAATGGGTAAATTGTAGAGGTAGTTGTCCCACTCCTGGTACAGGGGATCAACAAATGTGAAAGTCAGATGGGTAGCGTCGACCGCTTCAACTCCGGTCAAATAGGTCCAAAGTGGTGAGAACCAAAGCGCTGCATACTGTTGGCCCAGGTCAAAAGTGAACTTGACGTCATCAGCAGTCAAGGGTTGTCCATCGCTCCAGGTTAGATTTTCCCTAAGAGTAACACTGTATGTGGTAGCGTCAACCCACTCGCCGTTTTCGGCAAGCCAGGGTGTCACTACACCAGTTTGCGGATCGAAGTCGAACAGGAATTCGTATACGAAACCGATGGTACCTGTCGTGTTGGCCAGGCTGCCTGGCTGAAATGGATTCCAGGTCGATGCCGGACCCCAGGCTGAACCGCTGACATAAAGTGTTTCATTGCGGGGAAATTCTACCGGGATTTCGGCTGCTACGGGTTGTTCTGCTGTGGGTTCTGCTACGGCAGGCTCTGTCGCCGCAGGTTTTGCCACGGTTGGTTCTGCCATCGGGGCTTCTGTGGCTGGAGCTTCTGTTGCCGGGGTTTCTGTTGCTGCCGGCTGACAAGCTACAAGCAGCATACTGAAGATTGCCAAAATAGATAGAAGCATGAATATACGTTTCATTTGTTTTCTCCTTGTCCTAAAGTTGATTGATACTAAATATGGTAGTTGACCGCTTTAATTTTCGGGTTTGTCTGCCTTCACCTCCTGTTAACTAAATCGAAATGGGAGAGTAATATTATGAGAGCGCTCCCAATCATGTTAAAAAACAGGTAGAAATCGTGTATATTTCCTCCGATTACTTGTGGTTTGCGCCGCTAGATTCGCGAATGATCAATTCAGTTTCCATAATGAGATGGCGGGGTTGTGTAATACCATTCTCGATCATTTCGATCAATGTTTCTACAGCTCGAATACCGAACTGGACGACTGGCTGCCTGACAGTGGTTAATTGAATGTTTGGGTATGCTGCCATGGGGAGGTCATCGAAACCTACAAATGCGATGTCA
This sequence comes from Chloroflexota bacterium, assembly GCA_021372725.1. Taxonomy (GTDB): domain Bacteria; phylum Chloroflexota; class Anaerolineae; order Anaerolineales; family Anaerolineaceae; genus JAJFTV01. The sequence continues at coordinate 10,378 of JAJFTV010000044.1, read as the reverse complement.
TCAGGGGTTTTGAGATTTACTTCTCTTGCAGCTCGCATGGCGCCTATTGCCATCACATCGGATGCCGCAAAGATTGCATCCGGCTTGTTCGGAATTATTTTTTTCATCGCATCATATCCACCCCCTTCCGTAAAGTCGCCTTCTGCAATCAGGCTTTCGTTAATCATCAAACCGCCGTCCATGATTGCTTTTCTGTAACCTTCCAAACGGTCAATACCTACAGTGCTGCTGGTAGGTCCGGTAATCGTACCGATACGCCGTCTGCCCAACCCGATGAGGTGTGAAACGGCTTTATGGGCCGCATGAATATTGTCAACATCTACATAAGTGACATTGTCAGAGCGGAAGGGACGACCGGCAACGACCAGTGGTAAATTGGCGTCGATCATCCGTCCGATAATTCCTTGATCACCATGATGACCGGATTGAACAACAACACCATCCAGGAACCCTTTATGCGCCACGCGGGGAAAAATCTTCTCTTCATCCTCTTTTGTGGCGACAAGGAAAAATGCCAGCGTGTAATTATATTGATTGCAGGCTTGTGCAATGCCTTTGGTTAAGAGCGGGTAATACGGATCGGTGAAGAAGAAACTAATGCTGTGCGGCAGAACCAAACCGATCGTCCATGAGCGCTGGGAGGCGAGGGTACGGGCAGCGGCGTTGGGATGAAAACCGGTATCTTGTATTACATCCAAAACACGCTTGCGAACATCCTCGCTGACGTTAGGTTGATTGTTGACAACGCGGGACACCGTCGAGCGCGAAACGCCTGCTTTTTTCGCAATATCTTCAAGGGTGAGGTTCAACAATGGATGGCTCCTGATATGGGTAACGCTCTCAAACCGTGATCCGGATTATTTTCATTTCGATTAAGACAATTGGATTTCATCACTAAAATATGATAAAATGGGAGCGCTCCCAAAAATAGTATACAAGATTTTCGTACGGGTGTCAACTACTTTAAGAAAACTACTTTGTGAAAATGGCTGCAATAAAAGAGAAAGGGGAACTCCAATGACAACTAATTTCCGAATTCCGAATATGCCATGGGAAGAACGCCCGGCCGGCTGCTCCGATGTTGTCTGGCGGTATAGTGCAAACCCTATTATTTCCAGAAATCAAATCCCGTCCTCCAATAGTATATTCAATAGCGCGGTGGTCCCTTTCAACGGCATGTTCGCCGGTGTGTTTCGTTGCGACAATAAAAAACGCGAAATGAACCTGAATCGTGGTTTCAGCGAAGATGGTTTCCACTGGGTATTGGATAATGATCCCATTGCATGGTCGTGCGATGATTCGGAAATCGGCAGCTTCCAGTATCGATATGACCCTCGTGTGGTCTGGCTGGAGGATCGTTACTACGTCACCTGGTGCAACGGGTATCACGGGCCGACCATTGGCATTGGGTATACCTTTGATTTCGAAAAATTCCATTTTCTCGAGAATGCACTACTGCCCTTTAATCGCAACGGTGTTCTCTTCCCGCGCAAGATTAATGGGAAATACGTCATGCTGAACCGTCCCAGTGATAACGGCCACACGCCCTTTGGCGATATTTTCCTCAGCCAGAGCCCTGATTTGATCCATTGGGGGCAGCACCGTTTTGTGATGGGCGTAAAGAGCGGCTGGCAAAGTACAAAAATTGGAGCCGGCCCGGTGCCCCTCGAAACCGCGGAGGGTTGGCTTGTTTTTTACCATGGTGTGCTGACATCCTGCAACGGCTTTGTATACAGTTTTGGCGCAGCTCTTCTGGATCTGGATCAACCCTGGAAGGTAATCCGGCGGGGGGAACCTTACCTGCTTTCGCCGCAGACTTATTACGAGTGCGTGGGCGATGTGCCGAATGTGGTTTTTCCTTGCGCAACCCTCTACGATGAGCCCAGCGGACGGATCGCCATTTATTATGGTGGGGCGGATACTGTCACCGGGCTGGCTTTTGCCTATCTCGATGAGGTGATCGATTTTGTAAAATCGACATCAGAGCTTTAGAGGTTGGAATTAATTAGGCCCAGAAATACATAGAAAAGTGGATACCTGATTTTAAATGAAACAGCATTGTTACTGCTGTAATAAACAAAATAACAATGCTGTTTACAAATGGTTGATCAGGAAATACCGGGCGACGGGAACGGCAATCGCAGGGTCTCTTTTGAGTATTTCCTTTTTATTAACCTTTAGATCTTGCGCGCAGTCAGGTTTCCAGCCTCAACGGCATCGACCATGACACCAGAAACTTTACAATCACCAATGGTATAGACTTCAGCGACCTTGCCCTTAATGCTGTCTGCCAGACCGGTATTGGGAGCAGTGGGTAAGGCAACGATGATGCTGTCTGCCTTAATAGTCTCTGTAATTCCATAGCTGGTCGTGATCTTAATGCCTTCATCATTGATTTCGTGATATTTGACACCCATGAGAGTCTTGACACCGTGAGATTGATTGTAGAGTACCACACGTTCTTTGACATAGGAGGGGAGGTTAAGTCCAATATTTTCCACCGGGCCTTCATCGACAATCGTGACATCGCGATCATGTTGTGACAGGAATTCAGCAAGCTGAACACCTTGTATTTGGCCGCCGATGATGACGACTTTTTTACCTACAGGCATGTAGAAATTCGATAATGTTCTCAGTGTATTGGGGCTGACAACCTTTAGGCCAAGTTCCAATAATTTATGCAATGACTCGCTGCTGACCACGATGGAATTATCAATCCCGGGAATGTCGGGCATTGTTTCAACACCACCCGTAGCAACAATGACTGCATCAGGTTGAAGTTCTTCCACCACAGCCGCATCAACCTCTTTACCAAGTTTGACATTCACACCAAGTTTTTCGACCTGGTTGGACAGGTAACTTACAAATTCAACAATTTTCTCATGTTTGCCTTTAACAACTGCTGCGATGGGCATCAAACCACCCAGCCTTCTTGTTTTTTCATATAGCGTTACTTCATGACCACGCAATGCGGCAACACGAGCGGCTTCCAACCCTGCCGGGCCGCCACCCACAACCAACACCTTTTTCTTTGTGGTGGCAGGCTGCACATCATAACCTTCCGGCATGTCCGGGCCATTGGCACGAGTCGAGGCTGCATTGACACGGCAGCGTGTCATGGGAAAGCAGGTAATACACTGAGCACATGGTCTGACATCATCAATTTGGCCGGCAGCAATTTTGTTGGGGAGTTCAGGATCAGCAGTCAATGGGCGAGTCATGGCAACAAAATCGATTTTTCCATCTTGCAAAGCGGTTTCCACCACATCCGGGATCAAGCGAGGGTCCATACTTCCAACGGTGATGATAGGAATGGAGAGCGCTTCTTTATATTTTGCAGCCGTATCAATAAATCCACCGGCTCCATCATATTTGGTGATAAATTCCGGCCAATATTTTTCAATATCTATTGGCTGACCATAACCGGTATCCGGCTGTTCACCAAACATATAATAGTAATCCGGGAAAAATCCGGTAATGTGATTTCCAATGGAGTGGCTTCTTACCTGAATAGAATCAGCTCCCGCCTGCTCATAAAGTTTAGCCAATTCAACACCTTCTTCAATCGTACAGGTGAGTGAATTATTACCAAGCTCAACTGTATCCATCTCGAAGCCATTCAGTAAAATACCGACTGGAAAATCTGAACCACAGCGTTGTTTTATGGCCTGGATCATGTCTGTTACAATACGGGCGCGGTTTTCAAAACTCTGGGGGCCATACTCATCTTCACGTTTATTCCAGAACCTGGATGTAAAGGTCGCAAACATGTGGCTGCAAGCACAATTGAGCTCCACGCCGTCATAGCCTGCTTTCATGCACCTTTCTGCTCCCTTGGCGATCAGTTCTGTATTGTCCTTAATGTCAGCGACTGTCAGGGCTACAGGCATGGCGCCATTCATATCCAATTTTGTCGGGTAGTAATACGCTGATGAGGCGGCTATACCCATCAAAGGCCTGAAATCGGTTAATTGAGCGAAGGTTGGACAGTTATGTTTATGGATGAGATCTACAAGTTGGCTTTCAACCGCAATCGAGGCGTCATCATAAAATGGCCTGCCGATGGTATCAGGGCGGAAGGCAGGATCCTCCATCACCATCAACCCGACCCCGCCTTTTGCAATGGCTTCGTAATATGCCAAACCCTCAGGCCTGAAAGAATTGGTGGCCATATCCCACAAAATCCAACCATAGGCTGCTGTCTTGATCATACGATTGCGGGTCTGAACTTTTCCAATTTTGCCAGGTTCGAGCAGCTTTTCAATTTTTACATTTTTGCGATCCCACCGCCAGGACTCATCATTTTCCCGAATTTCAGGCGATTGATTTTCACTTGCGGCACTTTCCTTTTGCCCATTTACGATCGCTTCTGAACTGACATCTTTTGGTACATAAGCTCCTATGACACCCGCCGCCGATACCGCCGCAGCAGTTTTTAGAAAATCCCGCCGACTGATACCTGTTTTTTCCTTGTCCTCTTGCTTCATGATCATTCTCCTCATCCTAAAATCTTGTGATCAATTTGCCAGGCGTTTGCTTATATCCAATCAAAATGAACCGTGCCTGGGTTAACAATATTGGAACACCCGGTTAGAGTATATTATGATTGGTTTGGGAATAGAATATAGGTGATGGGATGAAGAATGGATGAAAAAAGGGTTAACCGGGTATGAGATATGGAAAATTTAAGCAACGGCAGGATGATCGAACCTGACTCATCGGACGGACAATTTATTAACCATTTGTTGGCAACAAAACTGGAGAAGCCTCAAATTGCTGCGAGGTTGGTTGACCGTAACCGACTCACGAAAATCTTGTCTTCAAGCCTTAAATCAAAGGTAAGCCTGGTTGTTGCTCCGGCCGGCTATGGCAAGACAACCTTGTTGGGCGAATGGATTTCAAAACGCCTGCCCTCCAACTGGCGAGTCGCGTGGGTTTCCCTGGATAGTTACGACAACAGAGTTGTACGCTTTTGGTCTTATATCACCAAAGCTTTACAACAAATTTATCCAAAGCTTAAGATCAATTTTCAACAGTTGAATCAGTCTCAATCTGATTTGGAGAACTATTCATACTTAAATCTGATCATCAACGAGATTTCAGCTTCCACTCACTCGATATGCCTTGTTCTGGATGATTATCATTTAATTACGGATGACTCCATCCATCGAAGCTTGAGTTATTTTATTGAACATCAACCCAGAAATTTCCACCTGGTCATATCAAGCCGTACAATGCCGCCAATCCCTTTGTCGCGTTTAAGAGCATTGGGTCAATTGGTGGAGGTATCAACCAGCGATCTCTCATTTACTCAGGAAGAGGTTAATGTGTTCCTCGCGAATGTAATGGGTCTGGTTCTTGAACATGATCAGGTCGTTTTTCTTGCCAATGCTACAGAAGGTTGGATTGCCGGGCTTAAACTGGCGGCACTTTCTATGCATGGCAATAAGGATTTACACAAGTTAGCAACCGATCTGGATAGTGATTATGGTCATATTTTCGATTTTCTGATTGAAGAAGTTCTGAATAATCAAGACATTGAAACCAGAGAATTTCTCTTGAAAACATCCGTTTTATCCGAATTTTCGGGGCCATTGTGTAATGTGGTTTTAGAGCGTTCTGACAGCCAACAAATCTTGAATCAGATCGCTCTAAATCAACTCTTTACTGTTTCCCTGGATAAGAATCAAAACTGGTATCGTTATCATCATTTGTTTGCGGAAACTCTGCGTAAATTATTAGTCGAAAAATATCCTGAAAGCAAAACCTTAGTTCTAAAAAAAGCCACTGAATGGTTTTTAGAGAATGGTTATTCCGACAAAGCTGTATCCTGTGCACTGGATTCAGGTGATTTGCAATCTGCAGCAAGAATCATTGATCAATGTGCGTTATCCGCTGTAACACACTACAACCTGGACAGGCTGATACAATGGATCAATCGATTGTCAATGGATTTAATCGAAGAGCGGCCGCAGCTCGGAATTTATGTGGCATTGGCCTATTTCCTTGAGGGAAATTTTGAAAAAATAAAAACATGGCTTGTCACAACGGAGCATATCCTTTCCAGAAGGGCAGGTAAAAACCAGACTGAAAGGCAGAAAAATTATATTCGATGGGAAATTGCGGCATTGCGAGCAGTGATGAAATGTTTTACCGGCGATATTACTTCAGGAATGGCAGAAATTATTGAATTACGAGAAAACGCACCACAGGAGGATGTTTACTTTGTTGGAAGTATGACACACATACTGGCTGAATCGTATGTGGTGACCGGTAAACTGGATGACGGCCTTCAGGAATATTACCGGGGAATGGAATTTGCGGTCCAACATAAATTGATCTATGAATATGGTTATTCGTTGACAGGTCATGCGCAAGTGTTAAAAATGCAAGGCTGCCTTTCCTTGCTGGAGCAGGATTATTATCATCTACTGGAATATGCAATTGAAAATAAGCTCGGCGAAGTGTTCTTAGCTTACGCTAAAACCGGGCTGGCTGAGATCGCAATTGAAAGAAATCAACTTGAAAACGCTGCTCACTTTGTAAGTGAAATTGAGAATCAATTGGAGATTATCGAAAATGAGCCAACAACCTGGATAAGGCCGGAATTTTTGTATGTCCGGTTGTCCAAGTGCTATTATGCATTCAAAAATATGAAAAAGGCACAATTCTACTTTGATCAGGCTTTGAAAGGATTTTATGAAAAGCCGAATGCTGTACCTTTTTTGTCCTCAGATTTAATTGATATGCAGGTTAGATTATGGCTTTCGGTAAATGAAAATCAAGGCAATCTGGCCAGGAGTGTGAACAATCAGGTCAGGCAGGATAAGCTCATACATGAGTCGCTCATGCATGGTCTTTATGAGCTGGATCCGCATAAGAAAGCAAAGGTCGCCATAAAAATCGCCACTGCGCGAGCCTATTTATCGTCAAGTAAAGAATTGGAGGCCATAGTTATTCTGGATGAAATCTCTTCTTTTGTTCACCAGGCGGGAATGAAGGAGAGGGAAATAGAAGCCCTCATATTGCTTGCACGCTGCTGGAATGATAAGGGTGAACGTAATATAAGCCGGCAATATCTATATCGAGCACTTGTCATTGCGGAGCCAGAGGGTAATTTACGCTTGTTTCTGGAAGAAGATCAATCGGTTCATGCTCTTCTTGTGGATATTTTGACCTGGCTGCAGGATCAGGAAACCGAAAAAGGGAATAAAAAGATTATCGATTTCACCCGCCAGATAATTGAAAACAATATTTCGATTGAGAATTATGATGTTTTACAAAATTTGTATACAAAACCGCCGGTGAATGAGTTTTCTCCATTGCTCAATTTACTAAGTAACCGGGAAGAAGATGTCATTGAGCTTTTGTGTAAAGGAAAGACGGTAAAAGAAATTTCCGCCGAATTGATGGTTACCGTCAATACAACAAAAACACATCTGCGGGGCATCTATAAAAAACTGGGGGTACACACAAAAAAGGAAGCAATTCGATTGGTATATGATATTCGCAAATCGCAATGAGAATCAAGGGTTTTGCCTGACAACAGCCTTTGATTAACCATCCGATCGATTGGCTACTTGAAGGGGAACCCTGGATTCAATACCGGACAAGGCCCGATTTGGTTTGAGTAAGGAACCAGCAGGTGCTGCGAGCGGCTGGATGGTTGGTTGGATTGGCGCGCGCCGATGGTTGGCCGTGTGCTGGATCGAAGGAACTTGGCAAATTCCGTGGGCCAGGACGTAAAGAAGATCCCTGCCCCTATGTAAACCTTGCTATGCTGAAGGCGCTCTGTCTGAAATGGAGGAATATCGAGACAGCTCCGTCTGTCATGCAGGCACGAGACCCTTCTCACGTTATGCAAGGATAGCCTTGTACAACACCCGTACATGTTCTATATGGGTACAGACTTCTGAAAACTAAAAGTGTCGTTTGTATGGCACAACCTGCTGCACGTTCTGGATGCGCTTTCACGTTTCGCATGGGTGAGGGAAGATGAGCGATTCCTCTGTTCTTTAGCCGGAATTGATTTATCATTGGAGAGGTTGCAAAGCAACTAAAAAGGAGCCTTTCAAAAAAACCGTATGGTAGAGAAATTACCAGATGCGCAGAAAGAAAAGGCAGCAGAAGAACCTGAACAACAGAAAAACGGGTCATTTATTGTTCCAACCAAAACCTTTGCTGCGCTGCAATTCCCGAATTATCGCTTGTGGTTTATCGGTCAGCTCGCCTCTCTGGTGGGCACATGGATGCAGAGTACAGCCCAGGGTTATCTCGTATATCAATTAACTGGTTCCCCTCTTTACCTGGGTTACGTTGGCTTCGCTGCCGGGATACCCACCTGGATCTTTTCTCTCTTCGGCGGGGTCGTCTCTGACCGGATGCACCGCCGCAAACTGCTGATCATCACTCAATCCGTCTCCATGACACTGGCGTTTATCCTGGCAGCATTGACCTTTACCGGTACGGTTCGTCCCTGGCACATCATCGTTCTGGCCTTTCTGTTGGGTGTCAACAATGCCTTCGACGCGCCCGCGCGTCAGTCATTTGTGCTTGAGCTGGTCAGCCGTGAAGTGCTGGGAAACGCCATCGCTCTGAATTCGGCTATGTTCAATTCAGCAACAGCAGTTGGGCCTGCTGTTGCAGGCCTGGCTTACGCTGCATTCGGTCCAGGTTGGTGTTTTCTGATCAACGGGGTTTCCTTTATCGCCGTCATCATTGCCCTGTCGTTGATGCATTTCAAACCCTTCGTCGCACCGCCACGTACAAAAAATCCCTTCTCCGACATGAGAGAAGGACTTGGCTATGTTTTCCATAACAAGACGATTCTGGTTTTGATCGGTATGCTTGCTATCACCAGCGTATTTGGAATGTCATTTACCACCCTGATACCCGCCTGGGCAGTCGACGTATTAAATGGAAATTCCGCTACGAATGGTTGGCTTCAATCCGCGCGCGGGATCGGATCTCTTGTTGCTGCCTTAATGATTGCTTCGCAGATATCATCGATTAAGCGGGGAAAAATGCTCACTATCGGATCATTCTTGTTCCCGACTCTTCTGATCATCTTCTCCTTTATCCGCTCATTGCCAATATCGTTGATAACACTCATGTTCGTAGGCTGGTCGTACATAACCTATGTAAACATGACCAACAACCTGGTTCAGCATATTGTGCCGGACAATTTGCGTGGTCGGGTGATGAGCATTTACACATTAGTATTATTAGGCATGTCTCCCATCGGTTCCATGTTGGCAGGTTCACTTGCCGAAGCCGTTGGAACTCCATCTGCTGTCCTGGTGTGTGCATCCATACAACTCTTCTTTGCAGTTGTTTTATTCATCGGTGTACCATCTATTCGAAAGCTGCGTTGAGGGTTGAAAACGCCCGTTCCAGCCAGTGGGCACAGGAGGTATATGCTGGGGATCATTCCAAAAATAGGGAGTTAAGGTGTGCGGCCCGTGAAATTGGCAACGACCTCGTTTTGTGCAAGTTATACAATACCACCATCTAAGTGAAAAGACTTTTTTAATACCCTCGTATTGTACTGCTTGCCAATTAACGAAAAAGACGAATCGATCGATCCGCCCTCGGCCAAATTTGTGGTTATGTTACTGTGCCCCCAAGCGGATTCGAACCGCTGTTTTGGCCTTGAGAGGGCCACGTCCTGGGCCACTAGACAATGGGGGCCTAAAGCCCTCCCATTTTATCATTCGCCTGGTTGCATGTCAACGAAATCCTGCTCCGCGAGATTCCACTTCACGGAGCAGGATTTTCCATGGATCACTTCTTCTGAAAGTTGATCAATACCAGATTTTTTAATGGGTCAGCGTAAGTATCAAAAGTGATTGGGCTGCTGACGGCCTGGCCGGATAATGAATACAGTGTGATGGTCAATTTTCCGGTCGTCGCAACCGGTGCGTTGCCTAGCACAATTTCGTACCCACCGGCGCCATAATCGGTATTCAGACCGGTCTGGGTGGATTTTTCAATTGCCACACCGTTCAAGGTTCCCTTTACGACGACAACGATCTGATTTACCGGCATCCCATTTTCATTAAATATCTGGCCTGCCACGCCAAACCAGTTATTCCCTTTGTCAGGGTGTGCAAAATTGGGGATATAGTATGGGTAATTTACTTGTTTTTTATAAAGGCTGGATGGATTGGGCGTGACGACAAGCGATGTGGGTATGGGGGTAGGTGTAGGTGTCACCTGGGTGCCATCAGACCAGACCTGAACCTCGGCCAGAGACAAATAGTTGGTTCCCTTAAGCTGTATGCGCACATATTGCCCAGTGCGGCCGATATCGAAGTTGGTGGTTGTGCCTGCTGCTCCTGAGAAGAAATAAGAGCTGACGCCGCTCTGTTTGAGGGTG